>CAJAQO010000151.1 GCA_903944085.1 uncultured Verrucomicrobia subdivision 3 bacterium
GCAACCGTCCTGTCCAATTTTTGCAACGCCCATTGCAGCGTTACAATGGTCATGTTTAATTTTGCAATGACCATTGTAAGGTTACAACGGCCATGTCGGATTTTGGCAGCGACTATTGTAACGTGACGATGGTCATGTCGGATTTTGGCAGCGACAACCGAAAGGCCACAAACGCGCCGCCTTTCCGCGCCGCTGTGAAAGCTGATTTAGAGCTGAAGGGTGCTGTCCTGATTTCAAAAAACGGTGGGGCGGGCGTCCCCGCGAGCCGGCGTGAGCCTTGGATTTAAGCGGCTCGCGAGGACGCTCGCCCCACCCAATGCGAACACTGTCCGGCAGTTGCCTTGCTTTTGGCGTGCGGCGACACGTCGCCGCTTTCCCACTGGGAGACATGTCGCCCAGTTCCAAAGCGCGGACATGTCCGCGCACTCCAAATCACGGGACAGACAGGAAAAATCGTGTCCTGATTCCAAAAAACGGTGGGGCGAGCGTCCCCGCGAGCCGGCGTGAGCCTAGGGTTTGAGCGGCTCGCGAGGACGCTCGCCCCACCCAATGCGGACACTGTCCGGCAACCGCCGCTTTACATTGAAGCTGGTTTGGGCATAAATCAGCACCGGCAATTTGCTGGATCAACCGCAGCGGCATGATCCATGAGGTTAATGACTCACGATCTCGAGCGGTTTGTTCGCTGTAAAATCAATGCACCCAGTCAATATCATTCTGGCGATTTTCGCCGTGACGTATATCGGGATCGCGGTCGGACATATTCCGGGCTTGAAACTCAATCGGGCGGGCATTGCCTTATTGGGAGCGATCAGCCTGATGATTTTTGGCGGGGTGACGACCAGCGACGCGATGTCGTTTGTCAATGGCCCGACGATTTGCCTGCTCTTCGGATTTTTTGTCATCTCCGCGCAACTTCGCCTGTCGGGATTTTATGACAAGGTGGCGGAGAAGCTCGCCAATCAACTCGGCAATCCTGCGCGATTTCTTTTGATTCTGATGCTGGTGACCGGCGGCCTTTCGGCGGTTCTGAATCACGACATCGTGTGTTATGCCTTTGCGCCGATCACCGGCAGCGCGCTGTTGCGCAAAAAAATCAATCCGGTGCCTTTTTTGATTGCGCTGACGATTGCGAGCAATATCGGCGCGGGTGCCACTTTGATCGGCAATCCGCAGAACATGATGATTGGACAGGTGGCGCATTTGGATTTTGGCCGCTATCTGCTCTGGAGCCTCGCGCCAGTCAGCTTCGCCATGGCGGCCGCCTACGGCATCATCTGGCTGATGTCCCGAAAAAGTCTTCAATTGCCGGCGGCCAATCAATATGGATTGACGCCGCAAATTTATCCGTTCGACCGGCGGCATACTGTGAAAGGAATCATCATGCTCGTCGTGGTCATCGGGTTGCTCTTCACTTCATTTCCCAAAGAAGTGATCGTTCTGGCGGCGGCCGGTGTTCATCTGGCCAGCACCAAATTTCGCACGGAAGATCTGCTTGGACTGGTGGAGTGGCCGATTCTGGTATTGTTCGTCGGACTATTTGTGGTGGCGGGAGCTTTTCAAGCCACCGGTTACGGCGAACAAGTCATTCACTCGCTGGCCCACGGCGGATTTAATCTCAATGCCCCGGTCAATTTGACTTTGGCGACGACGGCGCTGTCGAATCTGGCCGGCAATTCCGCCGCCGTGATGCTGCTGCTCAAGGTGGTTGATCTGGCGAGGCCCGCCACGCCATACATTCTGGCGCTGGCCAATAGTTTCGGCGGCAGTTTGATCATCATTGGCAGCGTGTCGAATATCATTGTGGTGCAGCAGGCGCGGGAAATGGGCATCACAATTTCCTTTTGGGATTTCGCGCGGCTGGGAATTCCCGTGACGCTGGCCGCGCTGGCCGGACTGCTCGCCTGGGTGGCGTTGATGCATTAAACAAGGCATCGGCGGAATAGTATTTGGTGGTTTTAAGTTTTTGGACTCGGCTCATCAAAGCAATTTTTCCGCGCTAAAGTGCCGCAGTGGAGCCGAGAATTTACAGAGCTTTGCCGAAACCTTCGTGCGTCGAGCCGCTGCCGTGCATCAAGACGATTTCGTGGATTTGGATTTACGCAATTGCGTCACTATTCCACAATTCCGCATGGCATTGCGAATCATTATGAAAACTGCTCCCGGCCATTTCAGCAAATTCAAAATCGTCTCCGGGATCTGGCTGGCGGCAATGTTCCTCACCGTGGTGTGCCGCGCAGACATCGTCACGAACGGCGGCTTTGAGTCCGGCTTGGCGGGCTGGCGGCCATTATGGACGCGCGACGCGAATGCCGGTTCACTGGTTCTGGATAGCGGCACGGTGCACGCCGGAAAATTTTCCGCGCGCATTGAGCATCGCGGCGAAAAGGATTGGAGCTTGGAAACGTCGCGCCGGGTGCCGGTGCAGGCAGGCGAGGTTTATGAACTGCAAGCCTGGCTGAAACTGGAGAGCCGGGGTGGCGAGGTGAGTCTCTGCGTTTCCACGCACGACGCGCAGGGAAAGGCGCGCGAATGGTCCTACGGTGAACGGTCCTTGCATGACACCGCCGACTGGCAGCGAGTGCGAACACGGTTCATCGTGCCGCCGGGAGTCGTGGAAATTCAGCCACGGCTTATTGGTTCTGGCCCGCTGGTCGTTTGGGTGGACGATTTCTCGCTGGAAAAATCCGGTGCGGTGACGGTGACGACGTCGGCAAATATTCCCCGCACGCTTTCCATCACGAACTCCGCTCTGGAAGTTTCACTGAACACCAGCAACGCCACGCTTTCCGTTCGTGACCGCCGAACCGGTGAGCGGTTTGAGCAGACGCCGCTCGCAAGCGACGTGATTATCACCAGCGCGTCTGCACAAAGCGACCAATTCCAGCTCAAGCTCATTCATGTCGCGTCGGGTCAGGAAATCACGGGCACGATGCGGATGGAAAAAGATGCACCCGAGTTCACGGTCGAGCTGACAGCCCAAGGCGAGATGCTAGGAGCCTTACGTTTCCCGCATCCGTTTGTCTCGCATCCTGGCGAATACCTCGTGGTGCCGATGAATGAAGGCATTTCGTATCCGGTCGAAGACCGAAGCATTGAACCATTCAGCCTTGTGGCCTACGGTGGCCACGGCATCTGCATGGGCTTCTGGGGCGCCACCGATGGCGCGCGCGGCTACATGGCAATCATCGAAACGCCGGACGACGCCACGATTCGCATTGAGCGGCCCGATGGACTGCTTGCCATCGCGCCGCAATGGGATGCGCAGCACGGCCAGTTCGGCTACACGCGAAGGCTGCGTTATGTTTTTTTCGACCAAGGCGGCCATGTGGCCATGGCCAAACGCTATCGCACGTATGCGCAAAAAATTGGCCTGTTCAAAACACTCGAACAAAAACGACGCGAAAACCCGAATGTGGATTTGTTGATCGGTGCGGTGAACGTCTGGTGTTGGGATCGTGACGCCGTCGGCATGGTGAAAGAACTTCAATCCGCCGGCATCGAGCGGATTTTATGGAGCAACGCGCAAAGCCCGGAAAATCTCCGCGCCCTCAACGACCTCGGCGTGCTGACCAGCCGCTATGATATTTACCAGGATGTGATGGACCCGGCGAATTTTCCAAAACTGAATGGGCGGCACGGTGATTGGGTGACCGAGGCCTGGCCAGCGGACATCATCCGCAAAGCCAACGGCGACTGGCAGCGCGGCTGGGGCGTGAAGAGCAAGCAAGACGATTGGTTATATTGTGGCGTCCTTTGCGACCAGCGGGCGGTGGGCTATGCGGCCAAACGCATTCCCGCCGAACTTGTCACGCATCCTTACCGCTGCCGGTTTATTGACACCACCACCGCCGCGCCTTGGCAGGAGTGCTACAACACCAATCACCCGATGACGCGCACGGACAGCAAGGTCTGGAAAATGAAATTGCTCGATTATATTTCGCATGACAACCAACTCGTCACGGGCAGCGAAACCGGCCACGAGGCGGCCGTGCCGTTCGTGCATTACTTCGAGGGCATGATGAGCCTCGGTCCCTACCGCGTGCCCGACGCCGGCCGCGACATGGCGCGCATCTGGACCAACGCCCCGGAGCGCGTGGTGAAATTTCAATTGGGCCATCAGTATCGCCTGCCGCTCTGGGAACTGGTCTATCACGAGTGTGTGGTGGCGCAATGGTATTGGGGCGATTACAACAACAAGCTGCCGATGCTCTGGGACAAGCGCGACTTGTTCAACGTCCTTTACGCCACGCCGCCGATGTTCATGTTCGACCGCGCGCTCTGGCAGGCAAACAAGGATCGTTTCGTGCAAAGTTACCGCAACATCTGCGCGCTGGTTCGCCGCGTCGGTTACAGCGAGATGACCGATCACCGACTGCTCACGCCAGATCGGAACGTGCAGCAAACCGTCTTCGCCAACGGCGTCACCGTCACCGTGAACTTTGGTTCCACCGCCTTCCAATTTCCCGACGGCACGCTGCTGGAACCAATGGGATTTCGGGTAAAGTAAAATGAATGAGCCGGATTTAGCATTGCGAAATCACCGGATCGTTGCGGTCGCAACGGCGCAAAGTAAGATCCAGGCGGTCCAGCCGGCGCTGGCGGCCAGGGCCGGTTTCGATAGTTCGGTCTGGCAATTGCGGCGGTGAACGAGAACATTTGGCAATTCCAAATTTTTAAAGCGGATCACCCGGCAGTTTAGGAAAAGATGTCTGAAAAGCTTGGTAGGCCTGCCCGGACTTGAACCGGGAACCAAAGCATTATGAGTGCTCTGCTCTAACCATTGAGCTACAGGCCTGCCGTTAATTGTCAATATTATTGAAGGGATGCAACGGCGTGCAATCCTTTGCCACGCCAGCTGGAGTCAATCTTGCCGCCGCTTTGTCATACCAACATGCAAGCTACTCAAAGCTGCTCGACGAACGCAAGCGCAGAGTGCGTGGCTTGTGGAAAGTGCCTCGGGTAAAATGGCTTCTCCGGTTAAACGGATGAGCGTCTTGCCGCGCAACATTTCGTGCCAGAGTTTTTCATTCAGGCGTTTGGGCTTGGCTGTCTGGTTTTGAAATGTCTTCAAATCCACCGTCCGCGCCAGCGGCGTCGTCCAGCCGCACGGCTGATACCGCTCGCCGCAATGCAGCACGATGGCAGCCGTCTCCAGCAGGCCGGAAAGAAAATTGGATGAGAGCGTCACCCCGCGCGCCGCGATGATGACCGCAAGTTCTCCCTCTCCGCCGTGAAACGGGGGAGCAGCGACAACGGCTATGGCGGGTGAGGTGGCTCGTAATTTTTTCCATTTACCGGCCCACCAGCTTCTGCAAATGTTCCGGGTAACGCGCGCCTTGAACCGGAATTTTGGCCGCCATGATTTCCAGCGTGCGCAATTCTTCCGGCCTGATCTCGACCGCCGCCGCCCCGCAATTCTCGCGCAGGCGAGGCAGCTTCGTCGTGCCGGGAATCGGCACGAGCCACGGCTTCTGCGCCAGCAGCCACGCCACCGCCACCTGCGCGGGCGTCACCTGTTTCTCCGCCGCAAACCGGCCGATTAAATCCACCAGTGCTTGGTTCGCCTTGCGGTTCTCCGCGCTGAAACGCGGGACATTGTTGCGGAAATCTGTGCTGTCGAACTTCGTGTCCGCCTTGATTTGGCCCGTGAGAAAACCTTTGCCCAACGGACTGAACGGCACGAAGCCGATGCCCAATTCCTCCAGCACATGCAAAATTTCCACTTCCGGCTCGCGCCACCACAAAGAGTATTCGCTTTGCAACGCCGTCACCGGCTGGACGGCGCGCGCGCGGCGGATGGTCTGCGCCCCGACTTCCGACAACCCGAAATGCTTCACCTTGCCCGCACGGATCAACTCCTTCACCGTCCCGGCCACGTCCTCGATGGGCCGTTCGGGTCCACCCGATGCTGGTAGAGCAGATCAATCGTCTCGACCCGGAGCCGCTTGAGTGAGGCCTCGACCACCTGCCGGATGTGCGCCGGCACCACGGCCAGCCGTATTGCGAGTTCACCCGGCGCGGTCCGTGCCGGACTGGTCACCGGGTCGTCGGCACCTTCAGTCGTCTGCAAAGACCGGCGGGCGTGGAATATTATAATGTGGCTTTTATCGAATGGGTTTGTCACTTGGATTTGGGTAGCCGCACTTCAAAGGTTCCGGCGAGGCAGCTTTTGGCATCATCCGGCAAGCACACATATATTTTCCCGGACAGCTTCCGTCCGGCGGCCTGACCGAAATCCAGTTTCAAGGCATAACCTTGGTTGAAGGTCACGGTCTGCACGGTGTCGCCTTCCTTCCAGGTGAGCCGGACGCGTGGGTTGCCGCCGTCGTCAGCTGCCGAGATCGTGTAGCTCTGCCCTTCCGGAGATTTTCCCAGGCCCAGAATTTCCAAGGTCAGTCCGTTTTCGGAATTCAATTTCAAATTGACCGTCCTGAGCATCGCCGTCTTGAGGGTGAAATCGAGACCGTGCAACTGCCCGCTGACGGGATGGGTGGGAAAGGTCATCCGGCCTAGGGAGGTGGTCCAAGCCACGGCGGCGATGGTCACCGGCGGGTTGGCATTCAAGGTCGTTTGCGCGGTGGCCCCGGTCTGAAAGTTGGTTGTGGTGATGATGAAATTGTTGGTGGCCAGCGACTGTGCGACATTTTCAAATCCCTGTTTCACGGCGTGGGAAAAGGACCACAACTTGACGGCGGCGGTGCCCGCTTCCAGCGTCAAAATCAGATAGCCGATGACGAGGCCGGCGGTGGCCAGGCCATTGCCCTTGAGCGTCGGATCCCGGCGGATGCGTGACTTGGCCAGATGCCCGCAGATGATCCCCGGCAGCCAGCCCACACAGGTGACCAGCGAGGCCAGCGAGCAGATCAAAGAGGCAATGGCCAGCCGGGAATTCCGTGGCGCAACGGGACCGGCGGTGTAGCCGGCAAAAGGCAGCGGGGCATTGGCCAGGGGAGGAACCGCAGTGGTTCCGGCGGCTTCCTTTGGCACTACGATGAGGGCATGGCACGCCGGACAGTTGATATCCGTGCCCGCCTGCTCGGTGTTGCCGGAAAGTTGCTGGCCACAGGCCGGGCAGGAAAAAATGAATTCGCTCATGGTGTTTCTCGTTCGTGTTCCAACCAAGTTTATCGGGCAAAAATTCCGGATACAAGCCTCAGAAACACCGGCCACGAACAGTGCCGGTCCATCTGCGGAGCCAGGCCGGTTTTTTCTTCATTTGCGCGGAAAACTTTTAATCCTTGGGCGGAATTAAAAACTGATTCTCGCTCCTTGCGGAGGGCCAGCACTTGCGGAGGGCCACCGGGTTGCCGGCAGCGGTGGCCGTCTGCAAAGACCGGCGGGCGTGGAATATTATCACGTGGATTACGTCGGGCTGCTCAAACGCCCAGAGCGTTTCCTTTGCCGCTGGTTCCGGTTTTACTTCCTGAACATCAGTATTCATCGCCATTTCTCCCGGTGGTGGTGTCCCGCCGCCAGTTGCGGAAACGCGCACCGGGACGGTGCCCGCACCGCATCACTTTTAGTTGCGCCAAAACAATCGTGAGTTGTCCCAAAACAATCTTGAATTGCCGTAAAACCTTTTTGGGTTGGCACCAACCAAAAGTGTTTTGGTGCTGGCGCAAGGCCACCTTTGCCGATGGCGGAGCGGATTTTCACGTCAGGAGTCGGCGGTGGCTCGAAAGAAAGACTGGAATGGTCATTAGGTCAAATTCCTAACGCTGCTTATAAGTTTAGGTTAATTCTGTTCACACCACTGTTCAGCTTTTGTTCCCTGCTGTGCCAGACAAAAACTCCGGTGATGCCCGGCGGTAACTCAACGCTTCCGTGACAGCGCTTGCCCTCAAAGTCGAGGTCGAGCGAGATATAACCATCCGGGTGCGGCGTGCGGCTGACGATTGTCGGCAATTTCCCCGGCAGGGGCGCAATGCGCACGGTGCGGAAACCGGGCGAGGCCGGACGGACGCCGGCAACGCTGGCCTGCAGATCAAACAGCGGATGACTGCCCCAGGCATGGCAATCCGAGCGCGTGTTGCCCGGCATTTCGACCGGAGTCTTGAGTCCTTGTCTGACCAAATCTTTCCAGAAACTCATCCGCTCAAGCATCAGGTCGCCGCGCCCGAATTTCTGCCAGGTTTCCATCAGATAAAAGCTGAAGTAAATCGTCGCGCGTTTGAGATCCGGGGCCGTCAAAAGTTGTGCAAAGCAACGCTTGGCCGGTGCGCCCGTCAGCGTGTCCGTAAGCAGCGCCAGGCATTGGCCGTGCTCGCTGAATTCGGTGTGCGCGAGATTGTCCGCCATCAGCCCGCGCTTTTCGTCCCAAAATTTGCTGCGCACTGCGGCTGCGGTGCGCTCGGCTTTGGCGCGCAAGCGCTGCGCCAGCAGTGGCTCGCCCAGGTAATCTTCTACTTGCGCGGATTTCTGCAGGGCATAAATGTAAAGCAGGTTGTTGAGGGATGAAACGCCCGTGGCGCCATCGGGCGCGTCGCCGTTCTTCCATTGCGGCACCCAGTCCATGAACGGCCAGCCCGGCAAGTTCTCCAGCAAGCCATCTTTGTTCAGATAAGGCTCGAAGTGTTCCAGCATCGAGCGCAGGCCGATGACGCGCGCTTTCACGAACGCCGGATCATTCCGCCAGTAAGTGTAGTCGTTCAGCATCAGCGCCCAGATCAAGGAGAAGGTCGGCGATTGTTGCGGCAGATAAGCCGGATAGCGTTCGTTGACAAAACCCCAATTGCGGCGGGAGAAATCAAATAGTTCAATGGCGCGTTTGGCCAGCCGGTCGTCGCGGGTCATTGCATAAGTCGTGAGCAGTTCCAATCGCGTATCACCATCGTATTGAAGTTGCTCGTAATAGGGGCAGTCCATGAAGGTTTCGTGCGAGCACATCTGGAGGCCACGCACCGCCAGACTGATGACTCCCGAAAGCTCCGGATCGCCACCATCAAAACGGCTTTCGTTCTCGACGGGATAGCGGCTCTCGTTGAGTGCCAGTCGGTGAATGGTCAAGGGTTCAGCTTCGGTTTTGATTGAAACCAGACACCAACGCCCGGCCCGCCACCACAAAGTGCTGAATTTTTGATGTTCGCCGCCTCCGGGCAGAAAAGTGTCGGTCATGCCGTGGAAAGTTTTCCCGATAAATTCGTCGCGCTGACCTTTGGCCTCGGATTTGGGCAAATAGAGCGACTCGGCCCAACCCCAGGTCATTTTTGCGCCCGCTCCGCCGCTGACTTCGCACACCGGATAAGCGCAATAATAATTGTCGAGATCCCAGAGCAGAAACTGCTCCGAATGCGCCGGGACTACCATCTGACCTTTACCATCAATGAGGTCCTGCCACTTGGTCAAATCCGGCTGCCGCGCTTGTTCCGCAGTTATAGAATCATCTTTCGCGAGCGCGCCGCGGCCCAACGCCACGGCCCGACCAGCGGTAATCTCGTGATCCAACTGATCAGGCAGCGTGGTTGGGCAAAGTTTCCAGCCGGCGGCTGGTTCGCCCCACATATTGCCTTTTTTGAGCGGTGCGCGGATGACGATGGCCGGGACGTAGTCACCTTCTTTCCATTGCGGCCCGCAGCCCTGCGCGGTCAATTGCGCACCGACGAAAAAAACACCGGAACTAAAATCAAAACCGGCAAGCTTGGCGACCTCCCAAGCCGCCTTGCCGGTGGTGAGCTGATCATCGTAATCCCCTTCGGCCTTGAGCACGAAACCGCCCCGCCAGGACAACTGCGCCACCGGTTGATACGGTCCGATGCTCCAAGCCAGCGCTTCAAGGCGATGACTGCCCGGTGCGAGTTGGAGGTCATAGGTTGAATAAGACCAGTGTTCCACGTCGGACCGGTCGGGTCCGCGCGCGATGCGCTGGCCGTCCAGAAAAAGTTCAAACCGTTCGTCGGCACTGACGTGAATCCGCAGCGGCGAAGCAGCGGCTTCAAACTGCCGGCGAAAACGCAAAAAAACGGGTTGTTGCCACCCGCCTGAAAAGTATTCGGCATGGGACGGGGCGGCCGGATTCCCAAAATCCGGATGCCAGATCCACGCGGCTTCATCTATGGGTTGGATCGGCATAATTCCCGTGTTGCCCAAGTGCAGACGTGGCGTGAGGAAGACTTTGTGGACGACTGGAGAATTGTTATCGGCTGCGGCAGTCGAGAGCGCCAGCAAGATGGTCAGCAGGCCCAAGCGCAAGCCCAGACTCAGTTTTCGTCCCCGTAACAAAATCCGATTGAAGGCGAATTGCATAAATAAAAATGGTTTTCCAAGTTTGACGCGTGTCTGTGGATTTTTAAAAAAGTGGCTGACTGACAGGTATCATGGCGACGATACTGGCACAATCCTAATTCTTTAAGAACGACATGCCTTGTGGGAGCGGATACCAGATTTGATCGGGAATGAGGCAGGCGATTGAAACAGTTCTGATAAAAACGCGTGGGAAAATTGTTATGCCCCAATCACGCTATAAATCTTGCCGATTCTTTCTCTGCCTGTCAGTTGATTGAGAAAAGTTGCCAGATACAAACAAGGACGTCAGGCGGCGTAAAGAAAATCGAAAAACTTTCGCGCGCCCGGGTCGCTTCATCCGTCGGCAAGGTGTTCGTCTTCAAACGATCCAAGCGCGAACTTTTTGGCTTCGGCAGCGACCGGAAATTTCAATTATTAAGTCCGCCCGCATGTGACTAGCCAAAAAATGCCAAGCAAACGGCAAAGGGTGGCAAGCCGTAAATTCGGTTTACGCCGATTGTAGTGGGGTATGGCAACCAGACCACATCACATTTTTTACCGGCTTCGGCTAATGGCATCGGCTTTCATGCTGTTGCCGACGCTGTTGTTCGCGGCGGAAAAACTGAAAAACGCCGACTGCCTCGACTGTCACACCGATCCGGCCAACAAGCGCGTGGTCAATGGCCACGCCGTGCCGATGGCGCTGTTTCCGACGAACGGCTTCGCCAAGTCCGTCCACAGTTCGCTCGACTGCATTGACTGTCACGACGGCATCAAGGAGATGCAGCACGACAAAAATGTGCCGCCGCCGAACTGCACCGGCTGCCACGACAAGGAAGGCAAGGATTACGCGACGAGCATCCACGGCATGAGCCACAGCATGGGCGCTTCGGGCGCGGCGCAATGCTGGGATTGCCATGGCAACCACGAAATCCTGCCGGTGAAAGACGTGCATTCGTCGGTTTACAAAATGAATCTGCCGGCGACCTGCGCGAAGTGCCACAGCAACACGAATCTCACGAAGGAATACCAGATTGAATTTCCTGAAGCAGCGAATCAATACATGGACAGCATCCACGGCAAGGCGCTGTTGAAAATGGGTTTGATCGTCGCGCCGTCGTGCAATGATTGTCATGGCGCGCACAAAATAAAGCGCAACATTGACCGCGACTCGCCGATCAATCACGCCAACGTCGCCAAGACCTGCGGCAAGTGCCACGTCGGCATCGAGGAAACTTACAACCAGAGCGTTCACGGCCAGTTGCTCGCGGCGGGCGATCCGCGCGGGCCGGTGTGCATTGACTGTCACAGCGCGCATCAGATCGTGAATCCGACGGGCAAAAATTTCAAATCCTTGAGCGACGAGCGCTGCGGTAAATGTCACGCCGACCGGCTGGAACACTACCGCGAAACTTATCACGGCAAGGCGATGATGCTCGGCTTGGCAAATTCCGCGCCGGAAGTTGCCGCGTGCTATGATTGCCACGGTTTTCACGACGTGCTGCCGGTGTCCAATCCCGCCTCGCATCTTTCCGCCACCAACATTCTGGTGACGTGTCAGAAATGTCATCCGGGTGCGACGGCGAAATTCACGGAATACCGTCCGCACGCGAATCCGCTCGACAAGAAAAATTATCCGCTGCTGCACGTTGTATTTCTGGCGATGACCGGCTTGCTCATCGGCACCTTCGCTTTCTTTGGCCTCCACACGCTGGCATGGCTGGTGCGCGCGGTGTGGTTGTATTTGCATGACTCAAAAACTTTCCGCGAGGCGAAGATCAAAACGCAGGAAGGCGACGAATGGTTCACGCGGTTCGTGCCGTTCGAGCGGATGCTGCACTTCATGGTCGTGACGAGTTTTCTGCTGCTCGTCGTCACCGGCATGCCGCTGAAATTCTATTACACCGACTGGGCGAAATTTATTTTCAGCCTCATCGGCGGACCGGAGACGGCGCGGATGCTGCACCGCTTCGGCGCCATCATCACATTCCTGTATTTCACGCTGCACTTAAGTTCGCTGATCGGCCGTTCGTGGAAGGGCCGGGGCAACCTGCGCAATCCGGCCACCGGCAAGATTGAATTCAAGCGCTTCTTCTCCGTGGTGTTTGGTCCGGACTCGATGGTGCCGACGATGGACGACCTGCGCGACCTGATCAACCATAACAAATGGTTCTTCGGCAAAGGCCCCAAGCCGCAATTTGATCGCTGGACGTATTGGGAAAAATTCGATTACTTCGCGGTGTTCTGGGGCGTGGCTATCATCGGCTTCTCCGGGCTGATCATGTGGTTCCCGGAATTTTTCACGCGCTTCCTGCCCGGCTGGGCGATCAACATCGCGCTTATTCTGCATTCGGATGAGGCGCTGCTGGCGGCGGGATTTATTTTCTCGATCCATTTCTTTAACACGCATTTCCGGATCGAGAAATTCCCGATGGACACCGTGATCTTCTCCGGCCGCGTCTCCAAGGCCGAAATGTTGCACGAACGCCGCCGCTGGTATGACCGGCTGATCAAAACCGGCAAGCTGGACGACTATCGTGTGCGCGACGAATGGTTCCGCTGGAAGAACATCGCCAAATCATTCGGTTATTTCTTCTTCGGCCTCGGCCTGGTGCTGCTGGTGCTGATTATCTACGCGATGGTTTCGCGGCTGGTGCATTGAAATAAAAACCGGAAAACGATAAACATGACCGGCCGGATTGAAGCTTTCAATCCGGCCGGTTGCTTTGCGGCGATGGTCTGCGGACAATTGCAATTTTCCCGTCTGGGCCTACGCCGAGGCCGGCTGGGAGACGTTTTAGAACAGCGTAACTGCGATGCTTTAACGGAAAGTGAGGCAATGCCACTCAATCTCACCGGCACGGTTCCAAGTTCAACGGGCGCGCTGCGTGATGGCCATTTTGCCGATGCCGGTCAGCACGTCCCAAGCCGGGCCGGGGAATTTGTGCATTTGCACCATCGTGTCCTCGAACGCGTTCAGGAACCATTTCGCATCGGCCTCGGTGATGATGAGCGGCGGCAGCAGTTTGACCACGTCCACGCCGTGGCCGGCAACTTGCGTGATGATGTGATGTTTGTCCATCAGCGGAATCACCGCCGCTTGCGGGAACAAGCTTTTGTCGAGCGTGTGGCACGTCGTCCAGGCGATTTTCAAGGAGATGGATCGGGGCGAGCCAAATTCGATGCCGACCATCAAACCGCGCCAGCGGACTTCCTTCATGAATTCAAACCGCGGCACCATCGCCGTCAAACCCTGGCCGATGAAGTCGCCCATTTTTGCGGCGTTGGCGATGAGGTTTTCGCGGTCCAGCACATCCAGCGCGGCGAGCCCGGCGGCCATTGCAAAACTGCCCTGGCTAAACGTCGAGCTGTGAACGACGGAACGTTGCATCGAGGAAAAAACTTTTTCGTGAATCCATTTTTTGCACAACACCGCGCCCACCGGCACAAACCCGGCGGAAAGCGTTTTGGCGAGCACCACAATGTCGGGATCCACCGCGCCTTCGTGTTCGATGGCGAGAAATTTTCCGGTGCGGCCCATGCCGGACTGCACTTCGTCGTCAATGAACAGCGCGCCGTGTTTGCGGCAGAGCTGCTGCGCCGCGAGCAGATAGCCGGGCTGCGGCAGGTTCACGCCTTTGCCTTGAATCGGCTCGACGATGAATGCGGCGACGTCGCCTTTTTTCAACTCCTTTTCCAGCGCGTCCAAATCATTGAACGGAATGGCGCGGCAATCCGGCAGGAACGGCGCAAAACCGTCGCGGAAACTGTCGTCGCCATTGATCGAGAGCGCACCGGTGCTCAAGCCGTGAAAGGATTTTTTGCAATGGATGAGCGCGGGTTTGCCGGTGGCGCATTTGGCGTATTTGATGGCCGTCTCCACGCCTTCCGCGCCGGAGTTGGTGAAGAATACCATGTCGAGTTCGTTCGGCATCCGCTTCTTCAGTTCGGCGGCAAGCAGACCAGAGAGCAGTGGCGCTTCCATCTTCACGAGGCTCGGATAATCAGCGTCGAGAAATTCTTTGAGGATGCGGCGGACTTCGGGATGATTGCGGCCCAGCCCGAACACGCCGTAGCCGGAGAGCAGGTCGAGATACTTCTCGCCTTTTACGTCCCAGAGATACGGCCCCTCGGCCCGCGTGTAGCAGCGGTCGAAGCCGATGGTTTTGAGCGTGCGGACGTTGGCGGGATTGATGTGTTCGGCGTGCAGCTCGTAATTTTTCCCGGCGTGCTCTTTGACGAGCGCGGCGATGTCCAGCGGCGGGCGGGTGGCGGCATTTTTCAAATCTGACGATGACGACATGATTCAACCATTTTACCGCAATCCATTGGGAAGCAAGAAAATTGATGGCGGGAGCGCGCAAAATGCACACTCGGCTGGCCGTCAAATGGTGAATTGACACAAATAGCAGCGGGTAGCCGCTGCTTGTGCCAACCGGCTGAAGATTGCATTTAAACTTATTTCCTAAACCGCAAATGCGTGATGGCGGCGCAGGACAAAATCAGTTAAAAGTGGCGACCATGTTTCCGGCCAAATTCTCAATGACCGCTCTGCGTCCAAAACATTTCAGCCTGCTCGCCCTCACGGCACTGCTGCCGGGCGTCGCTCTGTTGGCCCAGGAAAATCCCGGCGTGCCGTGGCCGGCGACGGATGCGCTGGGCCGTTCGCTGCCGCTGGCCGCCGAAGTCGGCCTGCCGAAGAGCAACCGGTTCGTGGGCATTTTCTATTTCATCAACCATTCTGGCGCGCCGCGCTGCGAGGCGCTGGACGGGCCTTATGACCTCGCCAAAATTTTCGCGCTTGATCCGGACGTGCTCAAAAAACCGGACAGCCCGTTCTGGGGCCGGATCGGCACGCCTTATTATTGGGGCGAGCCATTGTTCGGCTATTACCGCAGCAATGATCCGTGGGTGTTGCGCCGGCACGCGCAGTTGCTGGCGGATGCAGGCGTGGATGTGGTGATCTTCGACACGACCAATGCCCAGTCTTATCCGCAAAATTATCTGGCCTTGTGTGAAGTCTTTGCCGCAGTGCGCCGGGCTGGCGGCCATACACCGCAGATTGCTTTCATGGTCAACACCAAGGCCGGCGAGACGGCGCAAACCATTTACGCCAACCTTTACGAAAAAAATCTGTATCCGGAATTATGGTTTCGGTGGCAGGGCCGGCCGCTGATGATTTGTGATCCCTTGGCGGCAAATCCGGCGGTGAGAGATTTCTTCACGCTGCGTGCCGCGCATTGGCCTTTCACGCTCACGAACACGCCTTACGCCTGGCATTGGGAGGCGACGTATCCGCAGCCGTATGGTTTCACCGACAACCCGCAGGTGCCGGAGCAGGTGAACGTGGCTGTGGCGCAAAATCTCCGGGCCGACAACGGGCGGGTGGAGAACATGAGTTCCGGTGCGGCCCGCGGGCGCAGCTTTCACGACGGTCAACAACACATCGCGCCCGGCTCGGTCAATGCCGGCTACAATTTTCAGGAACAATGGAAACGGGTGTTTGAATTATCGCCGCCGTTCGTCATGGTCACGGGCTGGAATGAATGGGTGGCGGGCCGCTGGGATCGTCCCGGCCAGCCGATTGTTTTTGTGGACCAGTTCAATCAGGAGTTCAGCCGCGACATCGAGCCGGTGAAAGGCGGACACGGCGACAATTATTATTATCAACTGGTGGCGAATGTGCGCCGCTACAAAGGCGTGCCGCCGTTGCCGCCGGTGTCGCCACCGAAAACCATCGGCGCGACGAACGGATTTGCCCAATGGCAGGATGTGCAGCCGGATTTTCTGGATCACGTCGGCGAAACGGCGGCGCGGGATTTCGATGGTGCTGGCGGCACGCACTACCAAAATTTCACCGGCCGCAATGATCTGGCGCAGTTCAAAGTCGCGCGCGACGCCACAAACATTTATTTTTACGCCCGCACCGTCCAGCCGCTCACGCCGGCGACCGACACGAACTGGATGTGGCTGCTGATCGATGCGGACCAGAATCCGCAGACCGGCTGGGCCGGCTACGATTTCATCATCAATCGGATGCGGGATGTGGATGGAAAATTTTGGCTGGAAAAAAACGCCGGCGGTTGGAACTGGGAAAAAGTCATGCCAGTGAAATTTCAAGTGCAAGGCAACGAACTACAACTGGCGGTGCCGCGCGCGGCGCTCGGCCTGAAAACGGGGGAAACGGAAACCGCGTTTGATTTCAAATGGGCGGACAATCTGTCGCAGTCCGGCGAGGTGATGGATTTTTACACGCGTGGCGACGTCGCGCCGGAAGGACGATTTAATTTTCGCTATGCGACATCCTCCGCTGCCCGAAATTGAGCCGCCTGTGAAGTTACCTCGGCCGCTGGTCCACGGCCATCGCCCAGCGCGGCGGAAATATTTCGCGCGGAATTTCATTTCTCTGGTTGATTTATAAGCAAGGCTTTGGTGTCTTATTGCGCCGCAACTTATGAATTCAATTGCCAAACCTGATCGCCAGAGAAAACTGCTCGTCGCCAACCGCAGCGAAATCGCCATCCGTGTCTTTCGCGCGGCGACCGAACTCGGCCTGCGCACCGTCGCCATTTACGCGGCGGAGGATCGGCTCGCGATTCATCGCTTCAAGGCCGACGAGGCTTACGTTGTGGGCGAAGGCAAAGGTCCGGTGGGCGCGTATCTCGACATTCCTGGCATCGTGGCGCTGGCGAAAGAAAAGGGCGTGGACTTCATTCATCCCGGCTACGGATTTTTGTCGGAGAACGCAGAATTTGCCAAAGCGTGCGAGGAAGCGGGCATCACGTTCGTCGGGCCGCGCGTGGAGTTGCTGCGGATGATGGGCGACAAAACCGCTGCGCGCGCGCTGGCGCAAAAAGTCGGCGTGCCGGTGTTGCCGGGCACGGAAGACGCCATCGAAGACCGCGAGGAAGCGCTAAAGATCGCCAAGCAAATCGGCTTTCCGCTCATCATCAAGGCCGCATTCGGCGGCGGCGGCCGCGGCATGCGCGTGGTTCACAAGCCGGGCGATCTGGCGGATTTGCTCGATGAAGCGCAAGGCGAAGCGGGCAGGGCATTCGGCAATCCGGCGGTGTTTTTGGAGCGCTACATTCCGCGCGCGAAACATATCGAAGTGCAGATTCTCGGCGACAAGCACGGTCGCGTCGTTCACCTCCACGAGCGTGATTGCTCGGTGCAGCGGCGGCATCAGAAGGTCATCGAGATCGCGCCGAGCGTGGAGATCGAGAAACGCGTCCGCGCCGAATTGTGCGAGGCGGCGGTGCGGCTGTGCCACGAAATCAAATACGACAACGCCGGCACGGTGGAATTTCTTTACGACCTCGACACGAACGAATGGTTCTTCATCGAGATGAACCCGCGCATACAGGTGGAGCACACCGTCACGGAAGTCATCACGGGACTGGATTTGGTGCGCTCGCAAATTCTTATCGCCGATGGCAAGCCGATGCATGGGCCGGAAGTCGGCATTCCGGAACAGGAAGACATGCCGCGCAACGGTTTTGCTGTGCAGTGCCGCATCACGACGGAAGATCCGGAAAATAAATTTCAACCGGACTACGGCCGCATTCTGACGTATCGTTCGGCCGGTGGCTTCGGCGTGCGACTTGATGGCGGCATGGGTTACGGCGGCGCGGTGGTCACGCCGTTTTACGATTCGCTGCTGGTGAAACTTACGGTGTCGGCGCAGACGTTTGACGCCGCGTTGCAGCGCATGGACCGCGCGCTGCGGGAATTCCGCATTCGTGGGGTGAAGACGAACATTCCGTTTCTGGAAAACGTCATTCACAACGACACGTTCAAAAAAGGCCTGGCCACGACGACACTGATTGACACCACGCCGGAGCTATTCAATTTCAAGCCGCGTCGTGACCGCGCGACGAAGCTGCTGAAATATTTGGGCGACATCACCGTCAACGGCCATCCGCTGGTGAAGGGTTTTCAGCCGAAGGAAAGTTTCACCGCCGCGCGCATTCCGGCGTTCGACAAAAAAGTCGCGCCGCCACGCGGCACGCGACAGTTGCTGCTGGAACTCGGACCCAAGAAATTTGCCGAATGGACGCTCAAGCAAAAGCAGTTGCTCATCACCGATACGACGTTGCGCGACGCGCATCAATCGCTCTTCGCCACGCGGCTGCGCACTTACGACATGCTCGCGGTGGCGGATGTCGTCGCGCGACGCACGCCAAATCTGTTCAGTCTGGAAATGTGGGGCGGCGCGACGTTTGACACCGCGCTGCGCTTTTTGCACGAAGATCCGTGGCTGCGTTTGCGGCTGCTGCGCGAGCGGATTCCGAACATTTGTTTCCAGATGCTCTTTCGCGGCTCGAACGCGGTGGGCTATTCCAATTATCCCGACAACGCCGTCGCCGGTTTCGTGAAGCACGCGGCGGAGGCGGGCATGGATATTTTTCGCATTTTCGATTCGCTGAATTATCTGCCGAACCTGAAAGTCGCGATGGAAGCCGTGCAGGAAACGCACGCGATTTGCGAAGGCGCGATTTGCTACACCGGCAATATCCTCGATCCGGAGCGCGACAAATACTCGCTGAAATATTATCTCAAGCTGGCGAAGGAGTTGGAAAAAATGGGCGCGCATTTTCTCGCGATCAAGGACATGGCCGGCTTGTGCAAACCTGCCGCCGCGAGCGTGCTCGTGAAGGCGCTGAAGCAAGAAATCGGCATCCCGATTCATTTTCACACGCACGACACGAGCGGCATTTCGGCCGCGAGCGTGTTGAGCGCGGCGGAAGCGGGCGTGGACATCGCCGATCTCGCCATCGCTTCGATGAGTGGTTCGACGAGCCAGCCGAATTTGAATTCCATCGTCGCCGCGCTGCAATTCACCAAGCGCGACACCGGCTTGGACTTGGACGCGCTGAACGACTTCGCGGATTATTGGGAACACGTCCGCGCGTTTTACACGCCGTTTGATTCCTCGCCACGCGCCGGCAGCGCGGAAGTCTATATGCACGAAATGCCCGGCGGACAGTTCACAAATCTCAAGGAGCAGGCGGCTTCGATGGGCCTCGCGCATCGCTGGCCGGAGATCGCGCGCACTTACGCCGAGGTGAACCAGCTTTTCGGCGACATCGTGAAAGTCACTCCGAGCAGCAAAGTGGTCGGCGACATGACAATGTTTTTGATCACGCGCGGCATCAAGCCGGCGGATGTTTTGAATCTGGAACCCGGCAGCACGCCGTTTCCGGAGTCGGTGATCGATATGCTCGCCGGGGGACTGGGTCAGCCGATGGGTGGCTGGCCGAAAAAATTACAACACGTTATTCTCGGCGATCGCAAGCCATTGAGCGGCCGTCCGGGCGCGGGTTTAAAACCGCTCAATTTCAAAAAGCTCGAAGAAGAAATTGCCGCCAAAGTAAAACCGGACGTGACGCTGGACGATGTTTTTAGCCATATCATGTATCCCGAAGTGTTCGCCGGTTATGCGAAGTTTACGCGCGAGCACGGCGAACTTTTCGCGCTGCCGACACCGGCGTTTTTTTACGGCATGAAAGCCGGACAGGAAATTTCCGTGGAGATCGAATCCGGCAAAACGCTTTTCATCCGGCTCGTCAACATCGGCGCGGTGGACGCCGAAGGCAAGCGCACGGTGAGCTTTGAACTGAACGGCATGGCGCGGCAACTCGCCATCGTGGATCGTTCCGCGAAACCGACGGTCAAGGCGCGCGTCAAAGCTGATCCCGCCAAGCCGGCGGAAGTCGGTGCGCCGATTCCCGGCCTGGTCACGGCGCTGGCGATCAGCGTCGGCGCGAAAGTGGCGAAGGGCGACAAATTACTGACGCTCGAAGCGATGAAAATGCAGACGACGATTTACGCGTCGTTCGACGGCGTGGTGGAGGAAATTTGCGTGCAAAACGGCGATGCTTTGGAGAGCAAGGATTTGATCCTGAAAATCCGGCCGGCGTGATTTGTCTTTTTGCGAATCATTTTCCGCCGCGGTTTTACCGATTGATGGCGCAATGATCCGCCTTTGCTTGAATACAAAGCGGCGGGCCCGTTAAACTCCGGTGATGAATTTGGCGGCGGCAAGCCGGGCCGTCAGCACGAACCAATTCGCACATACCAAGCCATGAAAAAACTCCGCTATTTATGTTCCGCCCTGTTGGCTGCGTTGCCGCTGTTGGCAGCGAATGCTGCCGTCATTTCGTCGAAGCCAAACATCCTGTTCATCATGGCGGACGACCACGCGTGGCAAGCCGTCAGCGCTTACGGTGAAGCGCGCCATTTGATTCAGACGCCGAACATTGACCGGCTGGCGAACGAAGGCATGAAGTTTGATCATTGTCTGGTGAATAATTCGCTTTGCGGCCCGGCCCGC
>CAJAQO010000152.1 GCA_903944085.1 uncultured Verrucomicrobia subdivision 3 bacterium
TGGCCTTATCTCGGCGGCATCGCGCGGGAGAATGACATGAAGGCGCTCGCTATCGGCGGCGTGGCGGATCATGTGCATCTGCTTTTGAGCCTGCCCGCGACGCTTTCCGTTTCCAAGGCAATGCAATTGTTGAAGGGCAATTCGTCAAAATGGTTGCGCGAGACATTTCCCGAATTACGCCCGCAAGGTTTTGCGTGGCAGGAAGGATTTGGCGCGTTCAGCATCAGTGTGTCGGGTGTGGAAGATACGATTCATTATATCCAGACGCAGGAGGAGCATCACCGGAAGAAAAGTTTTCGCGAGGAGTTGGAGATTTTTTTGAAGAAACACGGATATGATTCCAAGACGGAGATGTTGGATTGAATTTCTTTCGTCCCTGCGGGACTGATTTTATGTTGATGACATTTAACCCAGCCATAAATGGCTGGGCTATTTTCAGCGAAGACGGTTTCAGCACCGCCTGCCGCGTCATGGCCAAACGCCGGCGCGACGTTTGCGCGTTGCCGGAAAGTGAATGCTCTGGCGCGCCGGGCGCGGCTTCGTCGTCCGCGACCTGCCGTGGACGGTGGAGAAGCTGCGCGTCATCCCGCCGTTTGAATTTGAGAACTGAGCCGTCATCGCCCTTGGCGGCATCCCCAACAAGGTGCAGGTCGGCGACATGGGCGTGGATGGTCCGCCGTCTCCCTGAAAAATCGCGCGGAAGGCTGAAAACGCGACGACAAAAAATGTAAAAATTTGGACAATTCACGTTCTTCCCAACCACCGCGCTTCTGTGGTGTAATCGCGACTGTCAGCCTTAAACAATTCACTACATAAAACGTATGAGCTATATTGACCCCGACCAATTCCACGGCGCATTGAACAGCACGATCACGTTTCTCAAAGACGCGGACAATCAGGCCGATCTCACCGCCGGCGGCGTGGTTCCGGCGACTTTGCAAACCAAGCTCGGCGGCATCCTGTCCGACCAGGAAACCAAGAAGGCTGCCCGGGACAAAGCCAAGACGGCGCACACCACGGCGCAAGGTGATTTCGCGGACGGCGCCACCACGAACTACGCCGCCTACAGCAGCGCCATTGACGCCATCGCCGGCGCGTTGGGCAAAAATACCCCCAAGGGCCGGCAGGTGCTGGGGTATCGTCATCATCTGAACGAAAACGCCCATAAACAAGCCCCGCAACCGGCCCCGGCCCCGGCCAGCGCCAAACCCTGACTTTTTGGCATAAGTCGCTTATTTTAAGCCACATCACCGGTGCTTTTTCCAACGGCACCGGTGCTTTTTTTATCGGCACGCGTGCTTTTGGCGGCGGCACCGGTGCCGTCACCGGTTCCACCGGTGCTTTTTTGAACGGCACGTGTGCCGAAGCCAACTCCACATGTGCCGAAGCCAACTCCACATGTGCCGACGCCAGCTCCACACGTGCCGCAGGCGACTCCACCGGTGCCTTCGCCGCCGGCACACGTGCTTTCCCCAACGGCACCGGTGCTTTCGGCGGCTCCACCGGTGCTTTCGTCAACGGCACCGGTGCCGCCCGCCAAGGCACCGGTGATTCTGCCAACGGCACGGTGGAGCGCCGCTGACTGTCCCGTTGTTTTTCAAATGGCGGCTTCCTCCCGAAAACCGCTACACTGGCGGCGTGGCACACATTCACGAGAAAATTGATTTCACCGTCGCGATCTTTGTCGTTCACGACCAAAGAATTTTGCTCATCCATCATCGCAAGCTCGACAAGTGGCTGCCGCTCGGCGGGCACATCGAATTGGACGAAGACCCGGAGCAGGCCGCGCTGCGCGAGGCGAAGGAAGAAAGCGGACTCGACGTGGAACTGCTCGGCGAGCGTCCGCCCACGACTTCGCCCGGCACGCGCGCGCTCATCGCGCCGCGCTTTCTCGACATCCACCGCATCAGCGACACGCACGAGCACATCGGCATGATTTACTGGGCGCGGCCGGTCCTTGCGGACGGCCACCCGGAACGGGCAGACGGCATTTCTACCAATCCAGTCTTGGCCACGGCAGAACATCACGACATCCGCTGGTGCAGCCGGGATGATTTGGAAACACTTTCGCCGCCGATGACCGACGCGGTGAAATGGTATTGCCGTCAGGCCATCCAAGAGATTGCGGAGTGCGGAATGCGGAGTGCGGAATCCGCATCGCGAGCCACTGAATCTTCCATTCCCCACTCCGCACTCCGCACTCCGCATTTGCCATGACCCATCGCCAGCTCAAGGCCGGTTATTTCACGCTCGCGGGTTTGAACACCATTGCGACGTCGTATTATTTCAACTACCTGTTCTTTTTTCTGCGCGACCATTTCGGTTTCGGCAACCGGGGCAATCTCTGGGTCACGGCGCTGTCCGGCTTCATCTACATTTTCGCCGCGTGGCAGTGCGGCAAGTTCGCCGCGCGGTTCGGCCGCGTGCTGAGTTTGAAAATCGGTTTCCTGGGCCTGTGCGCGGTGATGGTGGGCGGCGCGCTCGCGGCGCACAGCGTCGGGGCGCAAATCGCGTTGGTCGCGGGCTACAATGTGGTGCTGCTGCTGACCTGGCCGGCGCTCGAAGCGCTGGTCAGCGAGCGCGAAACGCAGGCGGGCGTGCAGGAAATGGTCGGCATCTACAACTGCACCTGGGCGGGCGCGGCGGCGCTCGCGTATTTCACCGGCGGCAAACTTTACGATGCGCTCGGCGTCGGCGCGGTGTTCTGGCTGCCGGCGGGAATTTTCTTCAGCCAGTTTTTATTGCTGCTCTGGCTGGAAAAACATCATGCCGCCGTGCTGGCCGCCACGCCGGAACCGCCCAAGGAAATTCCTCACGCGCCGGAAGCCTCCACGTTGCGCCAACCGGTCAGCCCGCAGGCTTTCCTGAAAATGGCGTGGCTGGCGAATCCGTTTGCCTATGTCGCGATCAACACTTTGTTCGCGGTCATGCCGGGCGTGGCGCAAAAGCTCGCGCTCTCGCCCACGCGCGTGGGGCTGTTTTGCTCCGTCTGGCTGTTCGGCCGGCTGGCGGCGTTCGCGCTGCTGTGGCAATGGCGCGGCTGGCACTATCGTTTCCGCTGGCTGCTGACGGCGTTTCTGCTGTTGATCGTCAGCCTCGCCACCATCCTGCTCGCGACACAGCTCTGGTTGGTGGTGCTGGCGCAGATTTTTTTCGGCCTCGCCACCGGGCTGATTTATTATTCCTCGCTGTTTTACGCGATGGACGTGGGCGAGGCCAGCAGCGAACACGGCGGGCTGCATGAGGCGTTCATCGGCGCGGGAATTTTTATCGGCCCAGCCACCGGCGCGGTGGCGCTCACCTGCGCGCCCCAATCGGCGAATGTCGCCACGTGGGCGGTGTCGGGCCTGCTGGTGCTGGGGCTTGGCGGCCTGCTCTGCCTGCGAAAACGTCTCGCAAAAAACCAGCTTAAAATCCGCTAAGGCAAATCTGCAAATTCCACGCTGCGAGTTGGGCTAGTTGAAAAAATTCCCGCGCGATGGCGTCAGGCTAAAAAATGACGCTCCACTGCCCGGAAGCGCGGTCCAGCTCGAAGCGGGCTTTGGCGGCGTCGGCCAGGGCGGCGTTGTAGGCTTGATGCACATCGTTGTCGGCGCTCTGGGCCATCAGCAAGTCATCCAGCGTGGAATTGCCGTGCTCATAACTGAAACGCTTGGCGGCCAGCACCTCATCCGCTCCTTTGAGCAATTCAGTCTGAAATTTTTTTACGCGATCCTGCATGAGCTGATAGGTGGTGAATGCCTGCCGGACTTGCACCTCGGCTTTGAGTTCGGCGGATTGCAACGTCTTTTCCGCCTGCGCCGTGGTGAATTGTGCTGTTTGAATTTCCGCCTGATTGCGGCTCCAGAGCGGTAGCGGAAACGATAGGCTCACGCCGAGCATCCGGTCGGACGGAGCGGGAGCGATGTCATTTTCAGAAGCGGTGGTGTAAGTGTAATTGACGCCCACGTCCACGTCGGGAGCGCGACTGGCCTTGGCCAGCCGCACGCCGCTTTGGGCGCTGTCCCGCGCGTGGCGCAAGGCCGTCAAGTCCGGCCGGTTTTGGAGCGCATTGGCGATCAACTGGCTCAAGTCAACAGCGCGAATCTGGTGGCCGTCCGCCAGAACTTCCAGTTTGCCGCGCAGGATGAAAGTGGTCTGGCCACGGTCGCGGCCGAGAAAAGTGCTCAACGCGAGTCGCGCCGTCTGCGCATTATTTTCCGCATTGAGCAAATCACTCTGGGATTGCAATTCGTCCACGCGCGATTGCGTCAGGTCGGTTTCCGAAATGTCGCCGGCATCGAAACGATGTTTTTGCGCGGCGACAAGCTGGTGGAGATACGCCGTGGTTTTGCGCTGCTGTTCGAGCGAGCGTTGCGCGGCCAGCGCGGTGACAAAAGCCTCGGAAGCGTCCAGCTTGAGGTTGCGCAAAAAATCCTCCAGCGTGGCGGCGGCGGCGCGGCAGGCTTGATCCGCCGTGCGGATGCGCCATTTGCGTTTGCCAAAATATTCGATGGTCTGGTCAAGGCCCACGCTCGCCGGTTCCGGCAACGCCTGCGAACCGTGATAGCGCAGGTCACGACTGTCGCCGAGATTCAGATTAGGATTCAGAAATTCTTTCGCAATTGCGACTGCCGCTTTGGCGATGTCCACATTGTAACGCTGCGCGGCATAATCCAAATTTGCCGACGCGACTTCGTTAAGAAATTCGTCGAGGGTGATTTCGTTGGTCGCCGGAACGGAATTGGTGACCACCCAATCCGCCACCGGCGCGGCGGGATTCGTTGCCGCAGAACTGGCGAAAATAGTTTTTACCGACAGCGAGGCGACCAACAAAGCCAAGGAAAAAATTCGTTTCATAAAATGTGAAGTCAATTTTGTTCGGCGGAACCGGCAGCTTTGGCAGCCACTCGCTTTTCCACGACGTAATAAACGGCGGGCAAAATCAGCAGGGTCAGCGCCGTGGCGGTGACGAGACCGCCCACCATCACCGTGGCCAGTGGGCGCTGCACGTCGCTGCCGATGGCGCGGGAAAGCGCGGCGGGCAGCAACCCGAGCGTGGCCACCGCAGCCGTCATCAGCACCGGGCGCAAGCGCTCGCCAGCGCCACACCGGACGGCTTCTTTCAAATCGGCTCCGGTCGCCCGCCAGCGGTTGAGATTGGCGACCATGATGACGCCGTTTTGCACGGCGACGCCGAACAGCGCGATGAAGCCGACGGCGCTCGAAACATTCAGTGTCATGCCGCGCAGTTGCAGCGCGGCGAGGCCGCCAACTAATGCCAGCGGCACGGTCAGCATGATGATGGCCGCATAGCGGGCATGGCCGAACGCAGCGAACAGAATTAAAAATATCAAGCCCAGCACCGCCGGGATGATGAGCGTCAGCCGCGCCTGCGCGCGTTGCTGATTTTCAAACTGGCCGCCCCAGCCGATTTCATATTTTGCGTGGTCGTATTTGATATTGGATTCAATGCCGCGCCGGGCTTCCGTCAGAAACGAAGCGAGGTCGCGTCCGCGCAAATCAAGCTTCACGGAAATATGGCGGCGGCCCATTTCGCGCGAGATCATGCTTTCACCAGGACCGATTTTGATGGCGGCGATTTCGGACAACGGAATGCGCGCGCCGCTCGGTGAGGAAATCGTCAGATTGGAAATGGCTTCGGGATTGCCGCGCACCGATTCGATGAAGCGGACGTTCACATCGTAATTCCGGTCGCCAACGAAAACAGTGGTTACAGCCTTGCCGCCGATGGCGGTTTCAATCAAATCGTCCACGTCCGAAACATTGATGCCATAACGCGCGGCCGCCTGACGGTTGACCGTGATTTGCAGTTGCGAAAGCTGCGGCTCCTGGTCAATGGCCACGTCTTTGGCCCCACGAATGCTTTGAAGCAAATTTACCATGGCCTGCGCGATGCGGCGGGTTTCGGCGAAATCGTCGCCGTAAATTTTGACGACCAAATCCGAGTGCGCGCCGGCAATCATGTCGTTGACCATGTCGAGAATCGGCTGCGAAAAACCGAAGGTCATGCCCGGCAGCTCGACACTTAATTTTTGATTCATGCGCGTGATAAGCGCCTGCTTGTCGCCGCCCCACGCGCTGTAAGGTTTCAGCGTGACGCAGCTTTCGATGTGCGAAAATGTCCACGGATCAACCCCCGCGTCATCGCGTCCGGTCTGCGTGATGACGTGGGCAACTTCCGGGAAAGTTTGCATCACCTGGCGATAATCGCGCGCCAGTTCGCTGGCTTTTTGAATGGAAATTCCGGGCGGCATTTCGATTTGCAGCCAGAGCGAGCCTTCGTCGAGATACGGCAAAAACTCGCGGCCGAGGGTCAGCGCCAGAACCGCCACCAACCCGGCGACGGCCAGGCCGGGATACAAAACAATTTTTGGCCGCGCGACAATGCGCAGCAGGAACGCATCGTATTTTTCGCGCAGCCATTCAAAAACCGGATTCTTCCACGTTTTGCCCGGACGGCGATACGTCACATAGGCCAGCGCCGGAACCGCGCACAAGGCGAACAGCAGCGCGCCGAGCAATGAATAACCCACCGTGAACGCCATCGGCGTGAACAGTTTTTTCTCCACGCGCTCGAAGGCGAACAAAGGCAGATAGGCCGTGATGATGACCAGCGTGGCGAAAAACATCGGCTTGGCCACTTCCAACGCGGCATCCAGCGCGGATTTTTCGGTCAGTTCCTGGTCGGGATGCGCTTCATGCCGGCGCAGGATGACTTCCATCAGCACAATGGCCCCATCCACGATGATGCCAAAATCAATCGCGCCGAGTGAAAGCAGGTTGGCCGGAACTTTGGTGTAGTGCAACAGCACGAACGCCCAGAGCAGCGAAACCGGAATGGTCAACGCCACGAGCGCCGCACTGCGGACGCTGCCCAAAAATAAAACCAGCACCAGCACGACCAACCCCATGCCTTCCAGCAAAGTCCGGCTGACGGTGTGCAAGGTGGTTTTCACCAAATCCGAACGGTCGAGATACGGCACGACTTTCACGTCCGGCGGCAGCAGTTTCGCATTCAACTCGGTGACTTGCCGGTGAACGCCGGCGAGCACTTGCGATGGATTTTTGCCGCGCAGCAATTGCACGATGCCGGAGACGGCGTCGTCGTTGTTGTCTTTGCCGAGAATGCCCTGCCGTTCCAGCACGCCCATTTCCGCGTGGCCGATGTCCTTCACAAAAATTGCCGTGCCGTTTTTCTGCGTGATGACAATGTTCGCCAAATCTTCCACCGTGGTGATCGCGCCCAGGCCGCGCACGACGAGGCTTTGTTCGCCGCGCACAATCACGCTGCCGCCGGAATTGATGTTGTTGGCCGCAATGGCCGTTTCCACTTGCGCCAGCGTGAGGTTGAATTGCGCCAGCTTGTTCGGATCAACGAACACTTGGAACTGAAAATTTTCGCCGCCGAAAGGATCAACGCCGATGACGCCGGGAATTTGAATGAGCCGCGGAATGACCACCCAATTGTTCAAGTCGCGCAATTCGCGCGGGCTGCGCAATTTCGATTCGACGGTGTAGCGGTAAATTTCCCCGGTGGGGGGCGTGATCGAATCCATGCCGGCCACCACGCCCGGCGGCAGCGTGACGCTGTTGACGCGCTCCTGAATGCGCTGGCGCACAAAATAATCCTCCGCGCCTTCCTCAAACACCAAGCTGATGAGCGAAAGGCCAAAGGTGTTTTGCGAACGCATTACATGCAGATCGGGAATGCCGTTGAGCTGGCGTTCCAGCGGAATGGTGATTTGCTGCTCCACTTCTTCGGCGGCATGGCCGGGATATTGCGTGATGACTTGCGCGGTGACGTCGCCCACGTCCGGGTAAGCTTCCACGGCGAGTTGTTTCAGCGCGTAAAATCCGAAAATGGAAATGCTCGCGACCAGCGTGAACATCATCCACCGGCGTTGCAGGCAGAAGGTGACAAACCGCGCGATCATTGGAACAAAACTCCCTCTTTGACCAGCACGCTCGCTCCGGCTGCCAGGCCCTGGGTGATAATCGTTTCATCGCCCGACTGCGCACCGACCGTCACTTTGACCGGCTGCAAAACCCACGGCTTGATTTGCTCAAACACAAACGCCGCCTCGCCGCTTTGCACAATGGCCGTCGTCGGCACGGTGATTTGCGGTTCGGGAAAGCCGAGAAAATTCACCGTCGCAAACATGCCGGGCTTGAAACGGTTTTGCCGATTCGCCACCGCGATGCGGACTTTGGCCACGCGAATGTCCGGGTCAACCAAGTCGCCGATGAACAAAATTGTCCCCGTGATTTTCTCGCCGGCATACGCCGCGAACGAGGCGCTGATTTCCTGACCCTTCGCCAGATAACGCAAATCTTTTTCCGCCACGCTGGCCGTCAGCCAGACAGTCGAAAGATCGGCCACTGTCATCAGCGGCGCGGCGACGTCGTTGTGAAATTCGCCGGGCGCGGCAGCCATGTTCACGACTTGACCGGTCAGCGGCGAAAAAACCCGCAGCGGCTGTCCAGGCTGGTCGGTCTTGGGGTTGAAACCATAGGCGAGCAATTGTTGCCCGGCGGTATCGAGGTCGCTCTTGGCCGAATCATAATCGCTGACGGCCTGCTCCACATCTTTCTGCGCGGCAACTTTGTTGGCCAAAAGTTCCCGCTGCCGTTGCAACGCGCGCCGGGTCAGTTCCGCCACGTTTTTGGCCTTCGCATAATTGTCCTGCGCCGTGAAAAAATCCGGCGATTCCAGCGAGGCCAGCAATTGCCCGTTCGTGACCGAATCGCCGAGTTGAACATGCAGCTTGGTCAAATGGCCGGACAGCGCCGGAAATACGTTCGCATATTTTTGCGGATCGGCTTCCACCACCGCCGGCGCGGAAAGCTGGCTTTGAATCTTGTCGGCACTAACGGTGGCGAATTTCAGCCGCGCGCGCAGCAAGGATTGCTCCGGGATAACAACAAGGTTTCCCTCTCGCTCGAATTCGGCGGACGGCGCGGCTGATTTGTTCTCGGCGCGTTCGCAACCCGCGAGGATCGTGCCCGCCAAAGTTATTATCCCGGCACCAACACGGAGCCAGTTTGGTTTTATCTTCATTTGTGCTTTTTTATCAAAGAATCGGACTGGGTTAATTATTGCGAAGGCGTGCCGTCGTATGACCAATTGATGTCCGGGTTGCCCGGATCGCCGATCTTGGTGCCTTTCTGGCAGGCCATGTAGGAGTATCTGAAATAAGCGGAGTGGCCGTCGAGAAAGGTGAGGTTTGCTCCGGCCGCGTGGCGCGAAGAGAGATGGTTGAGCGAGCCGCGCGCGGCTCCGAGGTCGTTGAGCGGATTCGCACCATAAAACGGCGTCTCACCAGAGTTGGCCCGCACGTCCGAGAAAAAGACGAACGCCGAGGGATGCAATGCCTGGGTGGCTTTCAAGTGAGAACTGACGGGCACCAAGCCACTGGTGCTTTTGAAATTGATGCCATAACTGAAGGCCACGCGATTCAGCGGGTCCACTTCGGCGGGCAGAAAACGGGCGGTGAGACAATTGAAAATGCTGCGGCCATTCACGAAATTGGCGGGGTTGGCGGCATATTGCCAAAGGGCCTTTTGCGCCACATACGGTGGCAGGGCGTTGAACCAGGCGCTGTTGCCGTAGCCGCCGGCGGCGAATCCGGCGAGGTCGGTCCAAAGGATGTTGTCCTGGTCGTAACCGCTGCGGGCGCCGGGCGTGTTGTTGGCGATGCTGAAATCGGGAAGAATTTGATTGTTGTCATCCAGATACAGGTTGAGGGAAAGCCCCCACTGTCGGAGATTGCTGAGACAGGCCGCGCGGTTGGCCCGTTCCTTCGCCTTCGCCAGCGCGGGCAAAAGCATGGCCGCCAATATGGCGATAATGGCGATGACCACCAGAAGTTCGATCAGCGTGAATCCGCGTTTTGTTCTCATAACGATGAAGACATTCACAGAAAATTTATTTCTCCGCTGCCGGTTGCTTGCGAAAGATTGTCGGCACCTTGCGGCCGGGGGCAGCCTCATTCCTTTATCTCGAAACGCGCCGCCACTTCGATTTGAGAGTTTCACCACTCGCAAGCCCCTGAAAAAACACGGTTCGCCCCCGATCAATTCAATTTCGGCCCACGGCCACGCAGCTCGCCCCGGAAAAATTTGGGCGGCGGCGGATTGAATTCGCTTAATTTTTCGCAGTGCCGGCTTTAGACTGCGGGCAGCAATTCAATTTCAAAATGAAAGCCATTCCCCTTCCCGCCGCCCTGTTCACGCTGAACCGCGAGCGCCTCATCCAAAAACTTCTGCCGCGCTCGCTCGCGGTGTTCAACGCCAACGACATCATGCCCACGAACGCCGACGGTTCGCTGGGCCACCTGCAAAACGCCGATTTGTTTTATCTCACCGGCGTGCATCAGGAGGAAACCATCCTGCTGCTTGCGCCGGAGGCGTTTGATCCGAACCACCGTGAAATTCTTTTCGTGCGGCAGCCAAACGAGCACCTCGCCATCTGGGAAGGCCACAAGCTGACGAAAGAACAGGCCACGGCGATTTCCGGCATCAAAAACGTAAAGTGGCTTTCGGAATTTCCGGTGATTTTCCGGCAGCTCATCTGCGAGCTGGAAAATGTCTATCTCAACAGCAACGAGCATCAGCGCGCCGATGTCACCGTCGAAACGCGCGACACGCGGTTCATCCGCGACTGCCAGAAACAATTCCCGCTGCACCGCTATCAACGTCTCGCGCCGCTGATGCACGAGCTGCGCGTGGTCAAATCGCAATACGAAATTGACGCCATCAAAGCGGCGTGCGACCTGACCGGCAAAGGTTTTAAACGCGTCTGCAAATTTCTGAAACCCGGCGTGAATGAGGCGGAAGTCGAGGCCGAGTTCGCGCATGAATTTATCCGGCACAAAGGCCAGTTCGCTTATCCGCCCATTATCGCGGGCGGCGCGAACAATAATATTTTGCATTACGGCCAAAACGACCAGGTCTGCAAAAAAGGCGATCTGCTGTTGCTCGATGTGGCGGCGGGTTTGGGCAATTACATGAGCGATTTGACGCGCACGATTCCGGTGAGCGGAAAATTTTCGCGCCGGCAAAAGCAGATTTACAACGCCGTGCTGCGCATCTTCCGCGCGCAGGTCGCCGCGCTCGTGCCCGGCAAAACCACGAAGGATTTGCGCACGGAATGTGAGGCGATCACCGCGAGGGAATGCGTGGATCTCGGCCTGCTCAAAATGTCGCAGCTCAAAAAACAGCCGCCGGAGAATCCCGCCGTGCGGCCGTTTTTCATGCACGGCGTGTCGCACCCCATCGGTCTCGACGTGCATGACGTGACTTATAATCATTTCAAAATCGCGCCCGGCTGGGTGCTGACCGTCGAGCCGGCGATTTACATCAAAGACGAGGGTTTTGGTGTGCGCATTGAAAACACCGTCGTCGTCACGGAAAACGGCCAGCTTGATTTGATGGCCGGCATTCCGATTGAAGCCGACGAAATCGAAGATTTGATGAACCGGCAAAAATAATTATGAGCAAGCCATTCTGGAGCGGCGTTTTTCCCGCCATCACCACGCAGTTGAAAAAAGACCAGTCGCTGGATCTCGACGCGACGGCGCGGCACGCGGAAGTGCTGATTGATTCCGGCGTCAACGGAATTATTTTGCTCGGCTCGCTCGGCGAAAACCAGCCGTTGCTGGCGGACGAAAAGCGGCGGGTGATCGAGGCGATGGTCAAGGCGGTGAACGGCCGGGTGAAAGTTCTGAGCGGCGTGGCCGAGAGCAGCACCGCCGAAGCCTGCCGCTACGCGCGCGACGTGGAACAGCTCGGCGTGGACGGCATCATGCTCATGCCCGCGATGCTTTACAAAGGCGATCCGCGCGAAACGATGGCGCATTTCCGCACCGTGGCGCAGGCGAGCGATTTGCCGATCATGATTTACAATAATCCGATCAGCTACGGCAACGACCTCACGCCCGAACTGTTCGCGCAACTTGCGGATGAAAAAAAATTTGTCGCGCTCAAGGAAAGTTCCGGCGACGTGCGGCGCATCACGGATTTGCACAACACCGTGGGCGACCGCTACGCGCTGTTCACCGGCGTGGACAATCTGGCGCTCGAAGCTTCGATTCTCGGCATTGACGGCTGGGTGGCCGGCAGCGGCATCGCGTTCCCGGCGGAGAACCAGTATTTTTGGGAGCTGACGCGGCGCGGCGAATGGGCCAAAGCCCGCGAAATCTATCGCTGGTTCACGCCGCTGCTGCACTTGGATGTCAGCCCCAAATTCGTGCAATACATCAAACTCGCGGTGCAGGAAACCGGGCTGGGCAAGGAATTCGTCCGCGCGCCGCGCCTGCCGCTCGCCGGCGAGGAACGCAAACGCGTCTTGAAAATCATCCACGACGGCATGGCGCGCCGGCCGAAAATTCCGAAACGCAAGTGAAGAAAGTTTGAGTTGCCCGGCGCGGGTTGGTTTGAACTCAAGGCAAAACTAAAAACCCATGAAAACCCTGTTTGAAAAAATCGTGGCGCGCGAAATCCCCGCGCAGATTGTGTTTGAAGACGACCTCGTGCTGGCCATCCGCGACATCAGCCCGCAGGCACCGGTGCATGTCCTGATTTTCCCGAAGCGGCCCGTGCCGCGCATCGCCGAGGCGACGCCGGACGATCACAAGCTGCTCGGCCACTTGCTGCTCAAGGCGGCCGAAGTCGCCGACCAAATGGGTTTGAAAAACGGCGGCTACCGGCTCGTCATCAACAACGGCGCAGACGGCGGCGAAACCGTGCCGCATCTGCATTGCCACATTCTCGGCGGTCGTCACCTAGCCTGGCCGCCGGGCTGAACCGGCGGTTTTTCTTCAATCTATCAAGAACGTCGGCGGTGCCGAAGCGATCCGCGCCCGGCTATTTCGCCGGCAACGGCGGTTCGGGTGACGCGCCGGGATTGGGCGGCGAGGCGGGCAGCAGTTGCAGAATTTCCTGCTGCTGCTGATACCATTCCCGCAACGGCCGCGAGAGCAGCGACACTTTGAAGTCCTTGAAATGGGCGATGTTCATGGCCTCTTCCACCTGTCTTTTCAACTGGCCGTTCAAATCGCCTTTGGCGTCGTCGGCCCAGCCTTTGAACGAACCGGTGCGTTCGTTGAGCGCTTTGGCGGCGGCAAGCCGCGTTTCGTGGTCGTATTTGTATTCCGGAACCGCGACGTAACTCCGGTCAATCTTGCCGGTGATGCGGTTGGTCTCGCTCCGGGCGGTGATGACGTATTTGGCGACTTCGATGATTCGCTGCTCGAGCTTGGCGACGATGTCTTCCTCGCCAATCGCGCCGTCGGCCTCGGTGCCGAGATCGCGCGGGGCGTTTTCCAGTTTCAGGCAGATTTGTTTGACGAGTTCTTTTTCCAGCTCGTCAAAAAACTTTTTGCCGCGCTGGACGATCAGCTCCCGTTCTTCCTTGGTGAAGGAATATTTTTTGTCATCCAGCCCGACAAACACGGCGTAGTTTGTGGCAACCAGCAGCTTGTCCAGCCGCGCGGACAGGCTGGCGGCGCTCAAGCGCTGGACCACCGGCAGGCCGGCTGGCTCATCTTTCAAATCCAATTTGTATTCCGCCGGCAGGGCGGAGAACAGCGCGCGGTCCACGCCGCCGATCTTTTCAATCTGCTGGTTGAGATATTTCCAGTGCGCGGCCTGGCGATCCTTGAGGTTCATTTCGCCGATGTAATCGAACTGATTTTCCACACGCAGGGAACGCGTGTCGGCGCGAAACCAGATGAGGGCGCTGACAAACTGGCCCGCGATTTCGCTGGCCGTCGCGGTGAAATTCAAATTGACCTGTTCCAGCGGAATGCGGTCGTGCGGATTTTGCGGCGCACGCGCGGCGATGAATCTTTCAATGACGCTGTTCGGCAGCAGGTCAATGATCTGCGCGGTCTCGGCGTAGGCACCGACCACCGGTTCGGGGCCGTAGTCAAACGTCCGCACGTCGCCGTATTTCATGCTGTCCTCGTCGGACGCAAACAGCAGCTTGTTGGTGCGCGCCTCGGCGCTGTCGTAATAGCCCCAGGCAATGGCGGCATGATCGTGCGGCAACACCTGTTTGAGCGTGCGCATCTGCCAGCCGACAAACACGCTGCCTTTGAAAATCGTGTATTCCATGATCGAGGTCGAGGCGAGCTTGTTGGTATAGGCGTCAAGCGGCTTGCCGAGGAGATATGCCTTGAACCACTCGTTGAGTTCCTTGGCGGAGAGCGTCGCGCCGAGGCTGCCGGCAAAATTATGCCGCAAGCCCATGATGTGGCCGACCTCGTGCGCCACCACTTCGCGGACGTAATCCTGCGCCACGCGCAATACGGCCTCGTCGGTCAGTTCGTCGCTGGCCAGCAGTTCCTGCAAGCCGTGCGCCATTTGCGCCGCGAACTCGCGCGGGTCCATTTCGCAGCACGCGGCCGAGGCCAGAAACGGCACGCCCAGTTGCGCGGCACCTTTTTTGTCATCCTTCTTTGTCTCGGCAACTTCCTCCATCGCGCGCAGCAGCGCCCGCGCCCGCGCCTTGCCGAGATAGCTGAACGCGCTGGTCATGTAAGCCTGACCGTGTTTGGATTCGCCATTCAGCGGATCCGCCAGCACATCCGCGTAGGCAAAGCCCGCGCGGTCCCACGGCACCCATTGCACTAGATTATGCTGCGCATCCGGCGCGGTCACGCCGTCCGGCGCTTTTTTCGCCTGCACCACTTCCTTGCCGAAGACGGTGTTCCAATAAAGAATGCCGCCCTTCACCGCCTCGACAAATTCCGGCGGCGTGTTGGCCGAATAATAAAACACCACTGGCTGCTTCAAATCGAACCGGTCAATGCGCGACGATACGCGGCCGGTGCCGGGTTCCAGTTGGCCTTCGGTTTCAAAAAATTTCGCATAGCGCCCGTCCACCACGCTCGGCTCCTTGCCCGCGAAATCGCCCGGCTGATACGGCGTGATGAAATAACGCATTTCGTAGCGCGATTCCACATCCGCGTTCATCTCGCGGCTGCGCGTCTGCACGCTCTGGCGGATGATGAGTTGTCCGCCATCCGCACGCATTTCAAACACGCGGCTCTCCGGCACCTCCAGCACATTGTCGTGCGACGAAAAGTCCAGCGCCCCGCCGTCCGTCCACGACTGCGTGAACACGCGGCGCATACCTTTGTTGAAATCAATCACCACGCTGCCGGCGTCCTGCCGCACGATGGGAAAACTCGCCAGCAAGCGCCGCGCCGGCAAATCCACCGTGACCACCAAGCCCTTGGTGGATTCATACATGTCCACGCCATCGGGAAACAATTCAAACGAAACAATTTTTCCCGCCAGCCCGTGACTTGTGGGCGACTGGCCCTGCGGAATCAGCGACGCGCTAAACAGATAATCCTTGCCGAAACCGGCTTTGGGGATGGCCAGTAAAAACTGGTCGGCCACCTGAAGTTCCGGGGCCACCGCCGAATTTGTTTCGGCCGCCGGCAGGGAAACCGCCGCGCCGAACAGCAGCGCCGCCACGGCACCACAGAGCATTTTTGGTAAGAGCGAAGAATTCATCCGGCAAAAATGCCGACAGCCTTCGCTGCGGGCAAGCGCAAATCCATACCGAAATCGGGGGAGACGGATTAATCTTCGACGGGAACCACGAGGCTGTCCATGATGTAGTCCTTCCGCTCCGGCGTGTTCTTGCCCATGTAGAAACTGAAGATCGGCACGGACTCGGCGCGCGGCGCGTATTCGATTTTGCTCGTCCGCATTTCCTTGCCGATGAATTGTTGAAATTCTTTCGGCGAAATTTCGCCCAGACCTTTGAACCGCGTGATCTCCGGCTTGCCGCCCAGCTTCGCCGATGCCGCGTCGCGCTCGGCTTCGCTGTAGCAATAGATCGTCTCGGACTTGTTGCGCACGCGGAACAGCGGCGTTTCCAAAACGTAAACGTGGCCGTCGTGAACGAGTTGCTCGAAGAACTTGAAGAAGTAAGTGATCATCAAGTTGCGGATGTGCATGCCGTCCACGTCCGCGTCGGTGGCGAGAATCACCTTGTCGTAGCGCAAGCCCTCGGTGTTGTCTTCGACATTCAGCGCCTGCATGAGATTATACATCTCGTCATTCTTATACATCACGTCGCGCTTGAGATCCCAGACGTTGAGCGGCTTGCCTTTCAGCACGAACACCGCCTGGTTGTTCACATCGCGACAGCTCGTGATCGAGCCGGCGGCCGACTGGCCTTCGCAAATGAAGACCATCGTGCCCTTGCCTTTTTCCTTCTTCTTGTCGAAATGATTTTTGCAATCCTTCAATTGCGGAATGCGCAGCGTGATCGCCTTGGCGCGTTCGCGCGCGAGCTTCTTCACGTTCTGCAATTCCTTCCGCAACTCCTGCGTGTCCTTGACCTTCGCGATGATTGTTTCGGCGATCTGTTTGTTGCGCTGAAAAAAATGCAGCAATTCCTCGCGCACATTATTGACAAGTTCCGTCCGGATTTCCGTGTTGCCCAGCTTGTTCTTCGTCTGCGACTCGAACATCGGCTCTTTCAAGCGGATCGCCACCGCGCCGACCATTGCCTCGCGCACGTCGTCGCCCTCGAATTTGCCGTTGGCGTATTCGTTCACCGCTTTCAACAAGCCTTCGCGGAACGCGCTCAAATGCGTGCCGCCATCGCTCGTGAACTGGCCATTGACAAATGAATAAAATGTTTCGCCGTAGCGCGAGTTGCTGTGCGTGAAACAAAATTCCAGCGTCTTGCCCGCGTAATGTAGCGGCGCATAAAGCGGCTCACTGCCGTCCGTGCCGAGCTCTTCCATCACCAAATCCATCAGCCCGTGGCGCGACTGAAACACCTTCGGCTCGGCCAGCTCCAGCGTCTTCAAAATCAGCTTCAGCCCGGTGTTGAGATAGCTGTAATGCCGCAACCGGCGCTCGATGAACTCCAACTTGTATTCGCTGTTCTTGAAAATCTCCTCATCCGGCTCGAACTCAATGAGCGTGCCGTTCGGTTCTTTCGTCTTGCCGGTGTCTTCTTTTTTCAGTTTTCCAATTTTGAAACTCGCCTCGGCAAATTCGCCCTCGCGATGGCTCCGCACGAAAAAGTTTTTCGACAACGCATTGACCGCCTTCGTGCCAACGCCATTGAGGCCGACGCTGAATTGGAAAACCTCGTCATTGTATTTCGCGCCGGTGTTGATCTTGGAAACGCAATCCACCACTTTGCCGAGCGGAATGCCGCGGCCGTAATCGCGCACGGATACCTTGTTGCCGTCCAGCGTAATTGCCACTTCCTTGCCGTGGCCCATGATGTATTCGTCAATCGCGTTGTCCACGACCTCTTTCAAAAGGACATAGCAGCCGTCGTCGGGATGCGCGCCAGAGCCGATGCGCCCGATATACATGCCCGTGCGCAGCCGGATGTGCTCCAGCGAAGACAGCGTCTTAATCTTACTCTCGTCGTAAATTGCGGTCGGTTTGTCAGCCATAGAAAATTTTGCAGCGAAATGATGTGGCAAACGCGGAAAGAATTCAACGCAAAGCCGCGACAGAACCTAAATTCATTCGTCGGTAATTTCCGTTTCGCCCAAAACCAGCCGTGCGCCATGGCGGACGTGCAAAACGTGAATCTCGTTTTCTGTCACGGTGAAAAGGATTCGATACTTATATTGCCGGCGACCGTGAAAAATTTCGCGAATCTCGCGGTGCAAAGATTTGCTTTCCGGTGCCAGCGGTGCGCGTTCTGGGAAAATGTCCAGCGCAAGAATCAATTCCATCAGCCGGTTATACCAGCGGATGGCGGCCATTTCGTCGCGCGCGGCAATCCATTCGTAGGCCTCGTTGATGTTGCTTTCCGCCGACGGCTGAATGATGACCCGATGACGCTTCACCGGGGCGAGCGGGGAATTTTATGTTTCGCGCGGATGCGGTCCAAAACCATGCGCGCCGGCTCGCCCTTGCCCGCCTTCATTTCATCAAGCCCGCGCTGGATGCCGCGGATGGCGTCCAGCGTGTCCTCGTAGGCGGCGGCGTTCTGCACGATCAATTCCGCCCGGCCGTTCACGGTGAGCACCACCGGGCGGCCGGTGCTTTTGAGCCGCTTGAGGTGTGCCTTGGTGTTGCGCTGAAAATCCGTCAGCGACCGGATGTCTTGCAGGGCAATCATAACATGCAATTCACTGTTTTAATCATGCTGTGCTAAAATTGCCTCAAATCCGGCTGAAAGCAAGTCGTAAAACCGAATCCAGCGATGATAACGTTTTGATTTTGCTCTCGTCGCAAACTGGTGTCGGTTTTTCAGCCATAGAAAATAATGCGGCGGAGGAGAACGCCTTCGCCATGTCCTTATGACGCATTGGGTCATTTAGCCATCCGCTAGAACAATAATTACAGGAGCGATAGTTCTAAAACGGGTTGCATTAATTTTTCTTGACGGGTAAGCTGTCAGTATGAATGCGATTAAAGTCCTACAATTTGTGGCATTTACCCTTTGTGGTGCATCCACGACGATTGCCCAAACTTGGACGCAGACCAGCGCGCCTAGCGACGTTTGGAGTTCAATTGCATCTTCGGCAGATGGCACAAAACTGGTTGCGGCCACTTTTAGCAATGTTTACACCTCAACCAACTCAGGGACTTCATGGCTACTTGCCAACACTCCGCATAATTTTATTTGGGCGTCGGTTGCTTCGTCGGCTGACGGAACAAAATTGGCTGTGGCAGGAAATGCAAATACCGGATCGCCGATTTTAATCTCATCTAATTCGGGGTCATCATGGACGACGAGCAGTGCTCCATTTTTGGCATGGAGTTCGATTGCATCTTCGTCTGATGGAACAAAATTAGCAGCAACTTATGGCGGCATTTATACATCAACAAATTCAGGAGGAACTTGGATGCAACAGCCTGTTGGGGGCGGATTGTCATCAGTAGCGTCGTCTGCTGACGGCAACAAACTTGTGGTCTGCGTTTCTTCCGGTTCTTTAATTTACAACTCCACAAACGCCGGTGCCACATGGATCTCAAACAGCCTGCCAAACGGCTACTGGAATTCGGTGTCATCTTCGGCTGACGGAAAAGTTCTTGTGGCAGTCGGGGTGTATAACCCAATTTATATCTCTACCAATTCCGGCAATACTTGGCAGAGAAGTCTGCGTGTTAATCCCACCGGTCTTGAACCTCAATGGCATTCGGTTGCGTGTTCAGCAGATGGCAAAATGATGACGGCGGTGTGTTCCTATTATTCTTCGTTTCCAAGCTTTTCAGCACGCACTTCGACCAATTCAGGTGCTACGTGGACGGTGTCCTGCACATTAAATAAATTTTGGAATACGGTTGCAGCTTCCGCCGATGGCTGCGAAATGTTTGCGGCGGACGGCGTCGGTCTCTACACATCAAAAACTACCCCAGTGTCAAAGTTGAACCTCGCGCCAACAAGCGGCGGTCTCGCACTTTCTTGGATCATCCCCTCGACAAGTTTCTTGTTGCAGCAAAGTTCCGATTTGACCACTACAAATTGGTCGAACGTGACAAATGGCCCGGTGTTGAATCTCACCAACCTCCAAAATCAAGTCAATTTGCCCTTGCCAACGGGCAATGCCTTCTTCCGGCTCAATACTCCTTGAAAGTCATGCCGGCGGCGGCAACCGCAGCGTCGCATCCAGCGGCGGCAGTTCGGCCAGGTCTTTTCCACCCGTGCCGCTGCCGAGCTTTTGCAGTTTTTCGCCCGCTGGCTTGATGCGCGATTCGTAGCTGCCCACGGCCTGGTTGAACGCCCGGTTCGCCGTGTCCAGTCCGCCCCGGATTTTTTCCAGATGTTCCGTGAACGTGACCACGCGCACAAACAATTCCTGCGCCGCCTCGGCGATTTTTTGCGCGTTCTCCGTCTGCGCGTGCTGCTGCCAGCTCACGCTCACCGAACGCAGCAGCGCGATCAGCGACGCCGGCGTCGCCAGCAAAATTCTTTTTTCCGCCGCCCAAACAATCAAATCGTGGTCACCTTCAAGCGCCGCACTGAACAGCGATTCCGCCGGCACGAACAGCACGACGTAATCCAGTGCATTCGGAAACTGGCGCGGATAATCGCGGTCGGCCAGCGCCTTGATGGTGCCTTTCAATTTCGCCGCGTGCGCCGCCAGCGCCTCGGCGCGCTTCACCGGCTCGGCTGTTTCCAGCGCGTTCAGAAAATCAAAATCCGGCACTTTCGCGTCCACGATGATGAAGCGCTCGCCGGGCAGGCGCACGATCAAGTCAGGACGATTTTCGCCGGAAGAAGTCTGCTCCGTGAAATCGCAATGCGCGCTCATGCCCGCCGCCTCGACGACGCGCCGCAGCGTTTCTTCGCCCCACCGGCCGCGCGCCTGGTTCGAGTGCAGCACCAGCCGGAACTGCTGCGTCTCCTGCGCGAGCGATTGGTTGGATTGCGCCAGCGTTTCCAAATGTTTTTTCACCTCGCCGAGCGCCGACGACTGCGCGGCGCTGCTGGACTGCAAATTTTTCTGGTAAGTTTCGAGCTGTTGCTTGAGCGGTTCGACCAACCCTTTGATCGCTTCCTGCCGCTGCGCGAGATCGCCCTTGGCGGTTTCCTGAAATTTGCCGAACGACTGTTCCGCCAGCCGCAAAAATTCCGGCGCGCTTTGTTTCAGCGCATCGGCGCTCAACGCCTTGAAAGTGTCGCGCAAATCGGCCAGCGCCTTTTCCTGCGCGGCCTTGGCGTCGCGCAAGGTCTGTTCGTGAAGCTGCTTCTGCTCGCCGAGAATTTTCTCCGCCGCCGCCTGGTTCGCCTGCGCCGTCGCGAGCGAAGTTTTGCTCTGGGAAAATTGTTCGCGCGTTTGCGTCAATTCCGCTTCGCGCTGTCCGAGTTGTTGACGCAATTCATTCTCCAGCCGGCCATCCGCCGGCGCGATCGTTTGTTTCCGCGAGCCGAGCAACCAGCCAATGAACAAACCCACGCCGCCGGCGATGACGGCGGTAATAAAAAGCGAAGCTCCCAGTGACATCAGCGCAGTTTGGTGAAAAGTTTTTTTTCGAAACCGGCGACGAGCGTCCGTTTGCCTTTGGCGATAATCTGATGGCCTTCGGCCCGCAGGCGGTTCGCGGCGGCGGCCACACCGCCGGGATATTTTGGATTGATCTCGCCGCCGATTTTCAAGGTCCGCCAATACGGAGTCACGCGCATTTTGCCGGCCGCTTCGTCCTCGGCGGCGGCGTGCGCGGCGATCCACGAAAAAATTCCCGTCGTGATCGGGCACGCAAAATCCGTCTGGTGTTTCCGGGCGAGCGCCGCGCGCAGATCGTTGATGGTGACAACGCGGCCTTTGGGAACTTGTTTCATCAGCGCGTCCACCTCGCGCGGGGCGGGAATGACAAAAGTGCCTTCGCCCCAGCGCTTCGACAGCTTGCCGCCGGCCTCGCCGATTTTCGGCAGGTCCTTGTCATCCGCCAGTTTTTCGCGCCAAGACTTTTTCATTTGCGATTTCGGATTTACGATTTACGAGTGGAACGGCTTAAGGCGCGTCAATCGAAAATCGTAAATCGCAAATTCAAAAATGCGCCACGACCTCGATTTCCACCGTCGCGCCTTTGGGCAAGCCGGCGACTTGGATCGTCGAGCGCGCCGGAAAATTTTCTGTGAAATATTTCGCGTAAATTTCATTCATGCCGGCAAAGCTGGTGAGGTCCGTCAGAAACACCGTGCTTTTCACGATGTTGGCAAACGTGAGTTTTTGATCGTCGAGAATCGCCTGCACATTTTGCAGCACGCGGTCGGTCTGCACCTTGATGTCGCCGGCAACCAAATTGCCGGTGGCCGGATCAATGGGAATCTGCCCGGCGCAGAACAGCAGGTCGCCAACGCGGACAGCGTGATTATACGGGCCGACGGCGGCGGGCGAATTCGCGGGTTTGATGATCGTTTTGGTGGCCATAAAATGTGACGCAAGGTCTAGCGGCTTTGCGCGGCGAGGTCAAGAAAAGCCCGGCAAACTTTTTACGCGTAGCGGTCCGGCGAGAGCAGGCTCAAATCAAATGATGTTTTTTCGCCGCTCACAATTTCGCTGACGAGTTGGCCGGTGACCGGACTCAAGCTCATGCCCATCATGGCGTGACCCGTGGCGAGAATAAGATTGGAAAATTTCGCGGTGCGGCCGAGATACGGCAGACCGTCCGGCGAACACGGTCGCAGCCCGCGCCAGGGCTGCACGCCGGCAAAATCTTCCGCCACAAATTTCGGAAAATATTTTGCCACGGATTTGATGATGCCTTGCACGCGCACCGGATTGATGGCTTCGTTTAGCCCGGCAACTTCCATCGTTCCGCCAAAGCGCAGCGACGTGCCCATCGGCGTGATGGCCATGCGCGCCTCGGTAAAAATCGAGCAAAGCTGCGGCAGTTCGCGCGGCTGCATGAGCGTGAGGCTGTAGCCTTTGCCGGCTTGAATCGGAATTTTCAATCCGAGCTCGCGCGCGATGACCGGCGACCACGAGCCGCCGCACAAAATAATTTCATCGGCGGAAAATTCCCCGCGCGAAGTGCGGACAGCCGTGATTTTATTGTTGCGGACAACCAGATTGTTCACTTTGGCGTTCCATTCAAACTTCACTCCGGCGTGCCCGCATTGGCTTTGCAGCGCGGTGAGATATTTTTCCGGCGACAGATGACAATCCTTCGGAAAATAAACCGCGCCGGCCACATCCATCGTCACGCCCGGATCAAGTTTTGCGGTTTGCTTTGCGTCCAAAACTTCGGCGGGAACGCCCAGCGCGTTTGCCTGCGCGGCGAACTTTGCCTCGTCGTCGAGCGCGTGCTGTGTTTTGCAAAGCATCAGCAGGCCGCGCGTGACCAAACCAATTTCATTGCCGCTCTGCGCGGCGAATTCCTCAAACAGCGCGCGGCTGGCGAAATTCAAATCGCGCAACAGCGGCGCGCCGCGGCGGACGTGTTCCGCGCTTGACGCTCGCCAAAACTTAATTGCCCAATCAAAAAGCTCCCTGTCGAATCGGGGCTTGATGTAGAAAGGCGATTCGGGATTCCACATCCATTTCAAGCCGAGCGCGACCATGCCGGGCGCGGCGAGCGGCACGAAATGGCTGGGCACAACCATGCCGGCGTTGCCGAACGAACAGCCGTCGCGCTGCGCGCCGTTGCGTTCGAGCACCGTGACGCGATGGCCTTTGCGCGCGCAATGCAGCGCCGTGGAAAGGCCGATGGCACCGGCACCGATGATGAGAATATTTTTGCTCATGCGCGGATGCCCCAGCAGAACGGATCATTTTCGGCGAGCAGCAAAGTGGATTCCGCGTTCACGTGCGCCGTGCCAGTGACAATGGGTAAAATTTCACCGCGCTCGCGGTTCAGCCAGTGAAATTTGCCGGTGAACTGGCTGCCCAAAATGCTCTCCTGAATCCACGGTTCGTTCTCGCCCAGTTTTCCGTCCGCCGCGAGACACGCGAGCTTGGCACTCGTGCCGGTGCCGCATGGCGAACGGTCGTAAGCTTTGCCGGGACACAAAACAAAATTCCGCGAGTCGCCGCCGGTTTGCGGCGGGCCAAATAATTCAACGTGGTCCACTTCGGGAAAACCCTGCGCGTTCACGGCTTGCCGGATGCGCCAAGTCAAATCGGTGAGCGACTCGACATTGGCCAGCGAAAGTTCGCGCCCGTGGTCGCTGACGAGAAAAAACCAGTTGCCACCCCAGGCGACGTCGCCGGAAATTTTGCCGATTCCCGCAACCTCAACCGCAACGGCTTTTGCCTGGCGATAGCTCGGCACGTTGGCGACGGAAACCTCGCCGTTGGCGTGCAGCGTGGCGGTGACAACGCCGACGGGCGTTTCAATTTTGTGCTCGCCGGTTTTGATTTTGCCGAGATGCGCGAGCGTGACGACGAGGCCGATGGTGCCGTGGCCGCACATGGCGAGGCAGCCGACGTTGTTGAAAAAAATCACGCCGGCCGCGCATGATTTGTCCGACGGTTCGACGAGCAGCGCGCCGACCAGCACGTCCGAGCCGCGCGGTTCGTTGACAATGGCAGAACGAAATTTATCGTGTCGCGTGCGGAAAACTTTCAGCCGGTCGGCGACCGAACCGCCGCCCAAATCCGGCCCGCCGGCGATGACCAGCCGCGTCGGCTCGCCGCCGGTGTGCGAATCTACGACTGAAATTTTCTTCATGTTTCTGGAGCGGCTTTGAGCCCGGACGACATTTTCGGAAAAACTAGGCGGGCTTCAAATTAAAAAAAACAACCAAACCAAAACGGGTTTTATTCCACGACCAGGGCGCAGTCGGCCGACGCGGTTTCGGCGGTAAGGCATTCGCGGAGGTAGGCCACAATTTGATCTTCCAGCCGTTCGCAGCGGCGGCTCCAGCGGCGGGCGCCGGCGAGCTGCTTCACGCAGTGGCGCAGGCTGCGAAAGCACACGAGGTGCGGCGACTGGCGGAGCTGGCGGCGGAGTTCATCGCGCAGGCGCGGAAAGAAAAAAAGTTCCAGCCGTTCGCCGGTTTCGCGGACGAGCCGGCCGAGGTCGGCGTGGCCAATCTCGCCGGCGTGATCGCCGGGTTCGTGGGCGTGAATGACGTAGCCGAGGTGATGCAGGGCTTTTTCGAGCGCGAGGGAAAATTCGCCGATGGTGACGGCTTCGCGCGCGAGTTCGATTTTGAAATAGTGGAACACGCTGGCGGCGGCGTGCCGGAGGGTTTCGGGTTCAAGCTGGCCGTCGGCTTCGCCGACAATTTCGACGCTGATCATGTCTGCCGAACAGGGCACGCTCTCGCCGTTGCAAAGCTGGAAAAGCAGGCACTCATTGTGCAGCGCGATCATCGGGCGGCCTCCAGCTTTTGCACTTCCGACACAAAATCGGTGGCTTCCTGAAACCGGCGATAGACGCTGGCGAACCGGACATAGGCGACGGAATCAATTTCGCGCAGGCCGTTCATGACGAGCGTGCCGATGAATTCGCCGGGAACTTCGGCTTCAAACTTGCCAGTGACGGTGGCAATGATGTGATCCACCAAATCATCCATGGCCTTTGGTGTGACCGGGCGTTTTTGACAAGCTTTGCGAATGCCGGACAAAAGTTTTTCGCGGGAAAATTCCTCGTGCCGACCGTCGCGCTTCAAAACCATGAGGCCTTCGTGCTCCACTTCCTCGTAGGTGGTGAAACGATGGTTGCAGGCGGCACATTCGCGGCGGCGGCGGATCGTCGCGCCTTCTCGCGAGGCGCGTGAGTCTATGACTTTGTCATCCTGACAACCGCACTTGGGGCAACGCATAAAACCACAGCTTATTGTGGCTCAGTGTTTTTAGCACACAAAGGTTTGTAGTGTCAAGACGGACCGAAGATTGGCAGCGTCCTAACCGTCAGCGTAATCTTGATTCACTTCAAACCACGATTACGATTAAGCACAAGATTAAGATTAGGACAGCACCCGAAGATTAACGCAAAAGCCTCTTGCCTTCGCCTTTTTTTCGGCTACGCTGAACGGCTCATTTCGTAACAATTTAATTAGCGACCAAATTTTATGGCAACAGCAAACGACCTCCGCCGCGGCATGGCGATCAATTACAATGGCGACATCTGCGTCGTGCTGGAATTCCAGCACCGCACGCCCGGCAACCTGCGCGCTTTCGTGCAGGCCACGCTCCGCAGCATCCGCACCGGCAAGTCCTCGGACATCCGCCTCAGCTCGACGGAAAAAATCGAAGCCGTGCCGATGATGACCACCAAAATGGAATTCAGCTACAAGGACGGCGCGGACTACGTTTTCACCAATCCAGACAACTACGAAACGGTGACGCTCGCGGCGGAATTGGTCGGCGACGCAAAAAATTATCTCGTGGAAAACGGCGAAGTGACCGTGACGTTCGTCGAGGAAAAAGCGGTGACCGTGGAAATTCCGGCCAGCGTCATTCTGACCGTGACCGATGCGCCGGAAGGCGTGCGCGGCGATTCCGCAAACAATGTGCAGAAAGCGATCACCGTGGAAACCGGCATCACCGTGCAAGCGCCGCTGTTCATCAAGACCGGAGAGAAGATCCGCATTGACACGCGCACCGGCAAATACATGGAACGCGCCTGACCGGCATTTTCAATTTCCAATCTTCAATTTGGAAATTTCCAGCCCGCCGCGCGCGGGCTTTTTTATTTTCCGCGAAAAAATTGTCGGAGTTTTCCGGCGGAAATGCTTTTCATCGGCTGGCATCTGGGTTATTTCTCAAGACAAAGTTATGTCCGGGCATGTAAAAGGCGAAAAGGTGTATCGCGGCATCGCTGTTTCGGCGGGTGTGTGCCGAGGGAAAGTCATTGTCTTGCACCGCGCCCGTCATGCCATCATCCGGCGGGAGCTGGAGCTGGATTTGGTCGTGCCGGAAATCAAACGCTTCGAACACGCGCTCGTCCGCACGCGCCAGCAAATCACCGAAATCCAGCGCCGCGTCGCCGACACGATGAGTTCCTCCGAGGCGGACATCTTTGACGCGCATCTGCTGATGCTCGAAGACCGCGTGTTGATCGAGGAAGTCATCAAAATCATCCGCGAACAAAAGGCCAACGCCGACTATGCCTTTCACACCGCGTCCGACCGCTACATCGCCGTGCTCGAAGCCGTCGAGGATGAATATCTCCGCGAGCGCGCCGCCGATTTGCGCGACCTCACCAGCCGCGTGCTCGACAATCTGCTCAACGTCAAGCAGCAGCTCGACCTGCGGCATTTGAACGAACCGTGCATTCTCGTCGGCCATGATTTAAGCCCGTCCACCACCGCGCAGCTCGACCGGAATTTTGTTTTGGGATTCGTTACGGACGTTGGCGGCAAGACCTCGCATACGGCGATTTTGGCGCGGTCGCTGGACATTCCCGCCGTGGTCGGCGCGCAGAACATCAGCGAGGAGCTGGAGACCGGCGACTACGCGCTGCTGGATGGCTACAACGGCACGGTCATCGTCAATCCCACCGACCAGACGCTGTTTGAATACGGGCAGCTCGCCAAAATCAAAGCCTCGCTCGGCGAAAAGCTCCGCGAAATCCAGGGCCAGCCCGCTGTCACGCTCGATGGCAAATCCATTCACCTTTCTGCGAACATCGAGGATCAACACGATGTTCCCGCCGTCATTGCGCACGGCGCGGAAGGCGTCGGCCTCTTCCGCACGGAATTTCTATTCATCAACCGCGAAAACCTGCCGACCGAAGACGAACAGCTTAAAGTTTATCGCGAAGTGGCCGCCGCGTTGAAGCCGCAGCCGGTCATCATCCGCACGCTGGATCTCGGCGGCGACAAATTTTCCTCGCACCTCCAGATCGCCCGCGAGATGAATCCGTTCCTCGGCTGGCGCGCGATCCGTTTCTGCCTCGCGCAGCCCGAAGTGTTTCGCGCCCAGCTCCGCGCCATTCTGCGCGCCAGCGCCGAAGGCAACGTCAAAATGATGTATCCGATGATTTCAGGTCTGGACGAATTGAACCAGGCCAACGCGCACGTTGAAAAATGCAAGGCCGAATTGCGCGCGGAAAATATTCCGTTTGATGAAAAAATGGAAATCGGCGCGATGATCGAAATCCCGTCCGCCGCGCTCGTCGCGGATGCGCTCGCGAAAAAAGTGAAATTTTTCAGCATCGGCTCGAACGACTTGATCCAATACACGCTCGCCGCCGACCGCACGAACGAAAAAGTGGCGCACCTTTACGAGCCGACGCATCCGGCCATCATCCGGCTCATCAAGATGACCGTGGACGCCGCGCACGCCAATGGCAATTGGGTGGGCGTCTGCGGCGAAATCGCGGGCGACCCCGTGCTCGCGCCGCTGTTGCTCGGTCTGGGCGTGGACGAATTGAGCGCCGCGCCCTCGGCGATTGACACCGTGAAATACATGATCCGCCGCGTCAAAAACACGGAAGCCCGCCAGTTGGCCGAATTCGCACTCCAGTGCGAATCGCCTTCCGAGATTTTTACCAGTTGCCAAGACCTCGCCCGCCAGACCGCGCCCAGTTTGTTTGAAAACAGGGCGTGAGGCCGCCGCAATTTTTCCGAACATGCCGCGGCTTTTCCAAACGAATCTGCGTTTCAGATTCCTGCCGCTCGCGTGGCTGCTGCTGGCGGCATGGCCAGCGCTGGCAGATTCTGATCCTGCGCACCAGCAAATCAATTCGGAAAAACCGCAGCCGTGGCCGGGCGGGATCATTCCGTATGACCTTTCAAAGCTGGCGAAACCGCAGCAGGCGCTGGCCTTGCGCGCGATGCAACGCTGGCAGGAGACCGGCGCGAAAATAAAATTCATCCCGCGCATTAACGAAGTTGAATACGTCAATTTCACCGGCAACACGAATGCCGGCAACAACACCAGCCACGTCGGTTTCAAAAAAGGCGTGCGCACCGACATCAACATCACCGCGTTCTGGTGGCGTGAAAACGAGTGGATGCCGGCGCACGAACTCGGTCATGTCCTCGGCTTTTTTCATGAGCATGAGCGCTGGGACCGCGACCGGTTCGTGACCATCCATTACGAAAATATCAAGCCCGGCCGCGCGGCTGACTACGACTGGATTGACCGGACCAACTGGCTCGTCACCAGTCTGCCTTATGATTACCAATCCATCATGCATTATCGCATCTGCTGGGCTTCCAAGTGCGAAAGCGAATGCACCGACGGCATCGGCAGCAGCCCTTGCTCGGTGATTGAACCCGTGGACAAAAAATATGACGGCGTCATCGGCCAGTGGACGCAGAATGGCATCAGCCCGCTGGATGCGGAAAGGACGCGGCTGGTTTATGGCACGCGCGTTGCGTCGGCCGCCGGCAATTAGCCGCCCCATTTTTGCGGGCAATTTTTCCAGCCGGCCGGCGGCCGCTTCGTAAAATTGTTTTCCCACCGCCCGGCCTTGTGTTAGAAACGGGTGAACCCATGGACTTTTTTGACCGGCAGCAACGCGCGCGAAAACAGACCCGGCGGCTGGCCGGGCTGTTTGGCGTGGCCGTGCTGGCCGGGCTGGTCATCAACAACCTGCTGCTCGGTTCGCTGGTTTATATTTTTCAAAATTCGTTTTTGGAAGGGTTTTTTTATCTGCTCGGCGAGGCGCTGGTTTATCCCCGGCATTTTCTGAAACTCATTTTGCACTGGCCGACCGCCGGCTGGATTTCGCTCGGCACGCTGCTTTCCATCGCGGCGGGCAGTTACTACAAAATCCGCCAACTGGCCGACGGCGGCTCGGTGGTGGCGGAATTTTTGGGCGGACGCCGCATCGAAGCCGGCACCACTGACGCCGACGAACGGCGGTTGCGCGATGTGGTCGAGGAAATGGCCATCGCGTCCGGCACCTCCGTGCCGGAAATTTACGTCCTCGACAACGAGCGCGGCATCAACTCATTTGCCGCCGGCCACACGCGCGATGACGTCGCCATTGGCGTGACGCGTGGCGGCATGAAACTGCTGACGCGCGATGAACTGCAAGGCGTCGTCGCGCATGAGTTTAGCCACATTTTGAACGGTGACACGCGGCTCAACATGAAATTGATCGGCCTCGCGCACGGTTTTTTCTGGCCGACGCTGCTGGGCCGCGTGCTGATTTATGGCACGGCGGACGAA
>CAJAQO010000153.1 GCA_903944085.1 uncultured Verrucomicrobia subdivision 3 bacterium
CGAGGTGCCAACCGGTGGAAGTTGCATGTTCAAAATACTACCGAAACGGCAACCACCGTCTGCACCAAAAGAAGCGCCCACACTTTTATGAAGCAATATACTGATTAATAATTATTTGCGTCGAGTTTCGTAACACCCTCTTTCAGGACGCTGATTTATTGGACGCACTACCCGGCACGAGGTGCCGGGCTAATTTCCAGAGTCGCTCCGCGACAATTCTCCTGCCACCCGTTACCAGCTTTGGCTTGTGCCTTTGGTGCCTTTTCGCGGCCATTCCAACTGCGGAATTTAGGTCCATGGCCATGCGCGCAATGCGCGGCAAAACCGTTTCGTGTCTGCGTTGGCGGCAAACTCACTTTTGCACCAGCGCGTCGCCGACGTAAATGCGGTAATCCTTGATGCGCCCGGTTTCCTGTCCCTGCCGCGGGACGTAGCGGAAACCGGAAATGGTCTGCGCCGGGCCGAGATTCAAAATCAGCCGGTGCGGATGATTCGGCGAGACGTTCTTCCATTCCGTGTGCCAGAAATTCGCCGTCTGGCCGTCAATCGCATTTTCCGCCGCGCCGTCTTCGCCGAGATGTTCCTCGCTGTCCACGTAGGCAATCGTCCAGCCGTTGTGGCTGATGGCGTTGCCGCTGGCGTCCAGCAAATCCAGTTCGGCCACGGCGGCGTAGGGCTTGCCGTCGTGGGCGTTCAGCGATTCGAGGCAGAAAAATTTTCCGGTGGCCGGGGCGGCGAATTTGATTTCCTGCGTGTCCGCGCCCGGCGCAAACGTGCCGGTGTGAACGGGCGCTGCGGAATCCAGATTCAACTTCACCACCGGGCGATGCGTCTGGGCGAAATCTTTTTCAGGATGCAACTCGTCCAGCACCGGTTTTTCAACGCCGGCAACGGTGTGATTTTTCGAACCAATCGTGTCGAGGATGACGATTTCATTTTCGCCGGCGTGCAGCCAGCAGCCGGGCGCGTAAGCCGTCTGTGTCGGGCCGATGTTCCAATAGCGGCCGAGGCAATGGCCGTTGACCCACAAATCGCCTTTGCCCCAGTTGTGCAAATCCAAAAACGTGTCGCCGGCTTTTTCCAGCGTGAACGTGCCGCGCCAGAAGGCGGGGGAATTTCCAATTGCCAATTTCCAATTTCCGATTTCCGTTTGAGCCTCGTTACCTCGGCTGCTACGGAATTTCAGGCTGGCAAGCATCTTGTCATCCAGCGGCAGATTGAAAATTTCCCAGCCTTTCAAAATTTCGCCGGCCAGTTTCACCGGCGCAATCAAACCTTTGCGGTCGGCCATCTCGGGGCCGAAATTGATGCGGCCTTGCGGCTCAACGAGAATATCGAGCTGCGATGCCTGGGCGCGCTCCGGCAAAGTGATTTGCGCCTTGGCGCTGCGGCGATCCAAAATGCCGACGCGCTGGCCATCGAGAAAAACGTAACCGAAATCGTGGATGGCGGCAGCTTCCAGCGTCGTCGCCGCGCCGGCGGGAATTTTCGTGCGATATAAAATGCAGCCGTAGCCCTGGTCGTAGGCTTCCATGTTGCGCGGCGTTTCATCTTTAATCGCCGCCGGCAGATTTTCAAAAATCGGCGCGACTTCCTTTAATTCAACCGGAGCAAAACTCACGACCGGATTTGCTGCGGGCGGCTCCGGCAGTTTTTCGCCGGGCAAAAGATATTTCGCGAACAGTTCGCGCGTCTGGAAAAATTTCGGCGTGGCCCAGCCGGCTTCGCTGATCGGCGCGTCGTAATCGTAGCTGGAAGTGTCCGGCTTGAACGGCCGGTCGCAGCCGGACCACAGCCCGAACGTCGTGCCGCCATGCGCCATGTAAATGCTGAACGATGCGCCCATGTCGAGCATGAGCTTCAAGTTGGGCAGATAATTTTCCGGCTTGCCGGTGTGATGCGGCTGGCCCCAGGTGTCGAACCAGCCGGGATAAAATTCGCTGCAAATCAGCGGGCCGGTCGGCTGGATTTTGCGCACCTTGGCAAAATTTTTCTCCACGTCGCTGCCGAAATTTCCCGCCTGGAACAAATCCGGCAGCAAACCGTTTTTCATCACGTCGGGTGGATTGCACTCAAACAGTGGCACGTCAAAACCCGCGTCCACCAAGGCTTTTCGGATTTCGTCCATGTAGCCGGCGTCCTTGCCGAAGAAGCCGTATTCGTTCTCGACCTGCGCCATGATGATCGGGCCGCCGTGCGTGATTTGCAGCGGAGCCAGCACGCGGCCGACTTCTTTCAAATAAGTTTTCACGGCGTTGATGTAATGCGGATCGCGCGTGCGAAGTTTGATGTCGTCATTTTTCAGCAGCCACCACGGCGTGCCGCCCATTTCCCATTCGGCGCAGGCATACGGGCCGGGACGCAGGATCACCCACAAGCCCTCTTCCTGCGCGATGCGGCAAAACTGCGCGTCGTCGGCCTGGCCGGTCCAAACGTATTCGCCGGGATGCGGCTCGTGCATATTCCAGAACAAGTAAGCGCAGACCGTGTTCAAGCCCATCGCCTTGGCCAGTTGCAAACGGTGGCGCCAATATTCCATCGGCACGCGCGCGGCGTGAATTTCGCCGCAGCGGATTTGCAGCCGCTGGCCGTCGAGCAGAAAATCATTCGTGCCAATGGCAAAAGTGTGCGCCGGCGGCAAAGTTTTTTCGGCGGCACGCGCACTGGCAATGCATATCAGCATCGCGAGAATTAAAATGAATTTTGTTTTCATGGCTCGTGGTTTTCAATCATTGCAAGAGTTCCGCGTCGGTAGTGGCACAGGCGTCTCGCCTGTGAGTTTTAGTCGGGAACAAACATTTGTTTTGCAACACACAGGCGAGACGCCTGTGCCACTAAAATATGTTTTCATTTTTTGTCTTGGTAAGCGTGGTCGGCAGGAATGTCCGCGCCGGACCAGATTTTTTTTTGCGTCCACGGCTCGGCGGGCGCGGTCCAGAACGGATCGTTCGCTGGCAAACCCAGTTGCAACATTCCGCAGAGGCAAAGATACAAACTGCCGGTGGAAATGTAGCTTTCACGGATGGACGGCTGGTGGCCGACCGCGCCGACTTGCAGCCAGCCTTGCGAATCAAAAGTCTCCGGCGCTTCAATCATGCGGCGAATGACAGCCGTGAGCGCGCCGCGTGCGGCGGCAGGTTTTATTGTTGGCGGCAGGGCGTGCAACAGCGAAACATCCGCGAGCACTTGCATGGCGCCGAAGCGATAGGCGCTGGAACGGCCGATGACGGGAAAAGTTCCCTCCGGTGAAATCAGCCGCTCCTGCACGACGGCGTAGCGCTGCGCCCGCGCCAACATTTTTGGACGCAAATCGCCGAGCGGATTTTTTTTCTCCGCGCAGACGCGTAGGACTTCCAGCAACATTGGCTGGATGACATAGCTGTTGTAATAATCCCAATGATAATCCGCGCCGTCGCCGTAAGTGCCGTCGCCGACATACCATTGCTCGTGGCGCTGGACGGCGTATTCAATCGGCTTCATTTCGCATTCGCCGGTGAACTGCCAGAGCGCGGCCTCGATCGTTGCGGAAAACAGCAGCCAGTTGTTTTCGCCCGGTTTGATCACGCGCGAAGATTTCAGCGCGGCGACAACATTGCTGCGTTGCTGCGAATCCAGTCTGCCCCAAAGCTGATTCGGCGAGCGCAACAAACCGAGTGCGAGAAACGCCGTGTCCACGACCGGCTGGCCGCCCTTGGTGAAATTCATAAAATCCGGCGACTGCGGATCGGTCGCGTTGGCAAGCGACTTGACGGCAAGATCAATAAAGTGTGCACGCACTTTGCCTTCGGCGGAATCGTCCGGGCCAAGTTCGAGCCACGGCGCGATGCCGGCGAGCGAGCGGCCAAACGCTTCGAGCGGCGCGAAATTGGTGCGGTTGCGTTCCCATTCGTGTGTCGGCAAGCTGGATTTTAATTTTCCATCAGCCAGCGCGGACAACATCGGCTCGGCAATGCGTGTCAGGGTTTGGACTTGGAACGCGCGGTCGTCCACGCCCGTTTGCGCCCGACAAGCGACCGCAAAAAAAATTACGGCGCAGGTCGCGAAAAACCTGGTCGGCAGGTGGCTTGGGCGAAAATTCATAGTGCGAGCCAAAAGACTAGCGCAGGAACACGGCGCGGGGCAAGACCCGCAAATCAGCGGGCGCTTTTTTCTTCGAGCAACTGAACCGGGCCCAGCATTCCCGCCGGTTCCAGCGGCGTTTTGGCCGTGAGTTTGCGGATGTTGGTTTGCGTGAGCCGTTGTGCCGGCGGCAAACTCGCGTCGCCGATAATGCGGTTCGGCCAGAAATTGACGACCTCGATTTGCAGTTGGTTCTCGCCGGCTTTCACCGC
>CAJAQO010000154.1 GCA_903944085.1 uncultured Verrucomicrobia subdivision 3 bacterium
ATGAAAGTCGTTTTCATGCGCCCGAAAATCATTGGCGGCCTGACGAACTTCGTTTCCGTCACGACAAAATCAAAGTTCATCGTGACGAACTTTGATTTCATCCAGGCAAACCTTTAGTTCGCGACGATGATTATTGAATTCATCGCGATGAACTTTGATTGGATGCCGATGAAAATCGTTCTGATCGCGGCAAAGATTAAAGTTGGGACGACGAGCCTTGCAATCACCGTCCCGCAAGCGTCAAGTCAGGCCCGCAAAACGACCTGGCACCCGTCAAAAACCCTTAAAAACACGCGTTTGGTTATTTCCCTGCAATTGGAGGCGAAAAGGCGGCAGGATTTGCCGCAGCCGCGACGAACATCCTGGAAAGCCCGTGAGGGCTGGCATCTGTGTAGCATCGCCATTCAAAAGTCGGGCAAAGCTCCGTATGGAGCGACATCATGGCCGGCTGCAAGCGGTGGGCGATCCTTCACGAAATCGCCTCGCGCATCGCCGCGAAAAGATTTTTGCCCGACTCCTGCGTGACGGGCTGCTTGGACTTGGAGTCCGAATGTTCCACCAGTTCCTCCGGCAGTTCCTTGAGAAAGGGCGACGGCTGGCACGGCAGGGTCTGGCCGTATTTCTTGCGTCCGGCGCAATGGCTGATGGTCAGCGTCTGCATCGCGCGCGTCACGGCCACGTAAAACAGCCGCCGCTCCTCGTCCAGCGTGCCTTCGACTTTCGAACGCGAATGCGGCAGCAGCCCGTCCTCCAGCCCAACGACGAAGACGTGCGGGAACTCCAATCCCTTGCACGAATGCATGGTGATGAGCGTCACGGCGTCCTGGGTGTTTTCTTTCTCTTCCTCGCGGTCGCTGTCGAGCGTGATGTTTTCCAGGAAATTTTCCAGCCGCTCCGCCGGCAGGTTGCCGATGCCATCCATCGTGGCCATCAATTCGCGCAGGCTGCGACTGCGGGCTTCGGCCACTTCCGGATCTTTTTCCAGCCGCTTCAATTCGGCGAAGTAGCCGGCTTCATCCAGAAATTCGTTCGCCCAAGTTTGGAGCAGAAAAACACCCTCACCCTGACCCTCTCCCATCCGATGGGAGAGGGGGAAACGCTCCCCGACTTGCGCGCTGGTGACAATTGGGGTTGGATCAGAAGTTACCGGATTGGCTGAAAGTGTTCGCTGGCTGTTTCCTCTCCCATCGGATGGGAGAGGGTCAGGGTGAGGGTTGCCGGTCAACTGGCTTTGCACGCGCTCCACAAACTCCACGAACGCCTCGATGCACTCGCGCGTGTTTTTCTGAAACGTCGTCGTCACCAGCGGGTTTTTCATGGCGGTGAAGACGGAACATTTCCGCTCGTGGCTCGCGCCGAGCAGACGTTCCATCGTCACGTCACTCAAACCGCGCGCCGGCACGTTGGCGATGCGCAGCAGGCTGATGTCGTCGTGCGGATTCACGAAAGTTTTCAGATACGCGAGAAAATCTTTGATCTCGCGCCGGTCAAAAAAACTTTGTCCGCCGATCAAATGATAGCGCACGCCGGCCTTGCGCAACTCCGTTTCCAGCGGACGCGACTGCTGGTTCGTGCGAAAAAGAATGGCGCAATCCTGCCACGGAATGCGGAGCACCTTGCGCTTGAATTCAATCTGGCCGACCACTTCGCGCGCCTCGTCTTCATCCGTCGGATAGGTCTGCAATTGGATCTTTGCGCCCGCGCCCTTATCCGACCACAGCGATTTGCCGCGCCGGCGGACGTTGTTTTTGATGATGGCGTTGGCGGCGTTGAGAATGGTCGTCGTGCTGCGATAATTTTGCTCCAGCTTGACGACTTTGATTTCCGGAAAATGTTTTTCCATGTTCAGCAGGTTGGCCACCTCCGCGCCGCGCCAGCCGTAAATGCTCTGGTCATCGTCGCCGACCACGCAAAGATTCTTGTGCTGCTGCGTCAGCGCGTGAACCAGGTCGAACTGCGCGGCGTTGGTGTCCTGATACTCGTCCACCATGACGAATTGGTATTTCGCGCGGCAGGCTTCCAGCGCGTCGGGATGCTCGCGGAACAGCCGCAGTGTGAGCAGAATCAAATCGTCGAAGTCCACGGCGTTGCAGGCGTGCAGCGCGGATTCGTAGCGCTTGGCGATATGCACCGCCAGCGCGCGGAGATTGGGATCAACGAAAGCCTTGGCGTTCTCGCCGCCGTTCTTGAATTTGCTCAACAATGCCAGCACCGCGCCGGGATCAACCTTTTCGCCTTTTACAGAAATGGCCGACAGAATTTTCTTCACCGCCGCGAGCTGCTCCGAGGTGTCGTAGATGACAAAACTTTTTTTGTAGCCAAGCTTCTCAATGTGCTGACGGAGAATCCTGACGCACAAAGAATGGAACGTGCAAATGGTCGGACGGTTGTCGTCGCGTGATTTTGGACTTTGGACTTTGGACTTTGGACTTTTCGGCAGCAGCTTGCGCACGCGTTCCTGCATTTCGCGGGCGGCCTTGTTGGTGAACGTCACGCCGAGAATGTTGCCCGGCGCAATGCCGCGCTCGACCATGTGCGCGATGCGAAAAGTGATCACGCGCGTTTTGCCCGTGCCCGCGCCGGCGAGAATCAGCACCGGGCCGCGAATCGCTTCGACGGCCTGGCGCTGCTGCGGGTTGAGCGTGGATAAATTCAACATCGGGCGCGGATTTTAAATTGCGGCGAACCGAACGCAAGCGCAGGAAAATATTTAGCCACAGATGAACACAGATGAAACACAGATTTTCTTCTGCTTTATCTGTGTCAATCTGTGTGCCTCTGTGGCCCGAAGAATTTGTTTCCAAGAAAAAATAAGTTGCGCAACCGGCGTCGCGCGGCGTAAAGAAAGAGCGCAACATGGGCAAAGCACTCATCATCGCGGAGAAACCATCCGTCGCCAGCGACATCAGCAAGGCGCTCGGAAAGTTTCAGAAACACGACGACTACTTCGAGAACGACCAATACGTCATCTCGTCGGCGGTCGGCCATTTGCTCACCATCGTGCCGCCGCCGGGCGTCGAGGCCGCGAAGGGCAAATGGGCGTTTAAAAACCTGCCGGTCATCCCGCCGCACTTCGATCTCGAACCGATTGAGAAGAGCGAGCCGCGTCTGCGCGTCCTCAAAAAACTCATCAAGCGCGAGGACGTGACCGAACTCATCAATGCCTGCGACGCCGGGCGCGAAGGCGAATTGATTTTCCGCAACATCGTCCGCCACACGAAGGCCAAGCAGCCGATCAAACGGCTGTGGCTGCAATCCATGACGGCCGCGTCCATCCGTGAGGGCTTTGCGACACTGAAGAGTGACGAATCCATGCAGCCGCTGTCCGACGCGGCGATGAGCCGCAGCGAGGCGGACTGGCTCGTGGGCATCAACGGCACGCGCGCGATGACGGCGTTCAATTCCAAGCTCGGCGGCTTTTTCAAGACGACGGTCGGCCGGGTGCAGACGCCGACGCTGGCGATTGTGGTGGAGCGTGAGGCGAAGATCCGCGCGTTCAAGCCGCGCGATTTTTGGGAAGTCATCGGCACGTTTGGCGCGGCGGCGGGAAATTACACCGGCCGCTGGTTCGATGA
>CAJAQO010000155.1 GCA_903944085.1 uncultured Verrucomicrobia subdivision 3 bacterium
AACTTTCCGGTGCGATCAACGCTTCGAGAACTGGAAGCGTTTGCGGGCGCCGGGCTGGCCGTATTTTTTGCGCTCGCGGGCACGCGGGTCGCGCGTGAGAAAACCTTCCGCCTTCAGCGCCGGACGCAGCGTGGCGTCAAACTTCAGCAGCGCGCGGGCGATGCCGTGGCGCGTCGCGCCGGCCTGACCGTTCGGGCCGCCGCCGGTGACGTTCACGCGCACATCGAGCTTGTCGGCCGTGCTGGTGACGGTGAGCGGTGAGGAAACGGTGGCGCGCTGGGTGTCCAGCGGGAAATAGGTTTCAAACGTGCGGCCGTTGACAGTGATCTTGCCGCTGCCGGTTGCGAGACGGACCCGGGCAATCGCAGTTTTGCGACGACCGGTGCCGAGGAATTCGATGGTTTTCGTAGCCATAACAAAATTTATTTAGCGGGCGCGAGCGCGGCGGGCGTCTGGGCTTCGTGGTTGTGCTTCGGGCCTTTGAAGACTTTCAGCTTGGTGAGCAGCACGCGGCCAAGGCGGTTCTTCGGAATCATGCCTTTGACGGCGCGTTCGATGAGCAGTTCGGGATGCTTGGCGCGGAGATCCGCGACGGTGGCGTATTTTTCGCCGCCCTTCCAACCGGAATAAGTCATATATTCCTTGTCGGTCTCTTTTTTGCCGGTGACGCGCACCTTCTCGGCGTTGACGACGATGACAAAATCGCCGGCGTCGAGGTGGGCTGTATAAACGGGCTTGTTTTTGCCGCGTAAAATATCGGCAACCTGCACGGCCAGACGGCCAAGAACCGCGCCGTCGGCATCAATAATATGCCACTTGCGCTGGTCCAGATTTACTTTCGGCAAATGCGTTTTCATTTCAAAATCCAATCAAAAGGGACGCGGAATCTATCAAAACGAACGGTGAAGTCAACACGCGATTTAATTTAATTTGGTTTGGGCTTTACAGCCACCGGCAAAAGTTAAAGATTTGGGCCATGAAAAAGCTGGTTTCCGTCCTCATCGTGCTCATCGCTGTCGCCGGCATTTTATACGCTTTCAAGGCCCACGCCGCCGTGCAGGCGCAGGCCACGGCCAAGACCACGCCGCCGCCCGGCGTGCAAATTGCGCAGACGCTTTCGATGATCACCGGCGTGGCCATTTCGCCGCTGCTCGGCGTCAGCGCCGTCGGCTGCTACCAATATTGCAAGGCCGATACTGATGAACAAAAAGCCAAGCTGCCATGGTTCGCCAGCCCGGTGTTCTGGGTGCCGGCGTTTTTGGTGCTTGGCTTGTGCTTCCTCAAAGACACCGCCGGCATCGCGCTGCCCACCGTCGCCAAAAAACCGCTCGACGCGATTGAAACCATCGAACATAAAATTTCCGGTCTGGTCGCCACCGGCGCGTTTGTGCCGATCATGGTCAACATCATCCACGAAGCGAATTCCACCGGCGGCCAGCCGACGCTGTCGCTAAGTTCGCTCGGCCTGGCGGCGATGGATTTTCACTGGCTCTACGACGTGCTGGTGACGCCGGTGGCGATGATCGCTTTTTTCATCGTGTTCCTCGCGTCCAACGCCATCAACATTTTAATTTTGTTAAGCCCGTTCACCACGGTGGACACGGCGCTTAAAACCTTCCGCACCACCGTTCTTGCCAGCGTCGCCGGCAGCGCATACATCAATCCGTGGCTCGGCGCGGCGTGGGCGCTCATCATCCTGATCATTTCGTATTTCATCGCCGGCTGGTCGTTCCGGCTCTCGCATTTTGGCCTCGTGTTCATCTGGGAATTTTTCACCCTCGGCAAACGGCGTTTCAAGCCCGACGCGAAAGAGAACAACCTGTTCCTCGGCCGCAAAACCCAGAAAGTTCCCACGCGCACCTTCGGCCGGCTGTCGCGCAATGAACAAGGTGAACTGGTTTTCAATTATCATCCCTGGCTCGTGCTGCCGCGCCGCACGCTCGTGCTGCCCGCCGGCAATTACGAAACCGGGCGCGGACTGTTTTACTCCGAGATCATCCACGTCGAAGGCGACTCCACCCGCACCGTTTTTCTCCTGCCGCCGCAATATCGCGGCCACGAAGAGGAGATTGCGAATATCTACCACTTCACCGGCACGCGCGACGTCGGCCTGCGCGCCGCGTGGGCGTGGTTCAAAAGCCTGTTCAGCACCAAGCCGGCGACGGCCTAAAGTAGTCCACGCCATTGACTGAATTGATTTGGCCGGAAGTTTTTTCGGTTCACGACCGGGCGGCAGACCGGCCTCGCGTTTTTCGCCAATTTTGCCTGCCACCACGTTGTCCGCCGGCGCGGCACTGAAAAATTATGCGCAGGTGCTTTTCGCTCGATGAAACAATTCACGGGGCAATCATTTTCATTGCCGGCGTCAGTCTGTGTCGGTTTCTCTCCTGCTGGGTGACGACCAGCGGCATTTTCCTGACGATGAACTGGGCGAGTTTCGCCGTCGTCGTGTTCGCGCTGGGAATTCTTTTACGCGAACGCTTTCATCGCTGGCTCGGCCTCGGCATGCTGGTGGTCGGCTTCGTTTACAAAAAATTTCAGGACGCGATCCGAAAATGGCTGTGAATCAGCCGGCGGTTTCCCGCACCTCGGCAACAAACGCCTCCACGTCTGCCGGCGTCGTGTCCCAGCTGCACATGAACCGCGAGTCGCCGGGCGTGACGCCGCCCGTGCTGAACTGCCAGCCGCGGGCGCGCATTTTTTCCTCCACCGGCTTTGAAATCCAGGCGAACACCACGTTGGACTGGACCGCATGGGAAATGTCCACGCCGGGAATTTTTCGCAGGCCGGCTTCCAGCCGTTTGGCCATTTCGTTCGAGTGCCGCGCGTGCCGCAGCCACGCGCCGTCTTTCAACATGCCCAGCCATGGCGCGGAAAGAAAACGCATTTTCGACGCGAGCTGGCCGCCTTGTTTGCAGCGATAATCAAAATCGCGCGCGAGATCGTGGTCGAAAAACACCACCGCCTCGCCGAGGGCGATGCCGTTTTTCGAACCGCCAAAACACAGCACGTCCACGCCCGCGCGCCAAGTGATGTCCGCCGGCGCGACGCCGAGCGACGCGACCGCGTTGGCGAACCGCGCGCCGTCCATCTGCACGCGCAGGCCGAACTTTTTGGCGGTTTCCGCCAGCGTTTGAATCTCCGCGACCGAATAAACCGTGCCGGTTTCCGTCACCTGCGTGATGCTCAACACGCGCGGTTTTGGATAATGGATGTCCGTGCGTTTTTTGACTGCGCGCTCAATTTCCGCCGGATCAATTTTTCCATGCGCGCCCTGCAGCAGCAGAATTTTGCTGCCGTTGGCGAAAAATTCCGGCGCGCCGCACTCGGCGGTCTCGACGTGCGCGTGCTCGTGGCAAAGGACGCTGTGATAGGACTGGCAGAGCGACGCGAGCGACAGCGAATTCGCCGCCGTGCCGTTGAACACAAAAAACACTTCGCAGTCTTTCTCAAAAATTTCGCGAATGCGGTCGGCGGCGCGCTGGGTCCAGGCGTCGTTGCCGTAGCTGGGTTCGTGGCTGATGTTGGCCTCGGCCATCGCGGCCCAGGCTTCGGGACAAATGCCGGAGCAATTGTCGCTCGTAAACTGACGTTGGTGTTTCATGGGTAAATTATTGTCCGCCGAGATAGGCGCTCTTCACCTGCGGATTCTGACGCAGCGACGCCGAGGTGCCGCTCAACGTGATTTTGCCAGTTTCCAAAACGTAACCAAAGCCGGAAATTTCCAACGCGCGGTTGGCGTTTTGTTCCACCAGCAAAATCGTCAGGCCGCGCTCGCGGTTGATCTCGACGATTTTTTCAAAAATCGTTTTCACCAGCAGCGGCGCGAGACCGAGCGACGGCTCGTCCAGCATCAAAAATTTCGGCTGCGACATCAGCGCACGGCCAATCGCCAGCATCTGCTGCTCGCCGCCGGAGAGCGTGCCGGCAATCTGCTGCGCGCGTTCCTGCAAGCGCGGAAACGCGGCAAAAACCGATTCCAGTTCGCGGTTCGCAATTTTTTTGTCGCGCACCAGATAGGCACCCATCTGCAAATTTTCCCGCACCGTCAGGTTCGCAAAAATCATCCGGCCTTCGGGCACGTGCGACAAACCAAGCTTCACAATTTCGTGCGGCGGCAAACCGGCGATGTTTTTGCCGTCGTAAAAAATTTCACCGGACTTCGGCTTCAGCAAACCGGAAATGGTTTTCAGCGTCGTGGTTTTGCCCGCGCCATTGCTGCCGATGAGCGTGACGATGCCGCCGGCGGGCACGGACAAGGAAATTCCGTGCAGCGCGGAAATCGCGCCGTAGCTGACCGTCAGATTTTTTATTTCCAGCATGGCTTTTTAACAACAAAGAAACAACGGAACGAAGAAGCCGAATTCATTCTCGGCAGACTTTGTTGCTTTGTTGTTCCTTTCCATTTGGCACCTATTCACCGAGATAAGCCGCGATGACTTTCGGATTCGCGCGCACTTCATCCGGTTTGCCTTCGGCGATCTTGATGCCGTAATCCAAAACCGCGATGCGCTCGCAAATTTCCATGACCAATTTCATGTCATGTTCGACCAGCAAAATGGAAATCTGAAACTTGTCCTTGATGAAACGGATGAGCCGCGTGAGTTCGACTTTCTCGGTGGCATTCATGCCGGCGGCAGGCTCGTCGAGCAGCAGCAGTTTCGGTTTGGCGGCGAGCGCGCGGACGATTTCCAGCCGGCGCTGATCGCCGTAGCTCAGACTTTTCGCCGGCTCGTCGCGGAATTTGCCGAGCTGGAAAATCTCCAGGAGTTCCAGCGCGCGGTCGGCAATGGCTTTTTCCTCAGCGTGATACCCCATGCCGCGCCAGAGCGCATGGCGCACGTCGCCGCGCAGATGCAGATGAAACACCGCGCGGACATTGTCGAAAACATTCAGCGACGGAAATAGCCGGATGTTTTGAAACGTGCGCGCAATCCCGCGCTTAGTGATTTGATACGGGTTGCGGCCGACGGTGGACTGGCCGTCGAAAATGATTTCGCCAGCGGTCGGCTGATAAACGCCGGTGATGAGATTGAACGCCGTCGTCTTACCCGCGCCGTTCGGGCCGATGAGGCCGACGAGTTCGCTGGGTCCGATTTGCAAATCCAGTTCCGACACCGCCGTGAGTCCGCCGAAGCGGATGGTGGCCTTGTCGAGTTGGAGCAGCGCGGACATGAATTAAAAATTTAAAATGAAAAATTAAAAATCAGATTTCTCCGCCACGTTTGCTGGAAACAATGATTGCACCAATGACGCGGCGGATTTCATCTGCTTCACCGGCCAGCTGTAGTTGTTGGTTTGGAAAAATATTTGCGGTAGCCAATAGGCGCAGGCGCAAATGTGTTTCCCGGGCTTCTTTCAAGGCAATGCTCATTTTACTGTTGAAGCCGGCTTTGCTTTGTGCGGCTTGGGCTTCTTCGACATTGGCTGGAACACTGGTTCCCGCGCGCAAAATCTGGCTCATCATCACACGGCCAACGCCCGGACGCTCGTCCATTTTTCCGCACAGCTGGATGATGCGGACGGCAAATTCAAAAGTGCGTTCAACAATGTGCCTTGGCGGAACATTTTTTAAATCGCCCGAACTGGATTCGGATTTTTTCATTTTTAATTTTGAATTTTCAATTTCTTTTCCTTCGGAAGGAAAAGAGTCCCTGCGGCCGCGTGAGCATCAATACAATTAAGAGCAGCGAATAAATGATCATCCGCGTGTCGCCGATCCAGCCGAGCGGACGTTCGGCAGTGAAGCCGGGCAAGTGTTCGATGCCGGACAACATGCGCAAACCTTCCGGCAGCAGCGTCAGCAAAATGGCGGCGAGGATGACGCCGACGGTATTGCCCATGCCGCCGAGGATGACCATCACAACGAAGGTGATGGATTGCATGAAACCAAAACCGCCGGGCGTGAGAAATTGTTTCGAATGCGCGTAAAGTCCGCCCGCGATGCCCGCGAAAAAGGCACCGATGACGAACGCGGTGACTTTGTATTTCGTGGTGTTAATGCCCATCGCCTCGGCGGCCACTTCGTCGTCGTGAACCGCGATAAAACCGCGGCCATAGGTGGAATTGACGAGGGACGCGACGACATAAATCGTCACTGCCGCGAGGCCGAACGTCCAAAACAGATTTGTCCAGCCGTGGTTGACGCTCAGGCCACGCGCCGCGCCGACTTTGTCCATGTTTTGTAAAATCACGCGGATGATTTCGCCGAAGCCGAGCGTGACAATGGCCAGGTAATCGCCGCGCAATCGCAAGGTGGGAATGCCGACCAGCAAGCCGGCGAGCGCCGCTGCGAGTCCGCCCGCATAAAGCGCAACGGCGAAAATGCCGTTCGCGGCGAAAAAATTGAGTTCGCCAAATTGATTCGTGATGACCGCCGAAGTGTAAGCGCCGACGGCCATGAAGCCCGCGTGGCCGAGGGAAAATTGTCCGGTGTAGCCGTTGATTAAATTCAAGCTGACCGCCATCACGATGCTGATGCCGATGTCGTAAAAAATGTAGAGCCAGTAGGGATTGATTCTGCTGGCGACCAGCGCCGCCAGAAAACTTGCGGCGAGCGCGCCGAGCAAAAAAGTTTTGGCGTGGCGGAAATTCATACTTTCTCAATTTCCTTTTTGCCGAGCAGCCCGGACGGTTTCACGAGCAGGATCAAAATCAAAACCGCGAACGCGATGGCGTCGCGGTAGGTCGAGGAAATGTAGCCGGAGACGAGCGTTTCGGTGACGCCGATGATGATGCCGCCGAGCGCCGCGCCGGGCAGGTTGCCGATGCCGCCAAGCACCGCCGCGACGAACGCCTTGAGGCCCGGCAAAATGCCCATGAGCGGGTCAATGGATGGATAATTGATGGCCCACAAAATGCCCGCCGCCGCCGCCAGCGCGGAGCCGAGCGCGAAAGTGAAGCTGATGACGACATCGGTGTTCACGCCCATCAGTGCCGCGGCTTCGGGATTGAACGACACGGCGCGCATGGCGGTGCCGATTCTGGTTTTCATCACGATGAACCGCAGCGCGAGCAATAAAATCAAGGTGACGGCGAGCACGATGATTTGATTGCTGTTGAGGCTCAAGCCGCCGATTTTGGTGATCGGCAAAACGGGCAGAATGTCGGGAAATTTTTTGGGCGCGGCTCCGAAAAAAAATTGTCCGGCATATTCGAGAAAAAGGGAAACGCCAATCGCGGTGATGAGCACGGTGAGCTTCGGACGTTTGCGCAGCGGGCGATACGCGAAACGCTCGATCAGCACCCCGAGCGCGGCGCAGACGGCCATGGAAATTCCCAGGACCACGAACGCGCCGGCAATCGAGGGCAGCGGCAGGACAACGGCGATTTTCGGCGCGAGGTAAAATCCGGCGAAAGCGCCGAGCATAAAGACGTCGCCGTGGGCAAAGTTGATGAACCGCAAAATTCCATAAACCATCGTGTAGCCCAGCGCGATGAGCGCGAGGATGGAGCCGAACGCCAGGCCGTTGATGAGCTGCTGGAGAAATTCTGTCACGGCGCAACCGTCTCGACGTATTTGAACGCGCCGTTCTTGATTTCCAGGATCACGGCAGGCTTGGAGGCGTCACGATGGGCATCCATCGTGATGGTGCCGGTGACGCCGGGGAAATTTTTTTCCGCCGCGAGCGCATCGCGCACTTTCGCGCCGTCAGTCGCGCCGGCTTTTTTCATCGCGTCCGCCAGCATCATCGCCGAATCGTAGCCGAGCGCGGCCATTGCGTCCGGCGTCTCGTTGAATTTGGCCTGGTAGCTCTTCACAAAATTTTGCACGGCGGGCGCGGTGTCCTCCGGCGAAAAATGCGTGGAAAAATAATCGCCTTCCAGCGCCGCGCCGCCGATGGTCACCAGCGAGGAAGATTCCCAGCCGTCGCCGCCGAAAATCGGCACGGTGATGCCAAGCTGTTTGGCTTGGAGCGCAATCAGGCCGACTTCGGTGTAATAGCCGGGAACAAAAATGCCGTCGGGATTCGCGGCCTTGATCGCGGTGAGCTGCGCATTGAAATCCTTGTCGCCGCCGCTGTAATTCTGCTCCGCCGCAAGCCGTCCGCCACCGGCCGCAACGCCTTCCTTGAAAAATTTCGCCAAGCCCAGGCTGTAATCGCTCTTCACATCTTTCAGCACCGCGACATTTTGCAGCTTGAGCGTCTGGCGCGCGAAGTTGGCCATGACCGTGCCTTGGAAAGGATCAATAAAGCACACGCGGAAAATGTAGTCGCCCGTCTCGGTCACTTTGGGGTTGGTCGAGGACGGGGAAATCATCGGGACTTTGTTCTGCTGGCAAATCGGCGCGGCTTCGAGCGAGCGCGACGACGCCACCTCGCCGAGGATCGCGGCCACGCCGTCGCTGGAAATCAGCTTGCGCACGACCGTGGCCGACTGGCCGGCCTGCGACTGGTTGTCCTCGGTCAGCAATTGAATTTTTTTGCCGAGCACGCCGCCGCCGGCGTTCAATTCATCAATCGCCAGTTGCGTGCCCCGGTGCGACGACTGGCCGAAGGTGGCTTCGCTGCCGGTCAGCGATGCAAATTCCCCGATTTTGATGGTGTCGCCGCCCGCGCCAGGGCTGGCCGATTGATTGCAGCCGGCGAGCAAAACCGCGCCGGCTGCGGCGGCCAAAAATTGTCCGGGCCAGATTTTCATAGTTGCGTTCAAGTTTCGGGTGATGATTTTTGCGCGTCGTCCCATGCGCGCACGGCAGGCTAGAAAATCCGCCGCCGAGTTTCAACCTTGTTTCGGGCCGGGGATTCCAAACTGGCGGCACAAAATCATTTGACAAATCCGCCATTCTTACCTACCGTTCGGTAAGTTTTTATGGCCAAGCCTGTGCATCATTCCGACACGCGCCAGCAGTTGCTGCGCGCGGCGCTGCGGCATTTTGCCAACAGCGGCTACGCGGCGACGTCGGTGCAGGATATCGTGGACGATGCCAAATTGTCCAAGCCGGCGCTGTATTATCATTTCAAAGACAAGGCCGGGCTGTTTCAGGCGCTCGTGCATGAGGCGCATGACGAACGCTTCCGGCTGCTCCGCGCGGCGGCGGAAAGCCACGCCGGCATCCGCGCGCAATTGGAAGCCGCACTTACTGCGCTATTCGGCTACTTTCGAGAGAACCGCGACCTGATGCGGATTTCCTTTGCCACCATGTTCGCCGCGCCCGGCGAAGTGCCGGAGGACGCGGCGTGCGCGGAGAAATGCGAGCGCAATTTTGAATTCGTCCATTCGCTCATCAAGACCGCGCTGAAAAACGGCGAACTGGACAAACATTTCAGCAGCCAGGAAATTGCGTTTGGCTTTTACGGCCTCGTTAATTTTTATCTCGTCGGCCACCTCGTCTGCACGGACTGCCAGCCGGACCAGTTGACCGCAAAACGAATTGTGGAACTGTTTCTGGCCGGCGCCGGAACGAAGCCGGCCGCAAAAAAACTTAAATCGCAAATGCGGAAGAAAAAATGAAAAGTAAAATATTCATCGGAATCATGATCGTGGTCGTCGTCGCCGGCGCGCTGGCGGTGGTGAAGGCGTTGCAGATCAAGACGCTGATCGCCTCGGCGGCGCTGTTTGCTCCGCCGCCGGAAACCATTTCGTCCGCCGTGGTGCGCGAGGAAAAATGGCCGGACACCATTCCCGCCGTCGGTTCGGTGAACGCGGCGCAGGGCGTGACGGTCGCGCCGGAAATCGCCGGCACGGTCAGCGAAATCGCCTTTGAATCCGGGGCCACCGTGAAACAGGGCGATTTGCTGGTGCGACTTGACACCGCTTCGGAAAAAGCGCAGTTGGCGGCGGCCGCCGCGCAGGTGCAACTGGCGCAACTCAATCTGGACCGCACCAAGAAATTGCGCGCGGACAACACCGTTTCGCAGGCGGAACTGGACCAGGCTGACGCGACGTTGCAACAAAATCAGGCGAACGCCGACACCATCCGCGCCGCCATTGAAAAGAAAACCATCCGCGCCCCGTTTGCCGGCAAGCTCGGCATCCGGCTGGTGAATCTGGGCCAGCAACTGGACGTGGGCAAAGGTATCGTGTCGCTGCAATCGCTCTCGCCGCTGTTCGTGGATTTTTCGCTGCCGCAACAGGAACTGGCGCGGCTCCAGACGGGACTCAAGGTCACGGCGGTTTCCGACGCCTATCCGGATCAGGTTTTTGAAGGGGAGCTGACCGTGATCAGCCCGGATCTCGACGCCGTCACGCGCAGCGTCAAGTTGCGCGCAAAATTTGAGAACGCCGATGAGCGGCTGCGCGCCGGGATGTTTGTCCAAGCCTCCGTGATTTTGCCCGAAGCCCGGCCGGTGCTCGCCATTCCGTCCACGGCCATTTTGAGCGCGCCGTCCGGCGACTCGGTTTTTGTCATCACCGGCACGACGAACCTGGTGGTGCAGCAAAAATTGATCCGCGCGGGCCGCGCGCACGGCGATTTTACCAGTGTGGAAACCGGCTTGAAAGCGGGCGACCGCGTGGTGGCCGACGGCATTTTCAAACTGCGCAATGGCATGGGTGTGCTGGAAAACAACGACACCACGCCGAAGCCGTCGTTAACTCCCAATCCGCCGAACAGCTAAACCGCGCGCATGAAATCTTTCACGGATCTTTTCATCCGCCGGCCAGTGCTGGCCACGGTGGTCAGCCTGATCATTTTGATCGCGGGCTTGCAGGCCATCCGCTCGCTCAACGTCCGCCAATATCCGCACAGCGAAAACGCCACCGTCACGGTGACCACCGTTTATGTCGGCGCGAGCGCGGACCTGGTGCGCGGCTTCGTGACGGAGCCGCTGGAGCGCGCGATCGCGGCGGCGGACGGCATTGACTACATGGAATCGGCCAGCAAGCTCGGCCTGTCCACAATCACCGTGCATCTGCGGCTGAATTACGATTCCAAAAAAGCGCTCGGCGAAATCAGCTCCAAAGTGGACCAGGTGCGCAACGATCTGCCGCCCGAGGCGGAAATTCCCACGCTCACCATCGCCACCGCCGATTCGCAATTTGCGTCGGCGTATTTGAGTTTCACCTCGGATATTTTGGAGGCGAACCAGATCACGGATTATCTTGTGCGCGTCGTGCAGCCGCGCCTGACCGCGCTGGAAGGTGTGCAAAAGGCGGATGTTTTGGGCGGCCGCACGTTCGCCATGCGCCTCTGGCTGAAGCCGGACCGGCTCGCGGCGTTCAATGTCAGTCCCAACGAAGTGCGCGTGGCGCTGGCGGCGAATAATTTTCTTTCCGCCGTGGGCCGCACGAAAGGCTCGCTCATCCAAGTGAATCTGACGGCGAACACCGATTTGCGCTCCGTGAACGAATTTCAAAATCTCGTCGTCCGCCGGAACGGCGACCAGCTCGTCCGCTTGAGCGACGTGGCCGACGTGGTGCTCGGCGCGGAGGATTACGATTCCGAAGTGCGTTTCAGCGGCGAACGCGCGGTGTTCATGGGCATCTGGGCTTTGCCCAACGCCAATTCGCTCGATGTCATCAAGGAGGTGCGCAAGGAAATCGCCGCCATCCAAAAAGACTTGCCCACCGGCCTGACCGCCCGCATCGCGTATGACGCGACGCAGTATATTGCCGACGCGCTGCACGAAGTCGTGAAGACGCTGGTGATGACGCTCATCATCGTGTCCGTCGTGATCTTTCTGTTTCTCGGCTCGTTCCGCTCGGTGCTGATTCCGCTGGTGGCGATTCCGCTCTCGCTGATCGGCGCGGTGTTTCTGATGCAAGTGCTCGGCTTCACGCTGAACCTGCTGACGCTGCTGGCCATCGTGCTGGCGGTGGGACTGGTGGTGGACGACGCCATCGTCATTGTCGAAAACGTGGAGCGCCATGTCCGCGAAGGCAAAAAGCCCATTGATGCCGCGCTGCTCGGCGCGCGCGAACTCATCGGGCCGGTCATCGCGATGACCATCACGCTCGCGGCGGTCTATGCGCCGATCGCGTTTCAAGGCGGTTTGACCGGTTCACTGTTCCGCGAATTTGCGATGACGCTCGCCGGCGCGGTGTTCATTTCCGGCATCGTCGCGCTGACGTTGTCGCCGGTGATGGCGTCGCGGCTGCTGAACCATGACCGCGAAGATCATGGTCTGGCCGGACGCATCAACCGCGATTTTGACCGGCTGAAAAATTTTTACGGCCGCGTGCTGGACTGGACGCTCGCGCGGCGGCCGATGATTTACACGGTCTGGATCGGCCTGTCGCTGCTGACGATTCCCATGTTCAAGATGGCATGGCAGGCAAAGGAACCGGCGCCGACGGAAGACCAGGGCGTGATATTTGGCGTCGTGGAAACACCGCCCGATGCGACCATTGACCAGACTTCATTTTACGCGGACGTGGCCGGACGCGCGTTCGCCAAAGTGCCGGAAAGAGAACAAGTCTTTCAACTCACCATGCCCGACAGCGGTTTTGGCGGCCTGGTGCTCAAGCCGTGGGGCGAGCGCAAGCGCACGGTTTTTCAAATCACTCCCGAAGTGCAGGCGATGGTGAACAAAATTCCCGGCATCCGGATGTTCATGGTCACGCCGCCGCCGCTGCCCACGGGCGGGGAAAATTTCCCGCTGAATCTCGTGCTGTCCGCCACCGCCGAGCCGGCGGAAATTTTGCGGTTTGCCCAGGCGCTGCAAATCAAGTGCGCGACCAACGGCATGTTCGCCTTTCCGCCGCAGATTGACACCAAAGTGGATCAGCCCGAAGTCGAGCTGGTGATTGACCGTGACAAGGTGGCCACGCTCGGCCTCGACATGCAGACGGTCGGCTCGGACCTGGCCGCGCTGGTCGGCGGCAATTATGTCAACCGCTTCAATCTGTCCGGCCGCAGCTACAAGGTCATTCCGCAGATCGAGCGCGCCGCGCGGCTGAACGCCGGGCAGTTGGAAAACACCTACGTCAAAGGGCCGGCCAACCAGCTCATCCCCGTCAGCACGTTCGCGCAACTGGTGAAACACACCACGCCGCGCGCGTTGAACCGGTTTCAACAGTTGAATTCCGTGAAGCTCAGCGGCGTCGCCATCGTGCCGCTGGACACCGCGCTGAAATTTCTGGAAGCCGAATGTGCCAAGACTTTGCCGAGCGGCTACAAGCTCGATTACACCGGCGACTCGCGCTTTTTGCGCACGGAAGGCGACAAGTTTCTGCCGGCGTTTGCGCTCGCGGTGGTGCTGATTATTCTGGTGCTGGCGGCGCAGTTCAACAGCTTCCGCGATCCGTTCATCATCATTCTCGGCTCGGTGCCGCTGGCGATTTTCGGCGCGCTGATTTTCTGCTTCTGGAAATTTCCCAATCCAAACATCCCGTTTTGGACGAACGGCTGGACGACTTCCGTGAACATTTATTCCGAGGTCGGCCTGATCACGCTGGTCGGACTGATTTCCAAGAACGGCATTCTCATCGTGGAATTTGCCAACCAGCTCCAGCGCCGGGGCCGCACGAAAACGCAGGCCATTCGCGAGTCCGCGATGCTGCGGCTGCGTCCGGTGCTGATGACCACCGTGGCCACCATCGCCGGCAACTTCCCGCTCACGCTGGTCACCGGCGCGGGCGCGGCGGCGCGCAATTCCATCGGCATCGTGCTGGTCAGCGGCATGAGCATCGGCACGCTGTTCACGTTGCTCGTGGTGCCGTCCATTTACATTTTAATCGCGAAAGATCACGGCGGCGAAGCCTCAAACGCAATCGGGGAAATGAAACCAGCCCATGAATGAGACCTCATCGCCCGCGCCATCCTTGCCAGCAATAAAAGCCGAAGCCAGCGGTTCGGCCCGATTCAATGCGCCGAAATTTCTCTGGCCGGCGGGCCTCGCGCTCGTGGTGGTGCTGTATTTTGGCATCGCATATCTTGTGGAGGTATTCACGCGCGAATCCACCGACGACGCCTTCATCGCCGGCCATGTGGTTTCCATCGCGCCGCGAATTGCCGGCCAAGTCGCAGCCGTTCACGTTTTGGACAACCAGATGGTGCGCTCGAACGACTTGCTCGTCGAAATTGATCCGGCGGACTACGCCATGACCGTCGCGCAAAAAGAATCGGCGGCGGACGCGCAGCAGGCCAGCTACAAAACCATGTTCGCCGCCTGGCAGTTGATGCAGGCCAAAGTCACCACCGCCGAGGCCGATGTGCGCAAAACGCAGGCGGACGCTGATTCCGCCGAAGCCACCGCCAAAAAAACGCAGGCCGATTTCGAGCGCGCCCAGGATTTGCTGAAACAAAAAACGGTTTCGCAGCAGGAATTTGACGCCACTCAGGCCGCCAACACCAAGGCGCAGGCCGATTTGAAATCAGCCCAGGAAAATGTCGCGGAAGCAAATTCCAGGGTGGATGAAGCGAACCGCACGCTGGCCGCCGCGTGGGCGCAGGTCGGCACCGTGCTGGCGCAATGGCAGGAGGCGCAGACGAACATCGCCGCCGCCAAAATCAATTTGGCCTACGCGAAACTTTTCGCGCCCGCCAACGGCCGCGTCACGCGCAAGGCCGTGGAAGCCGGCGATTATCTGCAAACCGGCCAGCAAATCATGTCCATCGTGCCGGAAGAAGTCTGGGTGGTGGCGAACTTCAAGGAATCGCAGTTGAAAAACATGCGACCCGGCCAGTCGGTGACGGTGGAAATTGACGCGCTCGGCGGCCAGGCCTTTGCCGCGCATGTGGACAGCGTGCAGGCCGGCAGCGGCGCGCAATTCAGTTTGCTGCCGCCGGAAAATGCCACCGGCAATTTCGTGAAAGTCATCCAGCGCGTGCCGGTGAAAATTGTTTTCAACGAAGCGCTGCCCGCCGACCACGTCATCGGCCCCGGCCTGTCCGTGACGCCGAGCGTGCAGGTGAGCAACTTTGTTTTGCCGGCATGGGCGATTGCGCTCATCGCCCTCATCATTGCCGGCCCGTCGGTGCTGGGTTTTGTTTTTGTCACGCGGCGGAATACCGGCGATAAATAATTTTCCATGGCCGACGCGCCGCAACAAGTCTGGCATCCGCGCCACAATCCGTGGGTCATCACGCTCACGGTGATGCTGGCGGTGTTCATGGAAGTGCTGGACACATCCATCGCCAACATCGCGCTGCCGCACATCGCGGGCGGGCTGTCGGCCACGCCCGAGGAGGCGACGTGGGTGCTGACGAGCTATCTCGTCGCGAACGCCATCGTCCTGCCGATGACCGGCTGGCTCGGAAATTATTTCGGCCGCAAACGCGTTTTGCTTTCGTGCATCGTGATGTTCACGTTTGCGTCGGCATTGTGCGGGCTGGCGTGGGATTTGCCGACGCTGGTGATCGCGCGGATTTTGCAGGGTTTTGGCGGCGGTGCGATGGTGCCGATCGCGCAGTCCATCATGCTGGAAAGTTTCCCGCCGCAAAAACGCGGCGTGGCGATGGCGGTGTTCGCGCAGGGCGTGGTCGTGGCGCCGATTCTCGGCCCGACGCTCGGCGGCTGGATCACGGACAGCTATTCGTGGCGCTGGATTTTTTACATCAACGTGCCGGTGGGAATTTTCGCGGTGCTGATGGCGAAATGGGTGGTCGAGGATCCGCCTTACATCAAGCGCAATATCCACGCGACGATTGACTATGTCGGCTTCGCGCTGCTCGCGGTGTGGCTGGGCACGATGCAAATTGTTTTGGACAAAGGCCAGGAGGCCGACTGGCTCGGCGCGGAATGGGTGCGCTGGTTCACGTTCACGTCGGTGGTTTCGTTTCTCGGTTTCATCTGGTGGGAATTTCAGACGGATCATCCGCTCGTGGATCTGCACGTTTTCAAGAACCGCAATTTCACCATCGGCCTGATTCTGATGACGTCGCTGGCGGCGATTCTTTACGGCACCACGGCGCAACTGCCGCTGTTCCTGCAAACGTTGATGGGCTATCCCGCGCTGCAAAGCGGCTACGCGATGAGCCCGCGCGGCGTGGCGGCATTCATCACCACGTTTTTTGTCGGGCGGCTCGTGGGAAAAATCCGCATGCGGTGGATGCTTTGCATCGGTTTTGTGACGCTGGCGTATTCGTCATTTCTGCTCGCCAACATCAATCTGCAAGTCGGCATGGGCAACGTGATCTGGCCCAGCCTCGTCAACGGCTTCGCCATCAGTTTTATTTTCGTGCCACTGACCACCACGACGATGAGCCAACTTGGCCAGGCGCAGATCGCTAACGCCAGCGGCCTTTACAATCTCATGCGCAATCTCGGCGGCAGCATCGGCATTGCGTTCGTCACCACCATGCTCGCGCGAGGCGCGCAATCGCATCAGGCATTGATGGTCGGGCATCTGACGCCGACCGACCCGGCATTCGCGCAGCGCCTGGCCGCCGCCAAAAACATGCTGGCGCAGCACACCGATTCCGCGACCGCGACGCGGCAGGCTTACAGCGCCATGTATTCGCTGCTGGACCAGCAGGCGCACCTGTGGGCGTTCGTGGACAATTTCTTTTTATTCGGCGTGCTCGCGCTCGGCGGCATTCCGCTGATCTTTTTATTCAAGCGCGTGCAATACACCAAAAAGGCCGCCGCCACCGCGCATTGATTTCTCAAAAGTTTGAAACATTTTTGCCGCCAAGCCGTCTAAAACTTTGAATATGAAAAAATCAATTTTAATCAAAACCACTTTAATCGCCGCCAGCCTGCCATTGTTCGCAGGCTGCGTGGAACGCCAGGTGGTCTATCGCGACCGCCCGGTTTATGTGCAACCCGCGCCACCGCCAGGCGCACCGCCGCCGGCCGCCGAAGTCGTCGTGGCCGATCCCGCGCCGCCGCCACCGCAGGTGGAGGTCATTCCAGTCGCGCCCGACCCGATGTTCATCTGGATCGGCGGCAGTTGGGAATGGCATGGACGCTGGGTTTGGGCTGGCGGACACTGGGGTCCGCGTCCGCATCCGGGCGCGGTGTGGGTGCATGGTGGCTGGGTGCATCGCGGACACGGCCGCGTCTGGGTTGGCGCCCACTGGCAGTAATCAACCGTTAATTTTCGCGAGCGCGTCCGCGGTAATCGCCCGGGCGCGCTCGTCTGTTTTCGCCTCGGCGTAACAACGGAATTCCGGCGCATTGCCGGACGGGCGCAAATGGATGATTTCCTCGTTCGCAAACGTGATGCGCAAACCGTCGGTGCGATTCAAGCTGGCAATCTGGCCGCAAATTGCGCCGAACATTTTTTCAATTTCAATTTTATCGGCAAGCTCGGAGCCGGAATTGAACTTCGCCAGAATCGCCGCGCTTTTTTCCGTCGCAAAATTTTTCAACCGGTCGCTCGCCGTGAACCGCGCGGGCAAACTCGTCGCCAGTTCGGAAATTTTTTGCTTCCGTGATTTCGCCAGCAGCAGAATGCCGAGCATCACAATCACCGCATCGCGCGTCGGCAAGGCGCGAAGAATTTTTCCACCGGACTCGATGTCCGAGTTCAGCAAGAATCCGCCGTTGGCTTCGTAGCCGACCACGCGCTTGGCACCGCCAGCCGTGGCTTCCATCATCGAGACCACCACGAACGGCGAGCCGATGCGCGTGCGGCGGATTGCCGGAAACCAGCCGCATTTTTCCGCGGCGGTGTTGCAACTCACCGGCGTGCTGACCGAATCCGCCGCCAGAAATCTCGCGCACAAAATCCCGGCGATGTCGCCGCGCAGCCAGTTGCCGTTTTCATCGCTTACGAGCGGACGGTCGCTGTCGCCGTCGGCGGAGACGAGCGCGTCAAATTTGCCGGTCGCCGCCCAGTCATGCGCCAGTTGCACGTCTTCGGGGCGGATGGCTTCGGTGTCCACCGGAATGAATTTCTCCGAACGGCCGAGCGGCGTCACTTCCGCGCCGAGATGCGAAAATATTTTCACCAGCACATCGCGGCCGACGGCGGAATGCTGGTAAACGCCCACGCGCAAGTCTTTCAGCGCGTCGTGCGCGAAATAATTCAAGTAGCGCATCACGTAATTTTCCCCGGCTTCGGGCGAAATTTCGTGCGGTGCTTTTGCTTTTGCAAAATTTCCATCGGCGCCGAACAGCGAGTCATCCAGTTCGACGATCTGGCTGCTCATGCCTTTTTCGTCGGACTTCAGCACTTCGCCGGCGCACTTGTTGAATTTGATGCCGTTGCGGTCGTCGGGAATGTGGCTGCCCGTGACCATGATGGACGGAATGTTGCGCTCGAAGCCAAACAGCGCGACGGCGGGCGATGGAATTTTTCCGCAGTTCACCGCGCGATAACCGATGTCGTCCGCCGCGCGGCAGACCGCTTCCATCACCCGGCTGGAGCTGGGCCGGAAATCGCCGCCGACGGCCACGCGCTCGCCCGCGCGCTTGATTTCGCCAATGGATTCAAGGTATTGAAGAAATCCTTTGGCGTAGGCGTAACAAACCTGGTCGGTCATCGCCGTGGCCAGTCCGCGCGCGCCGCTCGTGCCAAATGCCACGCCGCTTTTGACCATGAGCTCTTGAATGGAAATTTTCATGCTTCGCTGAAATTATTTTGCCGCGTCCGCCTTGGCCTTGTCGCCGTATAAATTTTGCAGCACGGTAAAGGCTGCTTTTTTCCGGCCATTTGAGCCGATGAGTCCTTTGCGATTGTAACCGTCCTGAATGCCGGGCAACGGGCGTTTGGGCGAGCGGAAGTCGCACAGAATCCATGGCGTGCAGCCGCTGAAGCCGGGAATTTTTTCCAGCATCGGCAGCGTGCGTTTATAAACGTCCGCCTGAAACTCCTCGCTGAACCGCGTCGTGGCATCGGCATGAAAACCTTGTTTCGCGCCCGCGCCGAATTCACTGATGAAAACGGGTTTCTGGTATTTGATGCTCCAGTGAATGTGGTCAATTTTCTCCGGCAAGCCATCATACCAGCCGACATATTCATTGAAGCTGCACAAATCGGTGAACTCGCCGAACGGATCATCCACGATTTTGTGATTGGCATCGTTCGGATCGCCGCGCACCTCCATCGCGGCGGAAACGAGCCGCGTGCCGTCCAGCGCCCGCGCCTCGTCCACGAGCGACTTCAAAAATTTCGTGCGCGCCTCGCTGACCGGTGTTTCATTCGCGACCGACCAGACGATGACGCTGGCGCGGTTCTGGTCGCGCGCAATCAAGTCGTTTAACTGTTTTTTGGCATTCGCCAAAGTGTCGGCGTTCGTCCACTGAATCGTCCAGTAAACCGGTGTTTCTTCCCACACCATGATGCCCATTTCATCCGCGAGCCGCGCCATGTGCTCGTTGTGCGGATAATGCGCGAGCCGGACAAAATTGCAGCCCAGTTGCTTCGCCCAGCCGAGCAGCAGTTTCGCGTCCGCCTCGGACCACGCGCGTCCGCCGCGCAGCGGATTTTCCTCGTGAATGGCGACGCCGCGCAGAAAAACCTTTTGCCCGTTGAGCAAAATATCCTGGCCGCTGGTGGTGATCGAGCGGAAGCCGACGCGGTCTTTCAACTGATCTTCGCCGCCGGAAATTTCTATATCGTTCAGCGTCGGCGATGCCGACGACCACAGCTTGAGGCTCGCCGACGAAAATTCAAACTGTGCCAGACCGCCAGCGTCGGCTTTCACTTCCGCGGCGACTTGCAACTTCGGCAACGCAATTTTCACCGGCTGTTCTTTGTCCGCGCCATCGAGCTGAACACTGGCTTCAATTGTGTTCGTCGTGCCGGCTTTGAGCTGCACTTTGAAATTGGAAATGAACGTCGCCGGCGTCTCCACCAGCAGCACGTCGCGCGTGAGGCCGCCGTAATTCCACCAGTCGGTGTTGACCGTCGGCACACCCTCGACGTGGCGGTTGTTGTTCACGCGCACGACGAGCGAGTTGTTTTTCGCCTTCACCAGCTTCGTGATTTCGTAGGCGAACGGCGTGAAGCCGCCGATGTGTTTGCCGAGCTTCTTGCCGTTGAGGTAAACATCCGCCTCGTAATTCGCCGCGCCAAAATAAACAAACAGCCGGTGGTCGGGCGCGGATTTTTTCACGTCAAACTTGGTGCGATACCACACCGAGCCTTCGTAATAAAAAAGTTTTTCGTCCTGCGAATTCCAGTCGCCCGGCACCTTCAGCGTCGGGCTGGTATCAAAATTGTATTCCACCAGATCGGTCTTGTCCTTCGCCGGTTTGTCGAGCGCAAAACCGCCCGTGACCTTTCCGCTTTCGTCATACGGCACGTGGCGATAATCAAAATAGCCCGTGTCATACGGGTCAACAATGACGTGCCATTTGCCGTTCAAGCTCGTCGTCTGCCGCGCAAACACATCGGCGATGACGACTTCGCTACGGGCGCTGGCCGCCATGACGACGGCGCTAAAAAATATCAGGCATGTTTTTTTCATTTGATGACAATTTGAATCCGGCCAAGTTAGCGGAATCGCAAATCCGAAGGAATAAATTTTCGGCGGCCAAATAAAATCCTTTGCGCCTTTGCGTCTTTGCGTGAAAATTCCGGCGTGCAAGCGCGCTTTCTCCTCGGCCCCGCCGGCAGCGGCAAGACCTTCCGCTGTCTAGCCGAAGTGCGGACCGCTCTGGCGCAATCACCGGACGGTCCGCCGCTGATTTTGCTCGCGCCAAAACAAGCCACCTTCCAGCTCGAACGCCAGTTGCTGGCAGACGCCGAAATTTCCGGATATACGCGGCTAAATATTTTTTCCTTCGACCGGCTGGCGCAGTTTGTTTTTGAAAAGTTAAATGTCGCGCCGCCGAAACTATTGTCCGCCGAAGGCCGGCTCATGGTGCTGCGCGCATTGTTGCAACGGCACGCGGACGAGTTGAAATTATTTCGCAGCAGCGCGCGCCGCACCGGTTTCGCGCAGGAACTCGGAACGCTGCTTGCCGAGCTGCACCAGCATCAATTCACACCCGCCAAACTCCGCGAACTCGCCGCCGGAAAAAATCTGTCCCGCGAGCTCCGCGACAAACTGCACGACTTGGCGTTGCTTCTGGAAAAATACGCCGGCTGGCTGCGCGAGCATGAATTGCAGGACGCGAACCACCTGCTCGATTTCGCCACCACCGCGTTGCGGGAAAATTTCCGCCTTCCGCTTTCCGCCTTCCGCTTTTCCGGCTTGTGGCTTGATGGTTTCGCCGAGATGACGCCGCAGGAACTGGCCTTGCTCGCTGCCGTGGCGCCGCTGTGCGAGCGCGTCACGCTCGCCTTTTGCCTCGAAACGGAGCCGACACCGGAAGCGTCGTGGCTTTCGATCTGGTCGGCCATCGGCAAAACTTTTCAAACTTGTCGCGCACAAATTTCCAACCTGCCCGGTTGTGAAGTGCAGACGGAAATTCTCCCGCGCGCACCGGGCAAAAACCGTTTTCTCGAAAATTCCGCGCTCGCGGAGCTGGAGCAAAATTGGTCGCTGCCCAACGCGGCCGGATTTGAAATTTCAAATCTGAAATCCGAAATTTCCGTCACCGCCTGCGCCAACCCGGAAGCCGAAGCCGTTTTCGCCGCGCGCGAAATTCTGAAATTCGTCCGCGCCGGCAACCGTTTCCGCGACTGCGCGGTGCTGGTGCGGCAGCTTGACGGCTATCACCCGCCGCTTGCGCGGACTTTTCGCCGCTACGGCATTCCCTTTTTTCTCGACCGCCGCGAAAGTGTGGCGCATCACCCGCTGGCCGAACTCACGCGCAACGCCCTCCGCACCGGCGCGTTCGACTGGCAGAACGACGACTGGTTTGCCGCGCTGAAAGCCGGCTTCTCGCCCGTCGCCGAAACCGAACTTGACCGGCTGGAAAACGCCGCGCTGGAATTCGGCTGGCGCGGCAAAAAATGGCGCGAGCCGTTGCCGGATGAAAACTGCGAGTGCCTGCGCGAAATGATTTTCCCGCCGTTTGAAAAATTTTACGCGGCGCTCGGCAAAAACAAATTTCAGCCCACCGGCGCGCAGCTCGCCGAAGTTTTGCGTGAGCTTTGGTCAGAGGTAAAAGTAGAAGCAACTTTGGAACGCTGGACGCTCGACGAGGAAAAATCCGCAATCCGCAATCCGCAATCCGCAATTCATTCGACGGTTTGGGAGCAAATGAACGCGTGGCTCGACAACCTCGCGTTGGCCTTTCCGCGCGAGCCGCTGCCGTTGCGCGACTGGCTGCCGATTTTGGAAGCGGGCCTGGCGAACCTGACCGTCGGCGTGATTCCGCCATCGCTGGATGAAGTGCTGGTGGGCGCGATTGACCGGGCGCGGAATCCCGATTTGAAATTCGCGATTCTGCTCGGCGTGAACGAAACGGTTTTTCCTGCCGCGCCCGCCGCGCCGGTGATTTTGACCAACTCCGACCGCGACGAACTGGAAAACGAAAACGTCACGCTCGGGGCCAGCCGGTTCGACCAGATTTCCCGCGAGCGTTACCTCGGCTACATCGCCTGCACGCGGGCAAACGAAAAGCTGGCGCTGGCCTTTTCGCGCCAGAGCGCGGACGGCAAGACGCTGAATCCTTCGCCATTCATCACGCAGTTGCAGCGGATTTTTCCGCAGCTTGGAACGGAAGATTTTTCCGCCGACTTGAACTGGCGCGAAGCGCAACACGCGAACGAACTCAGCAAACCGCTGACGACAATTCAAAATTGGAAATTGGAAATTGGAAATTGGCAAACCCTGCTGGAACTTCCCGCGCTCAAATCGCTCGCGGAAAAACTCGCCGCGTTGCGCGAGCCGGATGAAAAGGAAAATCTTTCGGAAGCCGTCGCAAATAAACTTTACGGCCCGGTTTTGAAATCATCCGTTAGCCGGCTGGAAGAGTTCGCGCAGTGCCCGTTCAAGTTTTTTGTCCGCGTCGGGCTGCACGCGAACGAACGCAAAGTGTTTGAGCTGGATGCGCGCGAACGCGGCAATTTTCAGCACGACGTCTTGAAAATATTTCACGAACAGTTGCAGGCGGAAGGTCGGCGCTGGCGTGACCTTGAGCCAACGGAAGCTCGCGAGCGCATCGGCCGGATCGCCGCCGCACAGATGGAACATTTTCGCGATGGCTTGTTCCGCGATTCGGCGGAAACGGTTTTTGCCGCGCGGTCGCTCGCGGCGGCGTTGCAGGATTTTGTCGAGGTCATCGTCGGCTGGATGCGCGGGCAATATGAATTTGATCCAGCGGCGGCGGAACTCGGTTTCGGCGGCAAGGATGACGCCGCGCCGGCCTGGGAAATTGATTTGGGCGGCGGGCGCAAGCTGGCGCTGCAAGGCCGGATTGACCGCGTGGATTTGTGGCGGTCCTTGCACGCGGCCACCAGCGAAGCGTTGGCAGTCGTGACAGATTACAAGTCCGGCGGCAAAAAACTGGATTCCCTGCTCGTGCAAAACGGGATTCAACTGCAATTGCTTGCCTATCTCGGTGCGCTGCGGCATTGGAAAAATCCGCGCGAATTTTTTGGCGTGGAAAAAATCATCCCCGCCGGCGCATTTTACGTCAACCTGCGCGGCGAGTTCAAAAGCGGCGGCTCGCGCGCGGAAGTTTTGGACGACGTGGAGGCGAAAAAAACGGCGTATCGCCACAACGGACGTTTTGACGCGGGCGCGCTGCGGAAGTTTGACCGGCGCGCGGAAGTGAGCAAAGGCGACCAGTTTAATTTCCGTTTGAACAAGGGCGGTGAATTGCCGTCTAATTCCGCAGAGGCGCTGCCGCGCGAACAGTTCGAGGCGCTGTTGGACGGCGTGGAAAACAAGCTGCGCGAACTGGGCGAACAGATTTTTTCCGGGGCGGCGGCGGTTGACCCGTATCGCAAAGGCACACAGACGCCGTGCCAGTATTGCGATTATCGCGCGGCGTGCCGGATTGACGGCTGGACCCACGAATGGCGGGTTTTGGCGGCGGCCGAAATGGAAGAGAAACCATGAAACAATTTTTAATTTTATTAGCCGTCTCCGCGATGGCCTTTGTCACTGGCTGCGAGGCCGGGCCGACGAACAGCCCGGCCATCATCAATAATTCAACCAACTCCACCATGAAATATCCCCTGCAACGCACCGAGGCCGAATGGCGCAAAACTCTGACGCCCGAACAATATCACGTCCTCCGCGAGGCCGGCACGGAACGGCCGTTCACCGGCAAATACTGGAACGCGCAGGAGCCGGGCGTTTACCGCTGCGCGGCGTGCGGCGAAATTCTGTTCAAGTCGGACGCCAAATTTGACTCCGGCTGCGGCTGGCCGAGCTTCTCGGAAATCGCCGCGCAGGGAAAAGTCATCGCGCGCGAGGACAACAGCCTGGGCATGCACCGCACGGAGGTTTTGTGTGCCAATTGCGGCAGCCATCTCGGCCACGTTTTTGACGACGGCCCCGCGCCGACCGGTTTGCGTTACTGCATCAATTCCGCCGCGATTGATTTGCAATCCGACAGCCAGACAAACAAAATGGAAAAATAGTTCGGGGTGCTCATCCGACGGAACTGTTCGCGGCGAAGAGCTATTTTCCATCCGGCGAAAATGTGATCGCTCACGGCCGTTGGTCGTCGAGAATGGTGTCCAGCACTTCATAAGATTTTGCTCCACCGCGAACACCGTGCCACGGCGGTCGGTGCTGGCCGGCCGGATCAATCAAATTCAACTCGCCGACGGATTCCGAGGGGATGATTGCGCGCAAGACACGTCAATTTTTTGGCAGAGAATTGAATCTTTTGTCCAAAGAAGTTAATCTGCCCCCGGCGCATGACCCATTCCATCGCAAACAAGAAACCCGGCACGTCGGCCGGGGATGATGACACCGGCCTGACGGAAGACGTCGGCCAATTGCTAGATGAGTGAGGCGTTGCCGGCCTGAACGGCCGATGCCGCCGAACATTTTTTTATTCATGGTTCCAAGTCTTTCTACAGTAATATCCGCCGCGTCGTTATGACCGAAAACGAATTTACCTATTGCGCATTCCTGAGCTACAGCCAGCAGGACAACTGCGAGCAACGCCCGGACGCACCGGAGGCGCGCCACTTGTGCTGGGGCGATTGGCTGAACGATGAGCTCAAGGCTTTTTCAATTCCGGCGGTTTTTGCCGGACAAATCAATGCCCACAGTGAAATCGTTCCGGAACGCATTGATCCGATTTTTCAGGACCAAACCGAGCAGCCCGAAAGCGCGAGCTTGAGCAAAAATGTGCGCCGGGCATTGGAGCAATCAAAATGCCTGATCGTGATCTGTTCGCCCCGTTCGGCCAAAAGTCTCCATGTGAATGAGGCGGTGCGTTATTTCAAGCAACTCGGGCGCGGCGGCCGGATTTTGCCCATCGTCATCGCCGGCGAACCCAATGCCACCGATGGTGCCAAGCCGGGCATGTCACCGGAGGCAGAATGTTTGGTTCCGGCGTTGCGTCATCCCGTGAAGTCGGATGGAACGATTGATATTTCGCGAAGAGAGCGAGAATCCATTTTTGCGGATGCGCGGCAGGGTGAAGGCAAACAGGAAGTTCTGGCCCGCGATTACGAAAACGGGGAGATCGAGTTGGAAGCAGCGAAAATTCAATTGATCGCCGGCTTGCTCGGTTTGGGGTTCAATGGATTATGGGGGCACGAAATCAAACGCCGTTTCGCCGCGGCACAAATTCTTGCCCGGGAAGCGCGCCAACAGGCTCCGGAAATTCAAAACGAAGTTTTGGAAGTCGAGAACCAGACGCGAGCAGCCGAGCAAATTCAGGAGCTTCGAAATCAAGCGCAGGCAGCGCAAGGCAAAATTCTCGAAGCCCAGCAGCAGGCGCGGGAAGCGCTTGGCCAAGTCGCGGAAGCGCGCAATCAAGCCCAAACCGCCGAAAGCAAAGTGGTGGAAGCGCAACAGCAGGCGCGGGAAGCCCAGAGCCAACTTGAAGCCGCCCGCAATCAAGTCCGCGAGGCGCAGACCAAATTTTTGGAAATTCAAAACCTGCCGCAAGACGTCAAAAGCCAGATTGAGGACGCTCAAAACAAAGCCCGCGAAGCGCAAGGCCAAATTGAGGAAGCGCGGGTTCAAGCTCAGCAGGCGCAAAGCGAAGCCGAGACGGCTCGCAATGAAGTCCGCGAGACCCAAGACAAATTTTTAGCCGCGCAGAACCAGGTTCGCGAAGCCCAAAGCCAGGTTCAGGAAATAGAAAGCAACGCGCGGCAAACTCAAAGCCAGCTCGCCGAGGCGCAAAATCAGGCTCAGGCGGCGGCCAGCAAAGTTCGGGAAGCGCAGCAGCAGGCGCGCGAGGCGCAGAACCAGGTTGCGGACGCCCGCAATCAAGTTCGCGACGCGCAGAATAAACTTCAGGAAATTCAAAACGAGTCGCGCGATGCTCAGAGCCAAATTCAGGAAGCGCGGCGGAAAACCATGGCGGCGCGGCGGCTCATGAAAATTTTCGCGCTTCTGGCCGTGCTGGCGGCGCTGGCGGCGAGCATCGCCTTCTGGCAACGCAAGGTTGCCAATGAAGCGTTCGCCAAAGCTGCATCAGCCGAAGTCAGCGAACCGGATTTGACCGGCGGCACGCTCAATCAAGAACGGATCAAGCAGGCGTTGCTGAAAAAGAGCGGAGCCGGACAAACGGAAGCGCTATCTGGGTTGGATGAACTGGCGGCGCGGATTCCGTCGGCGGAAATTCCTGAAACCATGCAGGCGGCGGCGGTCATCTTGAATGATCCGCAACGCAGTCATTTTCAGGAACAGTTGCTCGGCGATTGGGTAAAAACGAATGCGCCTGCGGCCTTCGACTGGAGTTGCCAATTGACCAACGCTGATTTCCGGCAGCGTGCGCTGGAGCTAATCATTCCGGCCTTGGCCGCTGACAATCTTACCAACACGCTGGCCCGGTTGAACGCTTTGAAACCAGCGCCCGGTGAACCGACTTACACGCAGCTTTTTCAACACTGGGCGGGAAAAGATCCAGTTCAGGCAATTGAACAGCGACAACAGATTCCCGGCCAGGATGCGGATGCCAGGATTTTTTCCGCCATCCTGACGGTCTGGGCGGATCAACAACCCGCGGCGGCTTTGAACTGGCTGGAATCCCGGCCGGACGCAGAAGCGTTTCCCGCCGGGACTCGGCGCAACACGATGATTGCCGACTTGTTCGACGGCTGGGCCGCCAAAGATTTGGAAGCCGCCACGCTTGCCTGCCAGCAATTGCCTGCCAGCACGGCCAAAGAAAAAGCGTGGGAATGCGTCTTGAGCCGGCGGATTGTGAAAGCTCCCGCCTCGGCGGCGGAGTTGGTCAAAAATCTTCCGCCGGGCGACTACCGTCAAAAAGCCATTGTTGAATTGTGCAATCACTGGGTTGGCACCAACGCCCCGGCGGTTTTGGATTGGGCACAAACTTTGCCATCCGAAGCGGAGCGCGTTGCCGTCACCAACCGAGTCGTCGTCAACTGGGCGCGCAGTGATGCGCAGACCGCCGCGCAGTTTGCCAATCAGCATCCTGAATTGTCCGGCGCGGTGTTCGGTGAAATTGCCAGCGCGTGGTTCCAACGTGATTTCGCCGCCACCACGAATTGGGTCGCCAGCCTGCCAGATGGCAAGAAAAAAAATGCGGCTTTGCTGGCCTGGGTGGAAACCTGGGCGCAGAGCGATCCGAAAGGCATGATCATGTATGCGCTCGGTTTGCCTGCGAGCGAGGTCCAGACGCGATACCTGTCCGCAGCTTGCCGTGAAATGGCCGTTCATGATTTGCCAGGCACGGTGGAGTTGCTGCAACCATTATCCGATGCAGCGTTGCGGCAAAATATTTTGGAACAGGCCGCTCGCAGTTGCGATCTGCCGCACATGAAGCAGGCGGCGAAATATATTGCGGCCATGCCAGTGAGCGACGACCAGAAAGCAGCCATTCAGGGCTTGGTTTCAACTTGGGCGCCAGCCGATCCGGAACCAGCCGTCAACTGGCTGGTTTCTTTTCCGGCAACCAATGCTCAACCAGAACTGGTGCAGTCCGTCATCAAGACTTGGTCGCAACCCGAACCGTCGGTGGTGGCCAAATGGCTGGCGAATTTGCCGGCGGGAACTGTCAGCGAAGGGATGATCAGTGCGTTTCTCGATGGTGCCATGGTGAAATATCCTGACTACGCGGCGCAGTGGAGCCAATCTGTTGCCGATGAAACCCAGCGGCAGAAATATCAGATTCAGATTGCCCGGCAATGGATGAAAACCGATTCGTCGGCCGCGACCAAATGGATTGACAGCCTAAGTTTGCCGGACGAAGTCAAGCAATCGCTGAAAGCCCCAGCGCCATAGCCAAAGTGGGCACAAATTGCTTCGGGTCACACTGGGCACAGTAGCGACAATTATTGAAGGTTAAGCCAGCACTGGCTCGGCAATTTGCGGCAGCAGCGGTTGCTCGTCGGCCTTGTGGAATTTCACGCTGACGATTTTGCTCACGCCGTGTTCCTGCATCGTCACGCCGTAAAGCACATCCGCCATGCCGATCGTGCGCTTGTTGTGCGTAATGATGACAAACTGCGAATGCGCGATGAATCGTTGCAAAATTTTCACGAAGCGGATGACGTTGGACTCGTCCAGCGGCGCATCCAATTCGTCCAGCACGCAGAATGGGCTGGGCTTCACTTGATAAATTGAGAAGAGCAGCGAGACGGCGACCATCGTCTGTTCACCGCCGGACAACAGCGAGATGCTCTGCAACTGTTTGCCCGGAGGCCGGGCGACGATCTCAATGCCGCTTTCCAAGACATCGGTGGTATCGGACAAAACGAGGTCCGCTTTGCCGCCACCAAAAACGTCCACGAACATCGCGCGGAAGTTGTCGCGAATTTTCTCGAATGTCTCGATGAACATCTGGCGTGTCTGGTCATTGATGCGATTGATGATTTCGAGTAATTGGGTTTTGGCATTCACCAGATCGTCGTGCTGGGTCGAGAGAAACTGATAGCGCTGCTCGGTCTCTTCGTATTCCTCGATGGCCACGAGATTCACCGCGCCCATGTCATCAATCTTCTGCTGCAACGCTTCGACCTGCTGCTGCACCGAGTTCCAATCGGTCGCCGCACCGGCTTCGGCCAGCTGCTCGGGCGGCAGCGTCTCGACCTTCGCCGGACCTTCGTCGGCGTGCGTGATGGTGAGGCACTCGCTGTGGATGTCGTCGAGATTGAGATGATATTTCTGCTGCACTTTCTCGCGCAGGTTTTGGACGGTCATGTTTTTCTGCGCCAGTTCCACATCCAGCGCGCCGCGCGCGTTCTGGATTTCCGTCAACCGATTGCGCTGCGAACGCAACGCTTCGTCGCGCTGCGAAATTTCGCCGTCCTGCGCGTTCTTATGGCCGACCAACTCGGCGGTCTTCACGTTCACGCCCTCGCGTTCGATCTGAAGGCGCTCGATCTGGGATTGCGAATCTTGAATTTCCGCTTCGGCCTGCTCTTTGCGTGTGACGAACGAGGAACATTCATTGCGCCGGGCGTCCACCAATTGCCCCAACTCACTGATGCGATAACCCAGCGATGTCTGCTGCTGGCGAAATGACGAAGCGAGTTGCTCGTCGGATGCGAGCGCAACTTTGCTCTCGGTCAACGCCGTGTTGGCGACATCGCGGGCGACGCGGAGTTCTTCCAACTCCCGCGTCAAGGCGACGACCTGTTCCTGCGTCGCCCGCTCACGGGCTTCCAATTCGTTCAGCCGCGCTGTCAGCGCCTCGCGCTTCTGAAAACCTTCCGCTTCCTGCGCAGCGAGACTTTCGACTTCAAACACCAGCGTGTCAATGCGCTGGTGCAAGAGACGATTGGAATTATTCAGCGCATTGAATTCACCTTCGCGCGTGGCGATGGCAACTTCCTGCCGGCGCAATTCCATCTGCGCCTGCTGCAGGCTGGCTTGCAATTCCGTCTGCTCACTCAACCGCGCGGTGCGCTTCTGGGTCGCCTCGGCGACGTGCCCGTGAAGTTCCGCCAGCTCCGTTTGCAACTCGGCGATCTGATTCTTGCGGCCAAGAATGGATGACGGGGCATGGCCATTACCACCGCCATTCAGATAACCGCCGGTGTAAATGCCGTGCCGATTCAGCAGTTCGCCGCCGAGCGTCACAAAGTCGCAGCCCGCATGACCATTCTGGAGCTGCGCCTTCGCGGTTTTCAAATCTGCCGCGATGAACGTGCGAACCAACAATGATTTCAGCAACGGTTCCACCACGGGCTCGGCTTGAATCACACTCAGCGCGTGAACGATCTGGCCCGACTGCAATTCAGTCACCGGACCGGAGGCTGGAGCCATCTCGCCCGTGAAGGCCAGTTGATTAGCGCCGCTGGATTGCTGCGACGACAACGCCGCGACGCTCGCACGACCGGATTTGTTCGCGCTCAAGTCCGCGAGAATTTCTTCCGCTGAGGACGCTTGTTCCGTGAGCACCAATTGAAGATTGTGCCCCAGCGCATTTTCCACCGCCGCGACAAATTGATCCGGCACCCGGATATGATCCGCAAGCGAACCGATAACCGAACGTGATTGACGGAGCGCGGCCAGTGCGCCGGCATCGAAGCCTTCATGCGAACCTTCCAATTGTTCGAGCAGTTGAAGGCGGGAACGTTTCTCCGCCTGCTGCTGCACAAAATGATCCTGCTCCACGGACGCCGCCTGCAACTCGGTGTGTAACTCGCGCAAGCGATTCTGGCGTTGCTCGACGGAACTGCGCGTGGTGACGACATTCGATTTTTCCACTTCGACGCTCGCGGTAAATTCCACCAGCCGCGCTTCCAGTCGGCAACGTTCTTCTTCCAACTGCATCTTCTCCACCGAAAGTTTTTCCAAGCGGACCGTGTGGTTCTGCTTTTGCAGTTCGAGCGCATTGAGTTCATTGCGGATGCGCGAGGAATCCTGCGCCGCCGCGAAGGCCGATGATTGCGCCTGGCGCAGCGATTCCTGGCGCTGGCGCAAACCTTCCTCGACTTCGCGGAGCGCATTCTGTTTGGTCTGCAAGGCCTCTTTATGCTGCGTCAACGCCGCTTCTGCCGTGGCCAGACTTTCGGTGACGACCACCAGCTCGGCCTGCGCCGCGCGATGCCGCTCCTCCGTCTGCGCGATTTCTTCCAGCGCCTTCATGTTCTGCGATTCGATTTCGCGAATGCGCTCCTGATTGAAATGAATGCGGCTTTCGTGACGATTGATCTCCGACTTCAATTCCAGTCCGCGCTGCTGCTGCACCGCAACTTCGTGTTCGAGTTCGGACAACAATGCCCGCAACCGCGAGATCTCATTTTCGAAACGTAGCACCTCACTTGATCCCGTCTCGATTTCGTTGCGCAAATTTTCCACCGCCGCCTGCCGCCCGGAGATTTCCGCTTGCAGCACGTCGTATTGATGACGCACGAGCTGCGTTTCCAAATGTTGCAGCTCCGACGAAATTTGTTGGTAGCGCCGGGCCTTGGCCGCCTGCCGTTGCAGCGAACCAATCTGGCGTTTTACCTCTGCGATTGTGTCCGCGATGCGCAGCAGATTTTGCTCCGTGTATTCCAACTTCCGCAGCGATTCTTTTTTTTGCGATTTGAATTTCGTGATGCCAGCCGCTTCCTCGAAAATCATCCGGCGGTCTTCCGGCTTGCTGGACAGAATCTGCGTGATGTGGCCTTGCGCCAGAATGCTGTAACTCGTGCGCCCCACGCCCGTGCCCATGAACAACTGCTGGATGTCCTTTAACCGGCAAGCTGTGCGGTTGAGAAAATATTCGCTGCCCCCATCACGGTAAATCCGGCGCGTCAGCGTCACTTCGTCGTAAGCGACTTCCACGCCCGCCGCCTTCAGACTTTCCGCGCCGATGCCTCCGAGCGTGAGCGAAACTTCGCACAGGCCCATCGGCTTGCGGCCGTCGGTGCCATTAAAAATCACATCGGCCATTTCGCCACCGCGCAGTGCCTTGGCCGATTGCTCACCCAGCACCCAGCGAATGGCGTCCGAGACATTAGATTTGCCGCAGCCATTCGGCCCGACAATGGCCGTAACGCCGGGCTGAAAGTTCAGCGCCGTCTTGTCCGCAAAGGACTTGAAACCGAAAACTGTTAGATTCTTGAGATACATCGAATGACAAGTGCTAGGCAACCAAAGCTGTTATTCCCTGTAAAGGGAAAACCACAACATGTTGTGCACAACCAAAAAGACGCCCCAACTAATTGTGAATAACTTTCATTTGACTTAAAAAGCAACCTTGGTTTTTCAAGCATATTCAAGCCCACCCTCTTATTAAATTTCAGTCTTCCGGTTAAGAACTGGCCGGCTTGCCGGGGCTATACCACAGTGCAAGCCGCAGCGCGTCGCTCGTTCAAACCGATCACGCCGTGGCAGCGCAGCGCCAGGGCAGATCCGGCGTTTCTGGCGACGATTATTATTTGCCACCAGCTCGGGATCAATTGCTTTATCCGAGCATTTGTGTCTCAAAATTATTCTGGATTCCGTCCGGAATTCCCACGTTCAGGCGCAGGTGGTTGCTGTTCGTCGAAATGGTTTGTGCCGACGTCAGAGTTGCTGTCGCCAGCAGGCCCAACAAAATCCGTCAGGTCGCTTGCTGGATTATTTTCTGGCAGGTTGCGGGTTAATTCCCGTTCCACATCAAACGGTAATAGGCGTTGGGCGCAGGTGCCGCGTTGTCGTTGAACTGGAACACCCCGCCCGCCGGGGCATTGGTGATCAAGACATCGGCCCAAGTGCTCAGATTCGTGGAAACCTGCACGTGATATTTATAGCCAAGAATGCCGGCAAAACTCATGCTCGCCACCCCGTTGGTGAAAGCGATGCCGCTGATCTGGCCGCCCAACCCGCTGGAACTGCCCGCCGTCAGCGTGATCGTTCCGGTGTTCGTCCCGCCAAAGCCATCCGTCACCGTGTAACTGAACTGGTCGTCCACCAGGTTCGGATTTGAATACGTCACATACGCGGGCGAATTCGTCGTGATGACCAGCGTGATGCCGTTGGTGCTGGTGCCCAGGCCGACCACGGTCAAGGTATCATTGTCCGCATCGGTGGCATTGGCCAGCAGGTCGCTAAGAAGAATTTTCCAAGTATTCAATCCGTTTCGCAGATAGGTGGGGTTGTTCGCCACCGGCGGATGGTTGGCGGTGATTTCCATGATGCCGAGATAGGCATAACCGCTGGCCAAACTGGACACAGAGAGCTGCACCTGGTTGTTCGTATCCGGAATGATGCCATTGACGCTGATGATATTGTTGTTATTTCCGTAGTAATTGGTTCCGTTGTTGGTCCAGCTATTATTACCGGTGGTTTGAAGCACATTGGTGAACGGCCCATTGCCGCCGGTCACCACATACTGCGTAATCCGGGTGGTGGCGGAATCATTGCGGGTGCCAAATAAACGGAGCCGGTAAACGGCGGTCGGATCAAGGTTGGTCAGCGCCACTATTCCCGTCGCATTGAGACTGAAGATGTAATCCTCGGTGGCATTAGTGACGGCAAAATTGCCGAGCAGCGCGTAACTGGGCGAGAGCAAGCCGCCGTTCGCGATGCCGTTCGCCATAAAATTGCTGTTGATGACCAGTCCCACCGCCGTGGCAATATTGTTCGTCGTGATGAGATTGGCCAGGCCGCTGCCGTTGATGACAAACGTTCCGCCACCGCCGGGGGCATACATGTTGTTCCAGTATTGTCCCAGATAGTCCGGGTTGGACACAAAGTTTCCATTGCTGTCGTCATTGGGGCCGAAATCAATCAGGAGATCCTGATGGGTGTCGGCGGCGTATTTGGCGGCATTGGAATAGGTGCTGCGCAGGCCGCTTTCGAGAGCCGCCACGCGATACTCATAGGTGATGCCCGTCGGCAGACCCGTGTTGGTAAAAGCAATGGACCCGGCCGGCAGGATGGCTAGGTCGCTCCAGTTTTGCCCAGCGTTCGCGAGACGGCGTTCCACCACAAAACCCGTTTCAGTGGTGCTGTTCCGGATCCAGTTCAAAACCACCGTGGCTCCCGGCCGGCCTTGAACCGTCAAATTGCTCGGCGGCGACACGTCCTGCACGGCGCTAAAATTGGCGGAGTTGATCATCGCCACGGCGAGGCTTTGCGCGTGGTTGGTGGCCGGGCTGCCGGAAGTGAAGGCGGCGTCATCCAGCATCGCGCCGATATCCAAGCTGGCCTGCTGGAAACCGCCCTGCATCTGCGCCACGGCCTCGCCCTGGTTCCAAGCCGAGCGATAGACGCACCAGTTTTGAAAGTCCACCACCGCCGGCGTGGCCGGCCGGCCGGACGCTCCCGCCGGTCCGCCCAACGTGAACTGGTCCGGAACATATTGCTCCGACAAATTACCCGTCAGATTCCCGTCCACGATCAACGCGGTATTGGTCAGCGCATAACGATATATGAGCGCGACATCATGCCAGTCCCCGTTGGTGGCGTTGACGGAAATGGCGAGCTGCTGTCCGTTCGTCGAGACATAGACCAGTTGGCCGGAGCGGATTTCCAGCGTGGCATAATTGGTGCCGGAGCGCACCGCCGCGATGGTGCCGCTGTTGGTGGAGCGCACACGGAAGGACATAGTGAACGAGTGCAGCGGGCTGGCGGGCGTGAACGTCAGCGGCGCAGACACGTCGCCGTCCTGGGTCAGGCGGGCGAAACGGGTGACCGGCGCCGGTTGCGGACTATTGGTCTTGCCGGCGGCGAGGGCGTCAAAGAGCGTTGGCACAATGGTGTAAAACTCCTCCAAGTAGCCGAGGTTGTTGGGGTGGATAGTGTCGTAATTATAGCCGCTGATGTAATGCCCGGTCCCGTCATCCAACGCGCCAAGATAGTTGGCACTGGGCAAATTCCAACTATTGATCAGAAGGTTCACGTTTTTGACATACTGATATTCGCTCAACGAAAAGTTGTTGTTCGCGTAGCCGAGGCCGGTCACGGGATACAATCCGTTGCTGCGGCACATGGAAATGAGGGTCGCCAAGTTGGTGTCGAACGTAGTCACGATGGCAGCGGGATCCAGCGAGCCGGCCAGCCCCTCGTTGTAGAGTCCATAGCCAATCAAGACATAATTGGGCGTCAGCGGAGCGAGATCCGTGGCATAGCGAGACACACCGTTGCCCGTGGTCGTGCCGTCAATCGAAATGTTCGTCACCGCCCAACCTTCGGGCGCGAGGAAGGTGGTCAGCAAACCGGCGTAGCCGTTGGTGTAGGAACCATTGTTGAAAACGCTGGGACTGCTGCCGTAACCATGGGCGACCGAGGAGCCGAACACCACAATGGACTTGGTTACGCTCACCGTTAGCGTGGACGTGGCGCTGTTGTAATCAGCCATATCCGTCGGGGTAAAGGTTACACTAACATTGGTTACACCCAGATTCGGCGCGATGGACGGGGTGGTGAAGGCGAAACTGCCGGCCACCGCCGCGTGACTAAAGCCGTTCGTAGCGGCACCCCCCATCAAGATCACACTGCCAAGACTCTGGCCAACGGTAACGGGGCCAGCGGTCGGTCTGGTTAGGCTCGGCGTTGTCCTGCCCACCGCCACAGTCACCGTGGTCGTGGCGCTGTTATAGCTCGAATTTGTCGGCGTGAAGGTCACGCTCACGTTCGTCGAACCGACCGCATTCGGTGCCAGTGAAAGCACAGTGAAAGCGAAACTGCCGCCCACCGCTGCGCCGCTCGCGGCATTCGTGGCCACCCCGCCGCTTAAACTGGAACTCGCCAGTGTCTGCCCGTAACTTATGGCCGCAGCGGTCGGCGGCGTCAAGATAGTGGGCGTAATGCCGTTCACCGCCACCGGCACAGTAGTCGTCGCGCTGTTGTAGTCGGCGGTATCCGTCGGCGTGAACATCACACTCACATTTGTGGTTCCTGCCGCGCTGGGTGCCAGCGAAGGCGTCGTGAACGCGAAACTGCCCGCCACCGATGCACTGCTCGCCGTATTCGTCGCCGCACCTCCGGTCAAAGTGGAATTCGCCAGTGTCTGCCCATAGTTGATGGTGCTGGCAGTCGGCGCGGCAAAGATTGTCGGTGTCACCTTGCCGATTAAAACGGTAACTGTGCCGCTGTTCGTCCCGCCGTAACTATCATTAACTGTGAAACTAAACTGGTCGGTCACGGTATTGGCCGGCACATAGATATAGTTACTGTCCTGCGTCAGCGTCGCGCCATTCGTGCTGCTGGCTAGGCTGAATGTCAATAGATCACCACTGGCATCCGCCGCGAGGCTGGCTTTGGCGATTTGCACCGGCAATCCCGTGACACGGGTCATGATGAGATTAGTGGTCGTGGGCACCTGCTTTGTCTCCGTGATTTCCATGATGCCAAGATAGGCATAACCTCCAGCCGGACTGGTCAAAGCAACTTGAATCTGTTTGTTGGCATCCGGAATAATCCCGTTGACGATGATGATCGTATTATTATTCCCGTAGTAAGTAACCCCATTGTTAACCCAGCCATTGTTGCCCGAAGTTTGCAGGATGTTCGTGAGCGACCCGTTGCCACCGGTCACAACGTATTGCGTTGACCGGATGGTATTGCCATCCGTATTGCGCGTGCCAAACATTCGGAGCCGATAAACCGCAGTGGGATCCAGGTTGGTGAGCGAGAGGCTGGCGCCGGCTGCAACGGTTGTGAAGATGTAATCCTCGGTGGCATTGGTGACCGCGAAATTGCCCAACAGTGCGTAGCTAGGATTCAGCAGGCCGCCATTCACGATGCCATTAGCTTGAAAATTGCCATTGTTGATGACCAGTCCCAGCGCAGTGGCCAGGTTGTTCGTCGTGATAAGGTTAGCTAGACCGGAACCGGCAGCGAGATAGGTGGAACCGCCGCCCGGGGCGTTCATGTTGTTCCAGTATTGCCCCAAATAGTCCGGGCTAATCGTGTTGGTGCCGTTGGTCACATCATTCGGACCAAAATCAATCAGCGCATCCCGATGACCGGAGGTCACACCGGTGATGTTCACCGTCACGGTGCCGTTGTTAGTAAGTCCGTTGCCATCATCAATGGTATAAGTGAAGGTTTGAATCATGTTGGTGCCGGGCAGGGTTATGCTGGTTGCATTGGTCGTGGCACCAGCAGGCAAGGAACTGAAACTGTCAAAAATCAGCGTATCGCCATCTGGATCGGATGATTGGGCCAGCAGGCTCGCAGTGGAGATCGTAAGCGTGGCCCCCAAATTCCGGTTGGTGGTGACATTGCCGGCGATAGGCGGCCGGTTGACCGTGATTTCCATGAGGTTGATGTAGGAAAACGAACCCTGAAGGGTAGCGAATCCAAATTGAATCAGGTTGTTGGTGGTGGGCGCAAGCCGCGCAAGACTGGGAATCGTGTAGGTGAAGTTAGTGCCGGTCCCGCCAATGTTCCCGCCGGAAGTTTGGACATTGGTGGTGAACGTGCCATTGCCGCCAACTATGGTGAAACTAGTAACTCTTACTTCCCCGCCAACGCCCGTGTCACGGGTTCCAAACCAGCGCAAATTGTAATTATTGCCGGTCGTCAAGCCGGTGATGACGAGAGCATTGCTGCCGGTGCTGCTATTACCGTAAAAGAAAGTGCTGTAGGCGTTCAAGACCGAGAAATAGCCAAGGCGGTTCGTGTCAACCGACGTTGGTCCCACATTGTTCGCCGCCAAGGTGGAAACATTGACATTGGCCAACGCAATCGTGGTGGCGGTGTTGTTTGTCATAACGAGGTTGGTGAGGCCGACACTGGTGGTGAGTGAAGTCATATTATTCCAGTAGTGCCCGTAGGTGTCCGGGTTGGATACCAGATTGCCAGTCGTCGTAAAATTAATCAAAACGTCCTGATGAGCGGCAACGGCGAATTCAGGGCAACAGAGTGGGACGGCTGCAATCAGCCCGGGCCAGAGCATGATTTTCACTTGTTGGATTTTCTCTTTGAGGGATCTCATCTTTTTCATAAAATTTTAACGGGTTACTTTGCAATGATCGCAGGATTTCTATTTGCCGTTAATTCCAGCTTAGTGGTTTAATGGCGGGGAATTATTAAAATCTGATCATATGTTGATTTGACCAAAAAAGCCCAGCAGGTTTAATCTTGGCGGCGTTTTGCAGTTACGATCATGTTTGAATCAAGAGTAATTGTAAGCCGAATCCCGCAGGATTGTCGTGTGGCATAAAGAGGCCACAACAGGAGTGCTTTATTCAGTGCCTTCAAAGCGACGGCCCCATATCGCCGGTCATGCAATTTGCTGGGCCAGCAGGCCGGAGAGCCGATTTTCGGCCGGCTGTTCTTCCCGCCAGGCCCAAGACCTGCCGCTCGCCTTGCCCGTCGGTCACAGTAAGTCCGGCGCTGGCCTAAACGTTCGCGTCATGCTGTTTCAAATAATCTTTGAGAGTGTCGCAAAACGCCGGCACGCCAATGTCGCGCATCTTCGTCGCCACCCAGACCACGGCCGGCGCGCAAACTGGAGGGATGTGTAGCAAACCGAGCAGCCAGGCAAGACCACTGGACGAAATCAACAAGGTCGCCGGCTTTATCGGCTTGCGCGGAGCGGCACACAATCGCTCGGCGGAATGTCGCAGAAAGAGCGTGACCCCTGGAAATTTGCCAGCTTTATCGCCGGCTTCCTGGCGCAACTTTTCTAGCACTTCATCCCGTTCCCCATGAAAGGTCGGCGCATAGGGGCTTTTCATGGCCTCGTCCAATTCCTGCAAATCTTCCGGAGTGATCGTTTTGTCCACCCGTTTGCGTTTGGCCCGCAATCGTTCGACTTCAGGCTTGGCCTGGGTTTCGGCGATCACGGGCCGCGCAAAACTTCTTCCGGCAGCGGCCTGCTCCACACAGTCGCGAAGAAATTCATCTATGTTTGCCAACTCGGTATCGGAATATAATGGGGCAACGTTCATGGTCTGGTTCCCTTCGGGGGTGGTGGTTTTATATGCAGTTTTATCAAGGATTTCTTCATTCCCTGTTGAAAAGCATCCGCGCGCTGTTGCAAGTCCTCCAAGGGCAGGTTCGGATTTTGATCATAGCATTGGCGCGCGGCGGCTGAACCGGCGATGGCGTCGAAATAATTATTTCCCGGTAGCTGGCGGGGCACGCCTTGCGCAAATTCCGTGCTCAAATTGGCAATCCGGTGATGATGTTCGGTGGCAAAGAACCACCAGCGAAAAAGGCTCAAGGGATGGCTTTGCTTGAGCCAGCGGGCCAGCAGCAAAGAATAACCACGGCACACAGCATGATACAATGGGATCAACGACTCGAACGCGAAGCTGATTTTTTGAACCGGAGCTGGCGCATTTGGATTTTCGTAGGTGATCATCGTCGCTGTATCCGCGGTTGGCAAGTGCGCCCAGACGTGCTGCTGGAGATAAGTTCGCATCGAAGCCACCATCTTTTCAGTTTCAACTGGTGACTCTCCGGCCAGGCCATCCGCACTTGCGAACACCTTTAAAAACATTTGGGGAAACAAAATGAAGCGAGCCATGAGCGGCGGGTGGGGATCGTATAGTCGCGGCTGATGAATATTCCATTGGCTGTTGAAAACTTGATCCAAAGGAGCGGCACGGGTCTCGACGTCCAGCATGGTCGTCCAGTAAGCCGGACCGGCTGCCGCAAAGCACAGGAAATCCACAAACAATTCCTCGTATTGGGCCAACACCGTGTCAAAAGCCACCGAGCCTGTGGACAGTGTAGCATAGCCAATCTGTTGATCGCCGCGACTTTTGATAAGTGTGAATCCCGGAGACGGCTGCTGGCTTTTGTCGAGCACCACCAGTGCGGTAATGGGGGCCGGGTTGGCCCATTCTGACGAAACGCTCAACAGATAATTCTTTAGACAAAGCTGAATAGCGTCGCTAAAAAGACAACAGAAACCGTGCATGAACTCATGCAATTGCACCAACCGGAGACGCATGTCGGTAACAATGAGCTCAGGAAAATGAAATGAACCTGGAAGATTGTTGCTTAATCCCACGAACGAGGCCACCGCAACTCTCAAATCCACCGGTGGCTGGCTGTATTTCGGAAAATTCCTGAACATCTCCAGCGCTTCCGGCGAAGCGTCAGTGGGAATGGCGGAAGGGTCGCTTTCCATACTAGATCAAAGTGCCTTTTATGCGCGTTTCACATTAATCTGCAACGTCGTTATGAAAATCAGCCGGGCTACGCCCGTCTGTGGGCATGGCTGGCAAAAAATGTGCTCAAAAACTTTCTGTAACTGTTTTTCGTCCTCATCCACCTCGCTCACCGCGCGGAGACAATGAAACCCAAATATATGATTCCGTCAACTGGGAAAACACACGTTCCCATAATCGAAACGCGGCATCGTGATGGTTGAAAAATTGACACGATCTCTCAGCATAAGTCGCCGTTGCAAACGGTAAGCGTTAATCTTACATCTACCCCGAGCCGGCGCGGAAGTATCTTAGGCGTTGATAAACTTCTGGAAACAACGCAGGTGCAGGCCTTCTATATTTCTAAATTCAAGGCCGGTTTTGCCTCCAACCTCATCCCAGTTTGCCATCGGGGCAACAGGCCGATGTCACCGTCGTCCAATGGTTTTCTCCCCAAGTTGAGGAGAACGATCAAGGTGGCGAATCAGGTGCAACGTTTTATTTCTTGGTTTTGTTAATTTGGATAGGAGAGAAGTTAATTCAATACCAACTGCGCAACCAAGACCCACCGTTATAGTTATTGGCAGTCAACCATAAGCGGAGACAGCAGCAAGTGCGGGCACTTCTAATCTTCGTATTCAATTCGCCACGTCCGCCAAATCGGCTTTCAACTGGGCGAAGTTGAAGCCGGGCGCGAACGCGGGGTTCAGCGCTTCGGGAGGAAGAATGGCGTAGGCCTCGTCCACACATTCATCCCACCATCCCCAAGTCGCCTTTTGTGTATTCCCCCAAGTGAGCACGGTGGGGCCGGTTGCATCGTATGAAACAGCGTAAACGGCGTGGCCGTCATTGGTCAGCGGGCCCGGTGTCCATGGCTGCCGGGCATCGAATTCCTGAATGCAGTTTTGCTGCACCTGAAACCCCAGATAAACGCCGCCAAAAAGCTGAATCGCCTGCTGAACGTGCGTGTGATTTTTTACTTCAATGGCGACGTAGGCGGCAATCTTATCTCCTGCCACGGCGTTCGATTGCCAGTAGTTCAGCACATCCAGTTCATTCAGGCCGGAGTCCACACCGCCAGTCAAATGCATATACAGCTTTACCACCGCTGGCTTGGCCATGATCATTTTTTTACCGATCAGCCCGCTAAAGACGGTTTCCGCATGGGCCAGCGCCGCAATGGTGCAGTCGCCCAAGGTATCGTTGCCGTCCATGGGAAATAACACTGCCGGATCCGAAGCGTTCAGTTTCTTGAAAACTGTGGCGAGCACGTCGTAGGCGGCCGGCGGCGCAGGCAGCGCTGCCGTCAGGTAGTTCTCAAATCGCAGGGTGCGATAATCACGCTTCGATGGATGTTTACCAAAACGATAGTTAGACATATAAGTTGTGTTTTGCAGTTGTGATGATTGATTACCTTGGCCACTAGGCACCTTTAAGGCACGACTTTTCGTATCCGCCGACACTTTTCCATCTATTGACCGTTTGGGAATGCGCCTTACTAGGTGTTGTTAAATTAAACAGCCAAACCGTTCCAGACAAACTCCTGAATCCGTCCAATATAATACAGTCAGGCATTAAGGATTGCGTAGCGCCCCTGGAAATTCACTGTGCCAGAGGTCAGATTTTTCACCATGATCCAGTAAGTAATCGCGGTTCCCGACAACTGCGTTGACACGGTCCATTGAATCTGCGCCCCGGTGCCAGCGGTCGTAGGTATAATCATCCACGCCACATCCGAAGCCGCAGACCATCCGAACGTATAATAGTTGGCAGACTGGTTTGGGGCCAGCGTTCCGGTGAATTGTGTTCCAAAGGTCATAAGGCTTAGGCAAGTTAGACTATTTCTTCGATGATGATGTTTGCTTGGATGGCACCGGCGCTTGACCGGCGTTCACAACCGTCCCCGGCGGTGTCTGTATCGCTGCGGAATCAGAACTTCCGCCGGTCCCGCCGACACCGGGAGCCGCTCCGGCATTTACCTGAACAACCGACGCGAGCGCACCAGAGGTTTGACCAAGCGTGGAAGCGGCTGGCGCGGTGGAATTCGAACCGCCGTCATCATCAATAACAATACGCATAGATAATATTCTCCTTTTGCCGTCTTAAGCATTCAAGATCGCGTAGCGACCTTCAAAGTCAATGGTGGCCGCAGTCAGATTCTTTACCAGAATCCAATAGGTGATCGCGGTTCCCGACAACTCGGTTGACACCGTCCACTGAATCTGCGGCACGGTGCCCGTCGAAGTTGGCATGATTTGCCATAATACATCCCAACCCGGCTGCCAACCAAACGTGAAATAGTTGGCGGACGCGTTCGGGGCCAGCGTTCCGGTAAATTGCACTCCAAGCGTCATATAGTCTAGTCTCCTCGTTTATGCGATACCGAGAACAGTGTAGCGTCCCTGGATGCTGACAGCCGCCCCGGTAAGATTGGTCACCGTGATCCAGTAAGTTACATAAGCCCCGGATGCCCGCTGAATCTCCACGCTCCAAGTTATTTCCGCCGCCGTCCCGGCCGTGGTTGGAACCACCTCCCAGACCACGAACTCGTATTCGGGCCAATTGAAAGTGTAGAAAGTAGCACTCTGATTAGCGGCAAGCGTGTAAGTAAACTGCGTTCCGGAATATGGAAAAGTGGTCGCCGGCCAATTCGGAACAATGCAACCCGCGTTGGTATTGGACCAGAACGACTGCACCGTGACGCCGTTTAGAACCGACGATGTGCCTTCACAAACATCGCCGATTTCGCACCACCCGCCACCCGAACAAGTTCCGGCAATCCCAAGAATCGCGCTGCCTTCCGGATCCGTGCAGGATTCTACCAACTCGTGTGAAAGAACGTTTGTGACATAACTCAAGGTGCCATTGTTGGTCACCCACCCAAAGTGAATCCGGTTGCCGCTGCTGTCTGTGTAGTAAGTATGCTCGCCGATCACTCCGCCGCTGCTGCTGTTGATCCCTTTCGGCATGATGACGAAATAGAGATTTGCCTTCGCGGCATCCAGTCCCGGAACCGTTCCCGCTTTAATCAGTCCGGCAACGAAGTTAGAGACATTTGTGTCGGTGAAGGAATTAGGCGGATTCGAACTGGTTACGACTACCGAACCCAGAAGATGACCGCGTCCGATATTGCGATATTGCGCCAACCCGGTCATGTATGGCCCGGCGAGAATTTGTTGCACCGCTGATGTTACTTGAGCAGAGGTGGGTGACGGAGGCGGATTTGAAGCCCAAGCCGAACCCCAGTAAATTAACTGAAGCCGAACAATCTCAATGACAGCACCGCCGTTGTCGGCAAACTTATTGGCGCCGCCGCCGCCTGGACCGCCAAACGGTCCAGCCACCGGCTTGCCGCCAGGTTCTCCGACGCTCCTGACGACACCGGCATCTTCCGGAACAGTCGCCAAATCTTTTGCACTATCACCTTGCCGCGCCATTCCGGCGCTTTTCGCTGTCGGTTGCATTTGTGTTTGAGGCGTGACTTTTCGCGTCACACTGTGACTTTTCGCGTCACAACTGCGAAAGATATTTCAAATCAGAATTTCCAATTGACGGCATGATCGGGATCGGGTTTGTAAGAACAGAAATAGCCGGTTTTAATTCCGGCGGACAAGTGATGGCCGAGCGCGGGAATGGTCTCCCCGATTTTCTGGATGGCCTTCTTGATGCGTTTGGTGACGGCGCAGCGCGCGCGTTCGGCAGCCGAGGAAGTTTTGCGGTCCCGACCTCCCAAGCCGATCGCGGCGGCCAGATGCTGGGCGATCATATTCATTTCATCCTGGGCTTCAGTTGCTCTGGTAGAATCGTTGAATTGTTCCGCCTCAGCCAAATCGTGCCGCAACTCATGCAGTCGGCGTTTGTATTCTGCCTTGGCTTGTAAATCTAACACGGGCAGACCCTCGATGGCTCGGAAGGTGGTAGCCAACTGTCCATTTTCATGCCGGGGTCCGTTGGCCTTGAGGGCCGGAGCCGCAGCGGGCACTTCCAGCAGGTTGATCAGCAATTCGCTGACATGAAATTCCCTTTGTGGGTAGCGCAACAGAAAGGTCAGACAATGCAAACCGCGCATGGATTTCAAAAACGTGGTGTGGCCCTGATACCGAATTTCCCAATATTCACCTTGCCGTAAAAAACAATTGTCCTCGCGCCCATTGAGCGCGGGAATGGCAGCCAGAGAACTGCGGATGCTTTCAAACAACATTGCCTCTATCGCTCCTTGGTCCGATGCGATTTGTTCAAAAACTTCCTGGACGCCGAGCGTGTCCCGCAGGCATTGAATGGCCTCATGCACCAGCCGGTTATCCCGGAGATTGATGGCCCGGGCCGAGGCATGGATGCGGGTGAGATGCGAACGCCACGGTTCAAGATGCACGCGGTCCTTGGCGCATTGCGCGTGCTGCCTAACGCAGTCAAGCAAACGGAGAATTTGAGCCGCATCCCGCTCCGCGCGCGGCCAGTCTTTGAGGCGAACCAAAACGATCAAGCGCTGGTAAAAAACTCCTGCCTCGTCGAACATCTCCGCGCATTCCTCCGGGGTCAGTTCCAATTTTAGCGCCGTGTGGGTCAGCTTTGCCGCGCTGATGCGGGCGTGGTGAAAATCGAGAACGGATTCCATCCCATGCACCTGCCGGCCGTCCGGACGGCCGTCCACCTCGTATTGTTCCAGCCCCATCGGTTGGCGGACCAAAATGATTTCGCGCCCATTGCCGCCGCGATCAGTGCGAACATTCCTCGCTGCATCATAGGGCCAACCATCCAAGCAAGTCCTTAAATCCACCATACCTTTTATAGCCGGTTCTAAGTTGTTAAAACCAGTTGTAGTTTAACTAACAATTATTGTTAAGTCAACTGTTTTTGACCAATGCCGGCCGGGGCAACGAAAAAGCTCTTCTGGCCTGGTCGCCGCGCCATCAATGCCGAGGCGGAAATCAAGTGTCAGTTTCAGGAACGGCCAAATACATCGGCGGGTGGTGCGCCTGGCTAAGGTCATGAACGCCATCAACCAGCATTGGCAGAAAAAGAACGCTGGCAAGAAGAACCGCTGACACTTTCTTCGCAGAATGGCGTGTGACTGTTAGCCCATGATGCGGGCGCAAATCACGCCACCGGTGCGGGCGTGCCTGCCACGCGTTGCTCGTAATTTTCCAGCACCGCGCATTCCACCCACACTGGACGTCGGTGCGAACTTGCCAGCCGATTAAAAACAATTATTCTCGCGGCATGGCGAAAAAGGCCGTTGCCGAAGAAACCGTTGCCGCTCCCCGATTGCAACCCTCCACGCTGGTGGCCATCGCCTGCTTGATAGTTTTGCCGCTGACCCTCTTCGCGCAAGGGCCGCTCATTTACGGCTACCTGTCTTATTACCCGGCACAATCCACCGCAACCTCGTCCAATGAAGTGGCGTGGTTGAACCGCTATCACGTCAACTATGTTCAATTTTACGACTGGCAATGGAAACAGCATTGGCCGCTGGCGGGAACGGTGGCCAGCCCGGCGGCTTCCTGGAATGACCTCGCCAACCGGACGAATTATCGGCAAACCGTAAACGACTTCATCAGCGCGTGCCACGCTTATGGGATGAAGGCCATGGCTTACAATCTCATGTATGGCGCCTATGCCAATTATGCGAGTGACGGCAGCGGAGTTAGTGCCCAATGGGGGCTTTACAATACTGCGGGCGGCACGCAATGGTCTGCTGCGATGCCAGGCGGCTGGGCCACCCCGGCGCTGGGAATGTTTAATCCAAGCAACCGCCTGTGGCAAAATTATATTTTCAGCCGGGAAAACGACATGTTTTCAGCCTATGCCTTTGACGGCTGGCAGGTGGATCAACTGGGTGATCCGGGCAGTCTGCAATATGACTCCAATGAAAACACCGTGGATGTCTGGCAGACCTTTGTCAGTTTCCTGAACAACGCCAGAAGCGCAACCGACAAAAGGATCATTTTCAACAACGTCGGCACTTATGGATTGTTCAGCTCCATCAATCAAACGGCGGATGACGCGGTTTACGTTGAGTGCTGGGAAGGCAGCGGGCAAACAACCTACAATGACTTGAAGGCGGTCATTGACGATGGGCTGGCCTGGGGCAATGGCAAACCGGTGGTCCTCGCGGCTTACTTGGATCGGGGCAAAACGACCGGCAGTTTCAATCCACCCGGAGTCCTGCTTTGCGATGCCGCCATCTTTGCCAGTGGCGGCACGCACATCGAACTCGGCGACGGCGGACACATGCTGGATAACGAGTATTTTCCGAACGAGACGCTTTCATTGGATGTCAGCCTGGCCAATACCTTGACGAACTATTACAACTTCATCTTGACTTACCAAGGCTGGTTGTATGGTGGAATGGCGAACAGCACGAATGCCATATCGCTGAGGGTTCCCGCCGCCAGCCTGGCGACGACCAATACGGTTTGGGCGTTTGCCAAGACCACGGCCGGCACGCACATGTTGAACCTGATTAATTTGTTGGGCGAAAGCAGCATTGATTGGCGGGATAATATGGGGACTTATCCGGCCCCGACACCGCAATCAAATTTTTCCGTCAAATATTATTATGGCAGCGGTCCAATCAGCACGGTGCAATGGGCCTCACCCGACCTAAACGCCGGAGCCGCTTCAAATTTGAGTTTCACCACGGGATCGGATTCTGGCGGAAGCTATGTCACTTTCACCGTGCCGAGCTTGACCTACTGGGACATGATATTGATTCGAACCAACACGGCTTGGCCGCCGCAGCTTCTCGCGCCGCAACTGTCCGGCACGAATTTTAATTTCAGCTTCGTTACGAGTTCCGGGCAGAGCTGCACGGTTTGGGCCAATACCAATCTGGCGACGACGAATTGGCTCCGGCAAACGAACTTTGCCGGCAAGGTCGGCACCAATCAGGTATGGCTGCCCCTGCCATCCAATGTCCCGCAACAATTCTACCGTTTAAGCCAGCCGTAAAACGCACCATTCCAACGTGCATCCGCCCCAGCATTGTGCGGCCAGAGGTAACAGAGCGTTGATTCTGTGCGCTTCAGCACGTCCTCAATGCGCGTCTGCATTTCTGGCGCGGTGCGCGTGTAACTTGAGGCGATGATAATTCGGGCTCTTCACCCATTCCGCACAACATTGCCGAGACTCATCAATCCCTTTGTTTAGTGGTGCGCGCGAGAGGACTTGAACCT
>CAJAQO010000156.1 GCA_903944085.1 uncultured Verrucomicrobia subdivision 3 bacterium
CGTGATGCCCGCCGGCCGCGTGTAATTGATGGGATTGCCGCTAAAACTGGGTGGACGATTCACGAGCGCCATGATTTCCATGCTGTTCAACGCGCGGCCATAGACGCGGGCGTCGCGGATGATGCCGGGAAAAAACTCGTGCCCGCCCGGCAAATCCGCGCCGAGCGTCAGCGGTTCGTTCACCACGCCAAATTGCAGCGTGGCTGCCGGCTGATACGAATCTACCGCGCCGTTGAGATAAAAGCGCACGGTCGCGCCATCATAAGTGATGGCGACGTGATACCAAGTGTTCGTGGCCATTTTGAAATTGGAATTCCACAAGCCGCTGCCGGCGCTGCCGCCTGGCGGACCCCAGTTGGCCGAGAAGCGCAGCGAGCCGTCATGCCAGATTTGCATGGCGTAGGGTTCGGTGTTCGTCCCTTTGGCGATGATCGCGGCCCAGTCCACAAACGCATCGGCGCGAATCCATGCGGCGAGCGTGAGCGCCGTCTGCACGTCGTTGCCGAGGTTCGTGCCGCAATCCACATAATCCGTCACGCCGTTGAGCTTGAGCCCGGGCTTGGTCCAGACCGGCGTGCCGACGAGCGTGCCGTGCGTGCCAAAAATCAGATTCGTCGCGCTCGTGCCATTGGTTTCGGTCAGCGGAAATTGCGCGGCGAGAAAATTGGTGTCGTCCGAAATCCACGAGCCAAGCGGCACGGGAGCACCGAAGATTGGCGAATTACTCACGCTCCAACCAACGCGCTGGATGCGGAGCTGGCGATAGCCGCCGCAGCCCTGACCGCTGAGATTGTTCGCGTGATAAATGTTCCAGCTCTGCCCATTGGTGTCAGTGAAAACACAGTTGTGCCCTGGCCCATACGCGCCAGGCTGCTGGCTGAACACGGGGCCGGACTTGGTCCATGCGTTTGGATCCAGCGGGTTCGTGCCGGTCAAAGTCAGCAGCCCAAGACAATAACTATCCGTCCAGCAGCCGCTCGCGGAAAAGTCAATAAATGTGCGGCCATTGTGAGTGAAGCCAAACGGACCTTCGTTCACCGATGGCGGCGTGCCCACGGTTTCCCACGCCAGCGTCGGCTGAGAAATCAACACCGGCGTGCCGCTCAGCGTGTAGGGATTGCTCATCGGCGCGATGTAAATGTTCTGCGTGCCGGAGGGACTGCCGGAAAAAATAAAATAAAGCTGGCCATTGGTCGCGGTGAACACGCTGCCGTCAATGTTCCAATAGGTGTTGAAGAGCACGCCCAAAATCGTGTAAGGCCCGGTGGCGAGCGTGCCCTGGCTTTGGGCCACATAAACGCGGTGATTGGCCCCGGCAGTGTCCGGCGCAAGGCTGTAATACAAATACCATTTGTTGGTGAACCAATGAATTTCCGGCGCCCAAACATTCGAGCAGCCGGGCGAAAGAATAACTTGATCCAAGGCCGAAACCAGGCCGCCCATGGTGGACGACTGCCACAGATGAATGTGGCAGCCGTCGCTTTGCACGAGGTTGAACGTGCCGTTCCGCATTTCTACTTCCGGATCTTGTCCCTGCATCGTTGGCACGGTGAAAACTGCCGCGGGCGCGCTGACAGAAAACAGGAACAGCGCGCCGGACAAAACCAACTTACAGACAGTCATTATTCGGTATCGAAACATTCTTTTACAAATTCAAATCCGGCTGAAATATCCAACCCGCCAAGGACAGGATTCAGGTCAGCGATTTTACCATCTTAGTCCATAATTTCCGGCAAGTCGTGTGACATGAAACGGCCACATATCATTTTTTTGAACCCGGCTATTAGCCTTCAGCAAGCCTCGCGACACCTATTTTGGAAACGCACGATGAGCAAAGCTTCGGAGACAAAAGGCTAGGACCGGCAATGCGAAGCCATTGCCCAGGCGAATGCCCGGATGTCCCTGCAAAATAAATTGGACTCACGGCATTGAGAAAACGGCGTCGGAATGCCAAGCCTTGCCGCCAGGACGATTCAATATCACCGACTTCATTTGGGAATTTACCAGCAGCGACCATTCCCGACCGGCCGCGCTGACCTGCACCAACACCGCATCGGCTTCGGATAATGGCGTGCCCGCCGCGTCCGAAACTGCGTCCCCGCGCACGGAAACGGGCGTGTCGTCCAGCGAGATCGCCCAGACAAATGCCGTTTTATCTGCCTCGCGCCGCTGCACCAGCATCGGCACGCGATCTTCCGTAGTCTTCAAGATGCCGTAGCCGGTAATGATTTCCGTCGGATCACCGTCGGCGAACGTCAAGGACGCGTGCCAACCATTGGCAATCCGCGCATGCAAAGTCGTGCCCGGAGTGCCATTGGTTCGCTGCGTGGTGCCGGTAAAATATTCGTAGCCAACGGCCGCCGGTGCGGCCCAAGCTTCGCCGGCAGGCAATTGCTCCCAGCTTCCGGTCTGATGATAAACGAGATCCAGCGTCCGCGGTTTGTCAGCGGCCACCTGATCCACAAACACCAAGAGGTTCGATGTGAGCATTGCCACCGTGCGGATGAAGCGAACGCCTGAATAAATCGGGCCGGCGTCACTCACCACATAATCCACGCCCCGCTCGGTGCCGAAGGCAAGACATTTGCCGGTGGCCGGTGACTGCGAGGCTTCGTCCACGGTCAGCGTATTGTGAGCAAGCGTGGTTTTGTCCCATGAACCATGCAGCGGCGAGCCATAGGCATGCGTGCCGGCGTCAGGCGCAATGATCTGGCCGCGCGCGTAAAGAATAAAATTATTTTTGTCGGGGTGCCCGTGCCCGCCGCCGTGGGGTCCGTATTTCACACACAACCATGTTGCGTCGGTGCCTTGCCCCTGTTGCAGAATCGCGTAGCCGGAAGCGGCCGAGTTGCGGCTGGCTTGCGCACCGGATGGCGCAGCCGACGGCAGGTTGGTGTCACCGTAGAGCAACGCCAGCCGTCCGCGCCGCGTGCCTTGCGCAAGCAACGGTGCATAGGCGGCGTTGTGGTAGCGGGCCAATGCAAGTTCGTAAAAGTCTGCCTCGCCGGCCAGCGGCACGGTGCTGCTGTCGTTGAAGTTCGGCAACACAAAATCCGGCGTCGCCAGCGCGAGCGGCCCGTCAAACATGCTTTGCAGTTTCGGCCCGTAAAGATCGCGCCCGCAATTGCGTGCCGCCTCGGTCAGCGGCCACACCCCGCTGATGGTGAAAAAATGGTAGCCGCTGCTGCCTTCAAGCCACATGCCGTCGCCGAGCACGCCCTTCGCCATCTCCTGAAGATAGCCATCGGCGGGGTCATCAATGGCGGTGGCGATAAGTTTTTCGTCGTCGAGGAGAAAACCGACGAGGCCAATAGCGCTGTTGTGATGGCACTGGATGTTGTGAATGCCCAACCGGTGCGGAAGAATGACTTCCTTGAGTGCGGGCCGCAGCACCTTGTCAGCAATGGCCGTCCGGTCGGCATCGCTCAACGTCGTCCAGACAAGATCCGCTCCTTGCGTGAAGGTGGTCAACCAACTGGCCTCGGTCAGCGATTGCGACGCGACATGACCGCCGCGCCCGGCTTTGCCTTGGTTATCATGCAGCGGATAGCTCAGATAACGGTCCGCGTAGGCGAGGAGAATTTCCCGCGCCTTGGCCGCGTGCCGTGCATCGCCCGTGAGTTGAAATACCAAGCCATGATCCACAATCTGCTGGGCGAGCCGCGCGTGGGCGTTGGCCATGGCATTGCCATCAAAATCCAGCGTGGCCGTGGCCGGCTCGCCGCGCAAGATGTGCGGTCCCACAGGACAGATATGTTCCCATTGCCACGATCCGATTTTCTTGCCCTGGCTCAAACGGGCACCATGAATGGGACAGACATAGTTGTGGCTCCAGTTTCCGCCGCGCGGCGGCAGTTCAACCGGGCTGGCCAGCGACTTGTCCGCCGCCGCCATGAGTTCGTCCCACGATGCCTTGGCCCAAGGTTCCGAGGCGATGCGATGCTTGAGTTGTTCAATCCCTGCGGCATTGAGCAGCAAGCGCGGATGCGGTGGCAGCTTCAGATCTGGCTGTTCGACCGAAGGCATGCCGGCAGAACCGGCCACTTCAGCGCCGGTGCCGGCAAAGGTGTTGAGCATGAGCGCCGTCGCGAGCGTTCGCAAAATTTTCTTGTATCCGAATGGCATGTGTGATCCAAGCAGTTGATTGTGAGAAAAGCGGGGTAAGTCTGCGCGGTATTCTGATGCCCGTCAATCTAGCATTGACCAGCCGGAATAATTGAATCCAGCGGATCGCGCCGGGGAAAATCGTTCTCGAAGCTGAGTGAAAGCTGAGTGGAAATTAATTACGTCGGATAAATCATTCCTTAATTACGACGAGTATTTTATTTATTTGACGCCGGAAAAATCCCGTTTTAGTTTCCTTTGTTGAAGGAGAAGCAGTTTATGCAACCGTCAGAAAAGGCACGGTATAAGATTTTGGTGGTGGACGATGACCCCGAGGTTAATAAGGCGTTAAGGCTAATGCTCCAATTTGACGGCCATGAAGTTCAGACGGCTAATAGCGGCAAATCGGCACTGGCCATATTTGAAGCCAGTCAGTTTGATTTGATTATTACGGATTATAATATGCCGGGAATTATGGGAGATGAACTGGCCGCGCTTATGAAACAAAAACGACCCAGCCAGCCCATCATATTGACGAGCGGGAATTTCCCGGCTGAATTCACCGATGGCAACCTGGTTTCCGGGGTGGATTATCTTCTCAACAAACCGGTCACTATGTCGGAAATGCGGGAAACATTGCTCTGGGTGCTTGGACCCTACGCCGAAAGCCGACAGATCGGTTTGGGCGCACCCGGGCCGCATGACGAACCGCCTCCCGCGCGACCTATTCAGCCGTCACTTTAATTTGCATTTTTCACAGCATTCTTTCCAGTTCCAGTTGCTAATCAATTAAGACTTTTTGTCGCGCGGAACGCGGCGCAAACTGGTGGATAGGACATGGCGGCTATATTCACCAGCCAAGTGTTTCACTGATTTATGCTTGAACTTTGGTTCAAGCTGGCGATAAGGGTTAAGCGCGATCTAGCCGCCCTGTCATGCCTTTATTCTTCGGGAAATCGCAGTTAGAATTCAAGCCAAGTTCAAAGCTGCCCTGGTGCTTGCCGAGCCTTCTGTAACATCACTTACATTATGACGGATCAAGGAAAGTTTCCTGACCAAAATCAAATCGGTCACGGCGGAAGAACAATTTTTGCAGGGCTGTCAATTCGTTGGCTTTCTTGTTCCGAAGAACATTGTGAATGCCACCATTGAGCGTTTCATATAAACGCTCTAACCCATTGATTTTATTCAGAATATACAATTGGCGGAAGGGGTGGGATTCGAACCCACGGTAGCCTTGCGACTACTTCTGATTTCGAGTCAGATGCCTTTAACCACTCAGCCACCCTTCCACTCAATGTTTGCAATGATTGTGCGAGGTTTACCTTCACCACCCCCAAGGCTAACCCCCAAATCGTTTGCCCGACCCCGAACACAAAACATGCACAGTCTTAAATCTACCAACCACCCCGGTCTTTACAAGCTCAGAAAAACTTACTGGTGCAAAATCGCCGTAAAAGTGGTATTTTGCGAGCGAAGCTTGCGAACCAGCAGTGAGACCGAAGCCCTAAAGACGCTTGACCGATTTCAGCCGCTACGCCATTCCCTGCGCGTGATTGTGAATGCGGAGCACAAGGTTCATCATTATGTATTCGCACTGACGCCAATTCCGAAGCAGGCGGGCAAATAGGAGGTCAAGTTGAAGTTCCTTCGACGGATATCTGAAGGCGGTGCGCGTGCCGGGGTTTGAGCGGCCGCTGACAATCTTTTCCCGGCCGCCTGCGGCGTCAAATTACACCCGCAAATCCGCCAGTCCGGGATCGTTGTCGCCGGCGATCTGCCGCATTTTTCTGATGGCCGCGCCCATGTTGTGCTGGTGGAACAATGCGGTGCCCGCCACAAATGTATCCGCGCCGGCGCGAGCGCATTCGGCCACGGTGGCGTTGTTGATGCCGCCGTCCACTTCGAGCCGGTAAGGCAGTTTTCTTTCCCGCCGCCATGCGTCGGCCTGCTGGATTTTCGGCAGACATTCGTGAATGAAGCTTTGGCCGCCAAAGCCGGGATTCACGGTCATCACGAGCAGCAGATCAATCTTGTCGAGGAACGGCTGGACGGCGGCAATGGACGTGGGCGGATTGATGGCCAGGCCGGCTTTTTTGCCGAGCGCTTTTATTTTCCAGAGCAGCGGCAGCACTTGTTCGCCCAGTTCCACGTGAACGATCATTTCGTCAGCGCCGGCCTGGGCAAACGGTTCCAGCAGAATCGCCGGCTTGCCGCACATGAGATGCACGTCGAAAAAAAGTTTTTTGGCGTGCGGCCGGACGGCGGCAACGACATCCGGGCCGAAGGAAATATTCGGCACGAACTGGCCGTCCATGATGTCGAGGTGCAGCCAGTCGGCCCCGGCACGCTGGGCGCGGGCGGCTTCCGAACCGAGCCGGGTGAAATCGGCGGCGAGCAATGAGGGCGCAATGATCATTTTAAAATGGTTGAGGCGGTGGCGAATTAAATTCAAAGTCCGTTCTCGCCGTCGAGGCAGCGCCGGATGGTGCGGGACAGCGTCTGCGGCAGATACGGCTTCTGGAGATAGTTCAATTTGGGGTCGAGCTTGAAATTCTTTCCCAGCGCGTCCGCGCCGTAGCCGCTGGAAAAAATCACCTTCAGCTCCGGCTTTTCCAGCCAGAGCCGGTCGGCCAGCTCGCGTCCGTTCAAGCCCCCGGGCATGATGATGTCGGTGAAGACGAGATCAATTTCGTTTTTATATTGCTCCCAGATCACCAGCGCGTTCTGGCCGTCCACGGCCTGAAACACGCGATAGCCGTTGAGATTGAGCGTGCGGGTGATGATCTCGCGCAGGTCGCGTTCGTCCTCGACAACCATGATGGTTTCCGTGCCTTTGCGGGCGTGAAACTGGGTGTCCACCTGTTCCGGATCGGCGGCGGGCAAGGAAGTGACGGGAAAATAAATATGGAACGTGGTGCCTTGGCCCAGCTCGCTTTCGACTTCCACCCAGCCGTCATGCTGTTTGACGATGCCAAAGACGGTGGCCAAGCCGAGGCCGGTGCCTTTGCCCAGTTCCTTGGTGGTGAAGAACGGTTCAAAAATGCGCGAGACATTTTCCGGCGGAATCCCCTCGCCCGTGTCCGCATGGCTCAACCGGATGAAGGTCCCCGCCCGGGCGTCGGCAATGCGGAGCATGTGCCCGGCATCCACTTCGCAGACGGCGATGCGGATGCTCATCTGGCCGCCCTTCGGCATAGCGTCGCGGGAATTGACGGAGAGGTTCAACAAAATCTGTTCCAGCATGCTGACATCGGCGGCGATGATCGCCGGCTGGCTGCTGAGCGTGATTTGCAGTTCGATGTCTTCGCCGAGCAGGCGCGCGAGCAAGTCGGTCATCTTGCCGACAATGCGGTTGAGGTCCAGCGGCCGCGGATTAAAAATCTGCTTGCGCCCGAACGCGAGCAACTGGCGCGTGAGGCCGGCGGCCCGCTCGGACGCCTGCTTGATTTGCTGGGCCGAAATCAAAGCCTTCGGCTCCAGCTTCCCCAGCGTGAGCAATGTGGCATGGCCGAGAATGATGGTGAGAATGTTGTTGAAATCGTGCGCGATGCCGCCGGCGAGCTGGCCGATGGCCTCCATTTTTTGCGACTGGCGCAATTGTTCCTCCAGCCGCCGGTGCGAAGTGACATCGCGGAACAGGCTCAACAGCAGGCGCGGTTTGCCGCCGGAATCAACGTAGGAATCGGTGATCTCAAACACCACGGCCCGGTTGTCTTGCAGCGTGAGCTGGTGCTCTTCTTTTTCCTGGCTCGCCCCGGAGCAAAAACGCTCGCAATGCTGGTGCAGCAGCTTGTCACAGTCCAGCGCGGCGGAATAAACGACTGTGAACGGCTTGCCCTCCAACTGCTCGTGCGTCATGCCCACCAGCCGGCAAAACGCCTGGTTGGCCGCCACAATGGAACCGTGCTCATCCGTGAGCCGCATGCCATCCACGGAATTTTCCCAGACCGAGCGGAACAAAGTTTCCGAGCTGCGCAAGGCCACCTCCGCCGCGCGCCGTTCGGTGATGTCGCGGACGTGGAACAACAGGGCCGTCGAGCCGTCGTATTCGATGCGCACCGTGCGGATTTCCACCGGCACCGGGCGGGCGTCGGCGCGCACGCTTTCGCTTTCGATCCAGGTGATTTCGCCCGCCGCCAGCCGTTGAAAATCCGCGCGCGCCGCCGTGCGGTGCGCCGCCGGCACCAGTTCATCAATCGCATTCTTGCCGATCAATTGCTCCCGCGTCAGCCCATGCAGCGTGCAGGCGCTGCGGTTCACATCCAGCACCCGGCCCTGCAAATCCTCGACAAAAATCGCGTCCGGGGAATTTTCGAACAGCTCGCGGAAGCGGCGCTGGCTCTGGCGCAAATCCTCCTCCACCTGCACGCGCTGCAACGCGCCGCCGCACTGGTCGGCCAGCGATTGCAGGATTTCCACATCGCGCTCCGCATAACTGTGAGGCTGCCGGCGCTGGACAAAGATCACGCCGATCACCCGGTCGCCCTTGCGGATGGGTGCCAGCATGGTGGTGCCGCTGGCATCGCCGGTTTCGGCCGGCATCACCAGTTCGGCCCCGCGCTGAATTACCCGCTGCACCAGCGCGTTCGCCGTCTTGGATTGCGGCGACGCCGGGATTTCCACGCGCTTGCCATCAATGGTCGTTATGGCCATCAACGAAATAACTTCGTCCCGCTCCACCGAATACAAATCCAGCGCAATATCATCCCAGTGGAACAGCTCATCCGCCGCCTCGCAGATGAACAGCGCCGACTCGGCCGCCGTGGTGACCGCGCTCAAATGGTGGCTCAATTTGCCGAACACCGAGTTGCGCTGCGCCGTCCGCCGGCGCACCGTCACGTCGGTGCCCAAGGTCAGCGCCGCCAGCTTTCCCTTAAACGCCAGCGGTGACCAGACAACCTCCATGTCCATCTCGGTGCCGTTCTTGCGCCGATGCCGCCAGACTAATCCTTGCGCCTTGACATCCACCGGCTGCTTGCGGCTCCGGGGCACGACTTCCGCCACCCGCAGATCCGCCAGCGTCATGCGCAGAAATTCATCGCGCGTATAACCGTAGTGCTGCGTCGCCGCCTCGTTGACTTCCAGGATGGCCAGCGTTTCCAAATCAAACACCCACATCGGATGCGGATTGCCTTGGAAGAGCAGCCGGTATTGTTTTTCGCTCCGGCGCAGCTCCTCTTCCGCCACCTCGCGCCGCGCGCGTTCCCCGGCCTCCACCACGGCGCGGCGCACCGCCGCCGGCAGCCGGTCACGATTCTCTTTGAGAATGTAATCCGTCGCGCCCGACTTCAAACTGTCAATCGCCGCCTGTTCGCCCAGCGTGCCGGACATGAGAATGAACGGCAGTTGGGGAAATTTTTTGCGGACAATTTTCAGCGCCTCCAGCCCGTTGAAATCCGGCAAGCGGTAATCGGCCAGCACCAGATCCCATTTTTCCGCCTCCAGCGCCGCGACAAATTCCTCACGGTGGCTCACGTTGCGCACATCCGCCGCCAGTTCGTCCTGGGCGAACTGGTCGCGCGTCAATAACGCGTCCGCCGGATTATCCTCCAGATGCAGGATGTGAAGCGGCGGATTCATGCGGCGGTGTTCCATTGCAGGTCATTCAAGCAATTCCGCTTAAACAACCAGCCCCGCCGCCAAAAGTAAAGAACGGAGCGGAATTTTCCGGCTTGCCAGCCCCGTCGAACCGGCCGGCAGCCCCGCTGCGGAACAATCCCGCAGCGGACACTACCGGGCCGGAAGGGCGGATTTCGCCGGGTTGGTCATCGGTTCCGACCAGCGGCCGCCGCAGTTGGTCAAATCTGTCCAGTTGATGACCGGCTGGGAGGCAGCTTGAGGGTGTTCCGTTGTTTGCGGCGGAATAGGATTTGGATTGAGCGGGAGTAATTGTGTTCTGGCGAAATGGGCGGGCGAAATCAGAGATTGACGGCCTCTCGTCGCCCGGGCCGCCATTGCAATCCTCTGGCAAAGACCGGCGCGCTCGGAGGGACGCGCCCGGGTGCCAGCGACTGCCGCTATGGAGTGCGCGGACACGTCCGCGCTTTGGAACTGGGAGACATGTCTCCCAGTGGGAAAGCGGCGACTTGTCGCCGCACTCCCAAACTCGGACAGACCTGCGCCACCTTTGGTGTGGGAGTAAATCTTTGGCCAACCATAACGGCAATACTGGTAAGGCGGGCAGTCCCGCGCGAACGCGTGGGTTGGCAATGGTGCCCGCCTGCAAAGACCGGCACGCTCGGAGTGACGTGCCCGGCCCGCATTGTTGGTCATGCTTGTCTGCCTGCTTGCCAAGCGCCATTCCGAGAATAGCCCAGCACTTCAGGGTTTTATGCCACGCAGAGCCAAATCCCGCCAAGGCCATCTCCTGTCCGCATGGCTTGTTCCGCCGAAAACAGCGGGGAACCTAACTCAGCTTTCACAGCGCTGCGGAAAGGCGGCGCGTTGCCGTCATTTCGGTTGTCGGGCCAAATTCAGACATGAGCATTGTCACGTTACAATGGTCGCTGCCAAATTCAGACATGACCATTGTAACGCTACAATGGTCATTTCAAAACTGGACATGACCATTGTAAGGCTACAACGGTCATTGCAAAATTTTGACATGACGGTTGCAGCCTTACAAAGGTCGCGGCACAACCAGACATGACCATTGCACGCTTACAATGCTCTTGCCGAATTTTAGCATGACCATGGTAACGCGATGCGGGCGGGGCGGGAATTGGGACTAACCATTTTTTGCGGTGGCAGGACAAGGAATGTAAGATTTTTGCTTTTGACAACTTGGGCGGCTTTGGAAGGATATTTCTGATCATAACCACCAACGCAGTTTAAACAAAATCGCTTATGAATGACTTGCATCGGTATCTCACCAATCCCTTCGACGACGCGCACCTGTCCCTGGACGATTTGATCAGCTTTTCCACGGATCATCTGTCCCGGTTCACGGCGAACAATCCGGGGGCCATCTTCGACGACCGCATCGCGACCACCACCACGGCTTTGAACGGAGTGGCCGGCAGCTATACGGATGACAAGACGGCGCTCGCCTTGCGGAAATCCAAGAAGCAGTTGAAGAAAAACTTCCGCGAGGCGCTGCCGGCGAGCATTGCCAAGATTCACGGCGCGGTCACCGCCCAATACGGCGAGAACAGCGCGGAAGAGACGGAAATTTTTCCGAAGGGCCGCACGGCGTTCACCCGCGCGCACGACGGCACGTTGCAGGAGGAATTGGAGACGCTCGTCAACGGGCTGACGGCGCATCAGGCGGATCTGGGCGCGGCGGTGGTGACGACGGCCACGAGCCTGGTCGCCGGCTGGAAGGCGGTGTATCAGAGCAGCGCGGAGTCCGGCGGCAACAAATCCAAGGCCGTCGGCGACAAACTCGCGGCGCGGTCGGCGCTGCAACTGGAGCTGTTCAAAAATCTGCTGACGATCGCGCTGAATTTTCCGGGCCAGCCGGAGCAACTGGATACCTTCATGCAGCAGAGCCTGCTGCATCCGCACACGCCGACGACCAGCACCCTGCCGCCCGCCCCCGAACCGCCGGCCGCCCCGGCCAAGTAACGGAGCGGAAACAAAGCAAAGCGCGGAGGGCAAAAGCCGTCCGCGCTTTTTTGCTTGCAGAAAGCCGCGACTAAACAGGCGACGATGAACCCGAATTCCGAAAGCGAAGCCGGAGCGCGCCCGCCCCGGGCGCAGTTTTCCGCGCCCTCGCGGAAAACCCGGACGCACGGGAAAGTTTCAAGCGTCCAGGTCAGCGCCACGCGCAACCGCCGGCGGCGAGGGCGCCGCCGGCTACGCCCAAGGCGGGCGTGCTCCCGAACTTCGGAGTTCGGGTTTGGCGGCCCATCATTGCTTCAAACGAAAGAAGAGTTTCCCTGCGGGCGGCGTGATGGTGATGGAGTTGGTGCCGCCGACATTGCTGACGGTGTAGCCGCTCGTCGCCCAGGTCGCTGTGGCGAGATTCGCATTTTGCTGCAAGGTGTAAGTGTTGGTGGCCGGATCGGGCCAGAGCACTTTCACGCTGTTCCCGCCGTTGGGCACGATAATGAGCTTGGGCACGCCGGGCATTTGCACGACGTTAATCAGCGCCCAGAAACCGCCGGTGACAGAATACTGTCCGCCGCTCATCGCGCCGCTGGCATCCGGCTGGCCGATGGTGCCGCTGACTTGATAAGTGCCGCCGGTGCTGGTGCCGCCGCCGCCGGCGATCTTATACCAATCAATTGTGTAGCTTTGGGCCTGGGCCGCGGTTTGCGAGCCGATGAAGGCTGCCAGCAGCAGCCCCAGAACGGTTGCTGATTTCAATAATTTCATAGGTTTGATATAAGCTGACATAAATGGCATCGGTTTTCACTCATTAATTAGTCAGCAGATGTTTTTGAAGCTTTGATTTGATATGCCGAAATTTGCGGGCAACCGGTTGGTTGAAAACCCGGCAAGGCGCCGTTCGGCGCATGATCCTAAATTCCGCAGTTGGAATTAAGAAACCACGGATGGACACGGATTAACACGGATGGGGGAAAAAACATTGCAAAATCCTTACATGATTAAAATCTTCAGAAGTTTCCAAAAATCGTCCATGTTTTTTGTGTTCTCAAACATCACCGCACAACACGGGCCGTTGTAAAATCCCTGAACACCTAGAGATAATTGCTTTACGACATGATGCGGCATCAATTTACGCACTTCATCTTCAGGCAACATAACAACAACTCGCCGCTTTTTTTTCTGCAATTTCAAATACGCGAGGTTTTTGTCGGTGCGAATCCCAATGTAATATTTTTGGGGATTGAAAGCTGCATTTGGATAGTTCTTCGCAACATGTTCTTTGATGAGAAGGTAGCTCTGTTTCGTGGAATCAGAAACCCCATCAAGATGATATTCTTCCGAGTAAATCGGCTTTGTTGATTCGTCCGCGATTTCTAATTCTGTCTCTACTTCGGCATCGGGCGCGTATTGAATGTCAACAAAATCGGGCTCGACGGAAATTAAAGACTCGTTTTCATTCGTGAACTTCTTCACTTTCAAAATCTTTACGAGCTTGCCCCATGTGTCCGTGTAAGTATCAATAATTTCAGGCAATTCGATCTTGTCGCCATCAATGACTAGGAGAATATTTTGTGACTCTTCGCAAATGTCTCTAAGAAATTTGTAAATCTCCTTATCGCCCAAAACCTTTTTGAATTCGCCTCGCAAGGTGGCATCCGCATTGATGATTGAAAATAGTTTTTCGACAAGATCGTTTTGGCTGGCCGAACTGCGGAAGAATCCAAAAAACTTCGTGATTTGGGGAAAGATGTGCTTGTAGAAATCGTGCTTCTGCAATTCAACCTCGACCAAGTAAAATTCAGGGTTTTCTAAATCGGTTAAATCAAACAAAAAACCATCCGGTATCGTAGAACCCAAGGCAACGCCTTTCAGTTTCTTTTTTGTGTAGATGAAAATAGTATCTTTGCCAAAAAGAGTTTTCGATTGTTCCCGAATCAACTCCTCAAAATCGTCTTCGAGTTTGAATTGAAATTCGATGAAACGTTTGTTGCTCTGAAGGATTGTCAAATTTCGTTTTATCAGGAAAAGGCCGTTGGACGAGCTTTTTCAGACATAAATTTCAATCCGTGTCCATCCGTGGTTAAAAAATCATTTCCTCACCCGCCCGCGAATCTCAATCAGCTTTTTCATCACGTCGAACAGATTGCCGTTCCATTCCTGCGTGCCAAAGGCGTCGTGCAATTCTTTGTAGAGCGCGTAAATTTCTTTGTAAACCGCGTGCGCCTTCGGGTTCGGCTTATAAACTTTTGGTTTCAAGCCCGTCATCTTTTTCTGCGCGGCGGCGAAATTCTTGTGCGCCCCGGCGATGACGGCGGCGGCGATGGCCGAGCCGAGCGCGCACGTCTGCGCCGAGCGGCTGATCTTCATCGGCCGGCCGGTGATGTCCGCGTAAATCTGCATGACCAGCGGGCTTTTCTCCGCAATGCCGCCGCAGTTCACCACCTCGTCAATCTTCACACCGTATTCTTCAAAGCGATTGATGATCGTCAGCGCACCAAACGCGGTGGCTTCGATCAACGCGCGGTAAATTTCCGCCGGCGTCGTGTAAAGCGTCTGGCCAAGGAGCACTCCGGTGAGCCGCTGATCCACGAGAATCGTGCGGTTGCCATTATTCCAATCCAGCGCGAGCAAGCCGCTTTCGCCGGCCTGAAGTTTCAACGCGCCTTTCGTCAGTTCTTCATGCGAACCCGCGATGTCGCCGCCGGGCTGCAAATAATTCACCAGCCAGTTGAAAATGTCGCCCACCGCCGATTGTCCGGCTTCAATGCCGAAGTAGCCGGGCAGCACGCTGCCGTCCACGATGCCACAGACGCCGGGAACATCCGCCAGCTTCGCCGTGTTCAAGCGCACGCTGATGTCGCAGGTGCTCGTGCCAATAATTTTTACCAGCGTGCCGGGTTTCACGCCCGCACCAATCGCGCCGGTGTGCGCGTCGAACGCGCCGACGGCCACGGGAATGCCCGCCGTCAAACCGGTTTTCTTCGCCCATTCCGCCGTCAGCGTTCCCGCCGCCGTGTCCACCGCACGAACCTTTTTCGGCAACCGTTCGCGCAATGCGCCGAGTTTTGGGTCGAGCTGCGACAAAAATTCCGCATCGGGATAACCGCCCCAGCCGGCGTTGAACATCGCCTTGTGACCCGCGGCGCAAATGCCGGCGGTAAATTGATTCGGCGCGAGCGTGCCGGTCAGCGCGGCGGGAACGAGATCGGAAAGCTCAATCCACGAATGCGCGGCGTCAAACACCTGCGGCGCGACGCGGAGACATTTCAGGATTTTGCTGAAAAACCATTCGCTCGAATAAATCCCGCCGCACTTGGCGAGATATTGCGGACGGGTTTTTGCCGCGAGCGCGGTGATTTCCGCCGCTTCGGCGACGCCGGTGTGGTCTTTCCACAGCCACGCCAGCGCGGCAGGATTATTCGCAAATTTTTTGTTGAACGCCAGCGGCTGGCCGTTGGCATCCACGGGCAGCGGCGTGCTGCCGGTCGTATCCACGCCGATGCCGATGACCTGTTCCGGCTTGAAACCTTTGACGGATTTTTTCGCGGTGGCGAGCGCCTGCTTGATGGTGATTTCTGCGCCGTTGACATAATCGAGAGGATGCTGCCGCGCGAGGTTGGGATCGCGCGACAAAATCACGCCCTGCGTGCCGTGCGCATAAGTCCAGACGGCGGCGGCCACTTCCGCGCCGTTGGCGACGTTGACGATGAGCGCGCGAACCGAGTTCGTGCCGTAGTCCAGACCGATGGTGTATTGATTTGCCATAAATTCATTTGGTGATTTTGAGCCGCAAAACCGTCAGCGAATGCGGCGGGAAAATATATTCAAACTGCGGCGCGGAAATTTCCAGCTTGGATTCAACCGGGAAAATCTTTTTTGGATCGGTGAAGGAATTTTCATCCTGCAAATTCCCGGCCAAGGTGAACGCCGTCACTTTTGACGCGATGTTTTGTCCGCCGGTGAAATCCAGGTTTGCCTCCACCAGCGTATTCGCAGCGTTGACGACCTTGAGAATCGTTTCGCCGGAATCATAGTCGCGCGAGGCCGAGACGAAAAAAGTGGAGGCGCCGCCCGCGTCCACTTTCACCGGCACGGTGACGTTGCCGGGATTGTTGGCAAACATTTTTTGGACGTAATAATTCGGCGTGCCATAGCTGCGGAGGTTGTCCGTCCAGATCAAATCCGGCTTCCACTGCCAGCCTTCGACATGCGCGAAAAGCGGCGCGTAGCTGGCCATTTTCACCACATCGCCATTGTGTTCGAGACCGGTCATGCACGCGGCCTCGGCGAGCGCGCATTCGAGATTATTCTGATTGTTGGTGCTGACCACTTTGTCGCTCTGCGCGGCATATTCGCCGAAGAAAACTTTCGGCCCGTTGCGGTCATAGTTGTCGTAGCGGTGCGTATTCTCGAAAAACCAGAGCGGATTGGCGTAGCAATGTTCGTCCACGATATCGGCGTGCAACTTGCGCAATTCCGGCCAAGCAAATTTGAAATGCTGGTCGTCCGGCGACGGGCCGGCGGCGGAAACGAGTTTGATTTCCGGATGCTTGGCTTTCAACACCTGATGAAATTTCGCGTAGCGGTCGATGTATTGTTGGTCCCACTGCTCGTTGCCGACGCCGAGCATTTTCAAATTGAACGGCTGCGGATGCCCCAATTTTGCGCGGACAGCGCCCCACCCGCTCGTTGCCGGGCCGTTGGCAAATTCAATCAGGTCGAGCGCATCCTGAATATACGGATCAAGCTGATCCAGCGGGACCAGTTCGCCGGAATTGAACTGGCAGGCCATGCCGCAATTCAATATCGGCAGCGGCGACGCTCCGATGTCCTCGCACAACTGGAAATATTCGTAGAAGCCCAAGCCAAACGACTGGTAATAATCCGGCGTCGGCCGATGTTTGAATTCGTCGTTCCAGCGATTCATGATGAGCTTGCGCTCGGCCACCGGGCCGATGGTCGTCTTCCACTGGTAGCGATTTGCGAGCGTGTGGCCCTCCACAATGCAGCCGCCGGGAAAACGCATGAAGCCGGGCTTCAAGTCCGCGAGCATTTGCACCATGTCCGCGCGCAAACCGCCGGGGCGATTCTTCCAGGTCTTTTGCGGAAACAGCGAAATCATGTCGAGATCCAACGCACCGTTGCCGGTAGCTGAAATTTTCAAGCGAGCCTTGGCCTCCGTGGCGTTTGGACGCAGAGTGAGTTTTTGCAATTGCCAGTCCGCCGCAAATTTTTTCAGGTTGCCGCTGGCGAGCACCTTCCCGTCGTCCGTCACCAGCTCAATTTGCAGCGTTGGCAAACCCGTCGCCCGCGCTTGCACGGAAAAATCGTATTGCTCGCCGGCTTTCACACCGATGCCGCGAAAACCTTCGTTCGCGATGCTCGCACCAGCCGGCAAACGAACGTAATGCGGCTGCATTGTGCTGAACGGTTTTTCGTCGCGAATTTCCACGCCATTGGCGGCACCAGAAACCTGCCAGCCCATCAGCGCTTCGGGAAATTCAAACGAACGGTTTTTCACCAGCTCGGCATAAAGTCCGCCGTCCGCGCCGAGGTTGATGTCCTCGAAGAAAATGCCCCACATGCCGTGGTTGAGCACCGCGCCGGGTTGGTCAGTTTGCACGGTGATATTCACTGCGGCGGGCGCGGCGGTGCCGGCAACAATCAGCGTTGCGAACAGGGCAGAATTGAGAATGGATTTCTTCATGGCTGGTTTTGTGAGCGCAAAATACGAACGCCAAATATCCCGCCGGCGAGGTTGCCGGGATGCGCGGCGAATTTCACCGTGACTTTGTCCTTGCCCGCGGTGAGTTCCGCCGGGAGCAGCAATGCTTTGTCATAGAATTCGCCGGGCCGGTTGTTGTTCAGGTTTTCGGTATCAACCATCTTTCCATCCACGAGCACATCAAATTCACGATTGCCCGCGTCGCTGCCCCAAAAAGTGCAGGCCAGTTGCACCGGCTGATCCGGCAAAACTTTGACCTCGTAACTGAACCAGTCTGAGGCGTGACGCCATTTGTGCCCGTCAAAATCGCCGCTCTGGGTATCGCCGGCCTTAAATTGATGATCCGTTTCCGACTGCGGTTCACCGGGACGAACGACATCCACCACGCGCGCTTCTTCGGCGATGCGCCGCGCCTCCGCCGCCGCCATTTCTGCGGCTTGGGTTGTCCAGGCCGACTCGGAAAGCAGTTTCCAATAAACGGAATACCGCTGGCGGTGCATTTGATAAAACGGAATCAAAGTCACGTCGCGCGGCCGGCCAAGCTCCTGGGTTTGAAACGTCAGCGGCTGCCCTTTCACCGGTTTGATATGTTTTAATAAGTCTGCCGCAGAACTGACAAAAACCGGCACCTCCGGCGAGGGCAACTGGCTGAAATCCCGCTGGCCGCGCGCGAACGGATTCGGCATTCCGTTGGTGCCCAATTCGCCGGCCAGGACAATCGGGCCGTAAAGGACGGCCACGAGATTGCTCACGCCCGGCAGCGACTCGGTGTGCAATTTCATGGGCAATCGAAGTTCAATTTCGTCGCCGTCGTGCCATTCGCGTTGCAAAGTGAAATAACTTCCCGGCGCGGAAACAACGTTTTGCTTATCTCCATTGATCGAAATAAATAAACCCGAAGTCGCCCATGCCGGATGCCGGATATGCAGTGCCAAATTAACCGGCTTTTCGGCCTTGATTTTCAAGACGCTCGAATCCGAGGACGGAAATTTCGTTTCCTGCCGGATGACCAGTCCTTTTTCTTTCCAGGTCAATTCCGAGGCAATGAATAGATTCACGTAAAGCGATTCCGCGTCGTGAAAATAAATCGTGTCGCCGTATTTGGAGTGGTTTTCCATGCCGGTGCCAACGCAGCACCAGAACGAATCTTCCGGCGTGGAATACGTCTTGAAATGTCCCGGCTTCAGCGACATCAAATAAACAAACATGCCCGTTTCCGGGTCTTGCGACGCCAGAATATGGTTGTAAAGCGCGCGCTCGTAAAAGTCCATTTTGGCCGCGCTCGGCTCCAGCGAAAATAATTCGCGCGTGAGCTTGAGCATGTTGTAGGAGTTGCAAGTCTCGCACGTTTCCGAACTCAAATGCTTCGCGAATTCATTGGTCGGAAAGAAAAATTCATGGTCGCTGTGACCGCCGATGACGTAGGAACGGTGCAGCGCAACGGAATCCCAAAACGTGTGCGCCACAGTTAAAAATTGCGGCTCGTCCGTGAGTTCGTATTCGCGCGTGGCCCCGATGATTTTGGGAATTTGGGTGTTCGCATGAATCCCGTTGAGCGGGTCCTGACCATGCGAAAGCGGGCCGAAAAGTTTCTGGTGATTGAACGACTCGGATAATTGCAGATAATTGGCATTGCCGGTGACCGCGTAAAGATTGGCCAGCACTTCATTCATGCCGCCCTGCTCCTCGTCCAGCGAGCTTTGCATCTGTGCCGGCGTCAACCGGTCCACCCGAAATTTCACCCAGTCGGCCAGGTTGGTCACGACGGCCAACGCCTGTGCGTTGCCGCCAAGCTGGTTCGCCGCCAGCAGTCCCGCCATGATTTTGTGCAACGCATACCACGGTGCCCAGACGCGCTGCCGTTTTTCCACGCGGTCAATGAATGATTCGGGAAACGCCGACAAATAGCCGGCGTGAAAACCGGCGGTCACCGCGTTGCTCTGGCATGCCGCCAGCTCGGAAACAATGTGGTCCACGCGCCGCTTGAACTCAGCCTCGCCGGTGCTGGCATACATTTGCGAGCAGGCGGTGAGATAATGCCCAAGCATCGCGCCGCGTTGTTCGCTTGCCGGCGCATCCCAGCCGCCGTAAGGGCGCGCGGAGGATTCCAATCCGGCATTTTTGCGGAAGTTGAACAGGAAGCGGTCAGGCTCCAGGCTCAACAGATATTTTTGGTCCCGCAACATCGCCTCGTGAAACGGGCCGGCCAACAGGTGAACGTCGTTCAACGCAAACGGCTCCGCCGCGCGCGCAACTTTCATCAACGAAGTATTTGCCGCCGGGGCCTCAGCGGATGCCGCCAGGCCACCAGCCCAAACGCCAACCGCGGCCATGCCGATTTTAAGCAGGAAAGTTCGCACAAATTTTTATTTTGTTTTCAGCCGCAACACAGTGAAGGAATTTCCCGGGAACGAACGCTTAAGACTCGTGCCAGTGAAATTGACCGTTTCCGTTTTTGGCGAAACTTTCACCGGATTTTCCAGCGAGTTTTCATCCGCGCCGCTTTCGGAAGTCAGCACGACTGCCGAGCCATTGCCGGAAAGATTGTTAGCGCCGGACAAATTCACTTCCGTTTCGAGCGACTGTGGATTGGCGTTGACCACTTTCAAAATCACGTCGTCGGTTTTTGCATCCGTGGCCGCCGCCGCGTAAAGACTCGAGATTTTTCCGCCCGCATCGTAATCAGTGTCGTGAATGATTTCACCGTCGAGATAGCATTTCACATTTTTGCCGCTGACCACGACTTTGAGGTCATACCATCGGTCGGTTTCAATGTGGCTCGGCTTCGAATCGAGCGTGCCGCCGGCTTCAATGCCGTCCTGCGTATTATTCCAGCCGCCGATGTTCCACCAAGTGCGGTCATCGTTGCCGGCGATACTGAACAAAATCAGGAAGCCTTCCGCGCCGGAAATTTTCCGCGCCTTGAGCGTGAGCGTGTAATCCGTCCAGGATTTGTCGCCGGCGAGCGCGCGAATGAATTCCTTTTCCGCCGTCTGACGCAGCGCGCCGTCCTGCGCCTTCCATTCCGCGCCGTCGCCGAGCAGCTTCCAACCTTTCGTGCCGCTGGTGAAGTCTGAGGTGAACAAAACTTTTCCGTCGGCTGCGGTCACTTTGACGTCCTTAAATTCCGCGGCGGTGTTCCAAGTGCCGACACCAATCATGCCGCCCGTGACCTCAGGCTCGACCTCCGGCGACTCGGCCGTCGTGGGCAAAGAAACGTCGCCACGATTTTCGGCGAACAATTTTTGGACGTAGTAACTCGGCAAACCATACCACTTGGAACTGTCGAAGTTAATAAGGTCTGGATTCCAGGCGCGATGGTTCAAGTTCACGAGCAGCGGTGCGTAGCTGGCCATGACCACTTCGTCGGAATTGCGTTCCAAGCCGGTCATAAACGCCGCCTCACCGATGGCACCGCGCAGATTGCCGAGGCCGCAATTTTTTGTGACGGCATACTCGCCAACGAAAACTTTCGGGCCGTTGCGATCCGTCTTGTCATATTGGTTGGCGTGGCGCATGAACCATTCCGGCGTGTCGTAATAATGGTCGTCCACGATGTCCGGCTGCTTGTCGCCAAATTTGTCCCAACCGTCGGCGACAAATTTTATTTCGGGATATTTCGCGCGGATGGCGTCGTAAAAAAGATTCCAATGTTCGACATAGCCCTTAAAACCACCGTTTTCATTGCCGATTTCCATATATTTCAAATTGAACGGCGCGGGATGGCCGGCGGCGGCGCGCTGCGCGCCCCACAAAGAATTCGTCGGGCCATTGGCATATTCAATTGCGTCAAGCGCGTCCTGCACCCATTGCGCCATGCGGTCCATTGGAATGGTTTCCTTGTGCGACATGCCGATGTTGATGCAGAACAATGGCTCCGCGCCGAGGTCTTCCGTCATTTGCAAATATTCGTAAAAGCCAAGTCCGTGCGTGGCGTTGTAACCCCAGATGTTCCACAGCGGCGTGCGCGAATCAAGGTTGCCGATCGTGTTCTTCCAATGATTCATGTGCGCGAAATCATCGCCTTCCACCCAGCAGCCGCCGGGAAAACGCACAAACGCGGGATGCAAACCATCGAGCGATTCCGCGAGGTCCGTGCGCAAGCCGTGATCCTTCCACGTTTTTTTCGGGATGAGCGAAACCATGTCGAGGAACAAAACGCCCTTACCGTCGCCGGAAATTTCCAGCTTCCCTTTCGGATCGCCGCCGGTCGCGGTCAAATCCAGCGTGTGATATTTCCAACCGTTGCCGATGCTGGAAATCTCGCCGCTCGCGAGCACTTCGCCGGTGTGGCTCAAAATTTTCGCAATGAGCTTGCCCGCAAATTTTTCACCGCGCGCCGCCAGCTTCAGCGTGTAGCCGTCGCCGGAAACGATATTCATGCCCCAGTAACCTTCATTTTGCAGCGTGAAGGCACCGTCCACTTTCACGCGCAGCGATTTGCGGTTGAACGCATTCAGCGGCGGCGGCTGGCCATGCTCATTCGCCGTAATGACGGACGCTTCGCTCTGGCCATCACCAACGCTGGCGAACTTCCAGTTTTCCGGTTTGTCCGCGTCCTCGAACGAAAGATTGCGCACGAGTTCGGGATAAATCCCGCCGTCGGTGGACATGTTGATGTCCTCGAAGAAAATCCCCCACAACGTCGGCGAAATTTTGTGACCGGGCTGGTCCACGGCCACGGATATTTTCGCCGGCTGGGCGTTCGCGGAAATGGCCGCCGCCAAAATTCCGACGGCAACCCACGTTTGCAATTTCAATTTTTTCATGCGAAACAAATTTTCTTCGAGGATTGTATTTTCGTATTAAGTCAGGAAACCCAGCCGCTCTTTATTCCGTAAGCACAGTCATTCCAAGTAAGCTCTTGTTTGAACTGGCGCAGTTTCGTGTCGGCGTCAATCACGACCACTTCCAGTCCGGCCATTGCGCCAAAGTCTTCGAGCATTTCTGTCGTGACGGCCTGGCTAAAGCCGGTGTGATGCGCGCCGCCAGCGTAAATCCACGCGCCGCACGCGTCCTCAAAATTCGGACGGCATTTCCACACGGCTTGCGCCACAGGCAATTTCGGCATCGGCTGTTCGGGTTTGACGACATCCACTTCGTTGATGAGCAGACGAAAGCGGTTGCCGAAATCCATCAGCGCCGCGTTCAGCGCCGGACCGGCGGGCGTGTTGAAAACCAAACGCGCCGGATCGGCCTTGCCGCCGATGCCGAGCGGATGCACCTGCAGCGACGCCTTGCCGTCGGCGATGCTCGGACAAATTTCCAGCATGTGCGAACCGAGCACGACTTTGCCGCCCGGGTGCAAATGGTAAGTGTAATCCTCCATGAACGAGGTGCCACCGGTCAGACCGGACGCCATGACTTTCATCGCACGCACGAGCGCAGCCGTTTTCCAATCACCTTCGCCGGCGAAACCGTAGCCGTCAGCCATCAGGCGTTGCGGCGCGAGGCCGGGCAATTGCACCAAGCCATGCAAATCTTCAAACGTCGTGGTGAAACCTTTGAAATTTCCACCTTCCAAAAACGCGCGCAAGCCGAGTTCGATGCGCGCGGCTTCGCGGACGGATTTGCTACGCTTGCCGCCTTTTTTCAAGTCAGCCGAAACTTCATAAACGTCCTCGTAAGTTTTGACCAGCGTGTCAATTTCCTTTTCCGAAACTTCGTTGACGACTTTGACCAAATCGCCGACGCCGTAGCCGTTGACGGCGAAACCAAATTTGATTTGCGCGGAAACTTTGTCGCCTTCGGTCACGGCCACTTCGCGCATGTTGTCGCCGAAGCGGCAGAACTTCGCCGTCTGCCAGTCGGCCCACGCGGCGGCGGCGCGCGCCCAAGCGCCAAGTTTTTCCTGCGTGGTTTTTTCCTGCCAGAAACCGACGACGACTTTGCGGTTCAGCCGCAGCCGGCTCCAGATGAAACCGTGCTCGCGGTCGCCGTGCGCGGCCTGGTTCATGTTCATGAAATCCATGTCAATCGTCGCCCACGGAATATCGCGGTTGTATTGCGTGTGCAAATGCGCGACCGGCTTGCGGAGCTGCTTGAGGCCGTTGATCCACATCTTCGACGGCGAGAACGTGTGGCACCAAGTAATCAAACCGATGCACTTCGCGGCGTTGTTCGCAGCCTGGCAAAGTTCCGTCACCGCGTCCGGCATAACCAGCACGGGCTTGAAAACCACTTTGACCGGAATCGCGGGCGCGACATTGAGCGCCTTGGCGATTTCCTGCGAATGCTCGGCCACTTTCTTCAAAGTTTCCGGACCATAAAGATGCTGGCTGCCGGTGACAAACCAGACTTCATTTTGTTTCAGATTGATGCTCATATAATATTAGGAATGTTAAGTAATTTCTCGGTTTAAAAGCGGGCGGCGAACCGCCCGCTTGATGTGGTTTCAAATAAATTCGTTGATCAGGTTTTCCAAAAATTCCTGACGTCCGCTGACGTTCGCGTCCGCTTCGCCTTTCTTGAGCATGTAGGTTTCAAGGTCTTTGAAACTCGCTTTGCCGGCTTCAATTTTCGCGCCGATGCCGGAATCCCACGAGGCGTAGCGGTTCTTCACAAACTCCGCGAGCCGGCCATCTTTGCGAATCGCGGCGGCGATTTTCAGTCCGCGCGCAAAGGTGTCCATGCCGCCGATGTGCGCGTAAAACAAATCAATTGGCTCAAAGCTCTCGCGCCGAACCTTGGCGTCAAAATTCACGCCGCCGGTCTTGAAGCCGCCGTATTTCAAAACCGTCAGCATCGTGTAGGTCGTCAGATAAATGCTCGTGGGAAATTGATCCGTGTCCCAGCCGAGCAGTTCGTCGCCGGTGTTCGCGTCAATGGAGCCGAGCGCGCCCGCGCCACCAGCCACTTCGAGGTCGTGCTGCATCGAATGGCCCGCAAGTGTGGCGTGATTGGTTTCGATGTTGAGCTTGAAATCATTCAGCAAATCAAACTCGCGCAGAAAGTTCAGGCAGGCGGCGGCGTCGGAATCGTATTGGTGCTTGGTCGGTTCTTTCGGCTTCGGCTCGATGTAAAATTGGCCTTGGAAACCGATTTTCTTTTTGTAATCCACGGCCAGATGCAGAAATTTGGCGAGATGTTCCTGCTCGCGTTTCATGTCGGTGTTGAGCAGCGTCATGTAGCCTTCGCGGCCGCCCCAAAACGTGTAGCCTTGACCGCCGAGTTCGTGCGTGACTTCCATCGCCTTTTTCACCTGCGCGGCGGCGTAGGCAAAAACATCGGCATTGGAGCTCGTGCTCGCGCCATGCACGAAGCGCGGATTGGAAAACAAATTCGCCGTGCCCCACAGCAATTTGACCCCGGAGCGTTTTTGTTCTTCCTTCAAAACTTTAGCCACCGCGTCAAAATTTTTATTGGTTTCGGCCAGCGTTTTTCCTTCCGGCGCCACGTCGCGGTCATGCCAGCAGTAATAAGGCGCGCCGAGCTTGGAAATAAATTCAAACGCCACACGCGCGCGGTTCTGGGCGTTGCTGACGGAATTGCTGCCGTCGTCCCACGGCCGCTGCATCGTGCCCGCGCCAAACGGATCGCTGCCGGTGCCACGGAATGTGTGCCAGTAAACCACGGCGAAACGCAGATGGTCGCGCATCGTTTTGCCCTCGACGATTTCGTCGGGATTGTAATGTTTGAACGCGAGCGGGTTTTTGGAGGCCGCACCTTCGTAGGCGATTTGATTGATTTGTGGGAACGCAGTTTTCATTGTGCAGTTTTTTTATTTGGTTGTGAATTGCTTGCTGACGAGTTTTGAGTTTTTGGGAGGAGATTCTTTCGGCGTGTTGAAATGGTTTTGTTTTTGGTCGGGCACCACAAGGCGGTCTATGCCCACGGCCACCAACCCGGCGGTGCGGCGGCGCGGCGCGGAAATGCATTCCACCTGCCCGAACCGCGCCCACATCGCGCCGTTCAGGACGGCGCGGGAAAGATGCGCCATGACCATGGGTGGCAATTCCGTGAGGCTGCCGGTAATGACCACGCGGCGCAGCCCCACGACATTCAGCGCGCCGGCAATCGCCGCCGCCGCCGCGTCCAGCGCTTGCGCCAGCCACGCGGGAATGCCATGCCGGGAAATCTGCTCGCCCAGTCCGGCCCACGAATGATCTCGGTCAGGCTGGCCGCTGGCAAAACTTTCGAGCAGCCCGCGCCGCGAAACGAGCGTTTCCATGCAGCCTACCGCGCCGCAACCGCACGGGCGCAAGTTGCCCGGCACCGGAGTGTGGCCGATTTCGCCGCTGATGGGCAGCGCATTGGCCAGCGGTTTGCCTTCGACGATGACGGCTCCGCCGACGCCTTCGCCAAAATCCACCAGCAAAAAATCCTCGCAGTCGGGATTGGTCAGTTGATGGCCCAGTGCGAGCGCGCGTTCCTCCTGCACCAGCAGCACCGGCGCATCCCAAACACGCCGGACGATGGCGGCAAGATCTATCTCCTCGGTCCAATGGATGTTGGGCGAAAACAAAATGCGGTTGGCGACTTCATCCACCACCCCGGGCACGCTCAAGAGCACGCCCAGAAAATTTTCCGTTTCCAGCGCTTTGGCCGCCGCGTGAAGTTTCTTCTCCCAAACTTTGGCCGGGGCGGAAGTATGCTCGGCCAGGTCAAACGCAACCGGCCAGTGGTCCGCATCCGCGACGCCCAGCGTGAGGCCGGCCAGCGTGGTGGTTTTGACGCCAAGCTGGATGCCGAGAAATTTGGCGCGCGATTCGTTCAGGCGCAGCCGCCGGCCGGGCCGGCCCAACTGGCTGACCACCGCCTCACCGCCGTCGTGTTCACCGGCATCGGGCAGCGGCAAGGCCACTTCCTCAAGCACATCCACCTCGATCAGCTCGTCCACGATTTTGCCGGCCGTGGGCTGGCTCATGCCGAGCGATTTGGCCAGCTCCGCACGCGACGCCACACCCAGCTTCTGCAACTGCCGGAGCAAAGCACGCCGGTTCAGTTGGCCCATGCGGGAGGGAACGTAGATCATTAAATTAAGAAAACTACGAAAGTCCCCCTGCTGTCAAGCGCGTTTGCAAAAAATGCGGGAATAAGTTGCCTTGCCGAAATAATCATGGGATGGTTTCCGGCCATTATTTTATGAAAATCACATTCCTTTTAAGTCTGGCCACCGCCGCATTTTTCTTTGCGCAGCCCCATGCCGCCGCCCAGCCTGCCGCCAGCCCAACCCCGCAACAGACCCAATTGCACGCCCTCGTGGAAAAGGTTCAGGCCAAAATCCAGTCCGGCAAGAACACCGAGGCCGAGCTCGCGGACGAACTCAAAAGCTTCGACACCCTCATCGCCAGTGAGAACGGCGCGAAGACCGATGAGGCGGCGCAAATTGTTTATATGAAGGCGATGCTGTATTTGCAGGTGTTCAAGAACACGGACAAGGGTGCGGCGCTCGTCAAGCAGATCAAGGCCGATTACCCGGACACCAAAATCGGAAAGAATGCCGACCAGATTCTCGCCGGGCTGGATAAGCAGGCGGCGGCCCAAAAGATTCAGGACGCGCTCTCCGCCGGGGCGGTGTTTCCGGATTTTGCGGCAAAAGATTTGACCGGCCAGCCGCTGTCCGTCGGCGCGCTCAAAGGCAAAGTAGTGCTGGTGGATTTTTGGGCGACTTGGTGCCCGCCGTGCCGGGCGGAATTGCCGAACGTCATCGCGACCTACAAAAAACATCACAGCGACGGCTTTGAAATCATTGGCGTAAGCTTGGATTCCGAACGTGACAAGCTGGACGCGTTTCTTAAGGAGCAGGACGGCATGACCTGGCCACAGTATTTTGACGGCCTGCGCTGGAGCAACAAACTCGCTGTGAAATACGGCGTGGAATCCATTCCCTTTGCCGTGTTGATCGGTCCGGACGGCAAGATCATCGGCAAAGATCTGCGCGGCGAAGAACTGGAAGCCGCCGTCGCGGGCGCGCTGGTCAAAAAGTAAAATCTCCAAATCAACCACCGCCGTTCTCCCTTTGCGGGAGAACGACGGTTTTATTTTGCCAATTCAACCCGAATTCCGAAATCGGAGCGGGCGCGCGCCCGCGCGGAAAACCCGGACGCACCGAAAAGTTTCCAGCGTCCAGGTCAGCGTCACCCGCAACCGCCGGCGGCGCGGGCGCAGCCGGTCGCGCACGAAGCGGGCGTGCTCCCCAACTTCGGAGTTCGGGTTCAATAATCAAACTGGTCACGGCCAGGGACCATTCCGGCCACAGGCCGGACATACTAAACATCTGGCCAGTTTTAACTGGGTCACACCAGAAAACGCTGTTATACCTGAAATCATCAGGATAATGGGGAAACGCAATTTTGAACGTGTTGGAAATTCCGCCAGTTACTTCTCCCAAAACCGCCGTGCAAGCCAGTATCGTTGCGTCTTCTAAAAAGTGAAATTCAAGCAGATAAATGGAAAGGGAAATCCAAATTAGGACACTATCCGATCTTAACCCTGCTTGCCACGCGAGCGTTGCCTCTGTTATGCTTCGGCAAGGCCAGTGTGGCGAAATGGCAGACGCACAAGACTTAAAATCTTGGGACCTTAAACAGTCGTGCGGGTTCGAGTCCCGCCACTGGCACCAAATTGATATTAGC
>CAJAQO010000157.1 GCA_903944085.1 uncultured Verrucomicrobia subdivision 3 bacterium
AGGCATCTTTGCCTGACGTAGAGGGCGAGCATCCTTGCCGCCCGGAATAAGGCGGACGGATTTTACTGCGTTGTCAAATGTTCGGGGACGTGTGGCTGGGCGAGGGTTTTTTCCGCCGGGCTGGAAGCCACGGCTCTACGGCAGGCAGGATGCCTGCCGCTACATCAGGAAACGGTTTTTGGCGCGACGCCGAAAACGGCCACCGGGACGGGCGCGCTCCCCAGCAATGTCCCAGCCGGGCGGCCAATGGCAGTTTGGGGTGGACGAACGGGGCAAAGGGTGTTTGAATTTCCGATTGAAAGCAAAACCATGAAAACAAAAATCATTGCGGTTATTGCGACGACAATGTCTTTATTCGGCTGTGGGGTCGTGTGGGGTCAGTTTTTTCCACATACTGGAAGTTCGGGGGGGCCCGGGCCATGGCAGAAGCCCAGCAATAATCAATATACTGATGCATTTTTCAACGGCCTAACAAATATAACTCAGGAGGAAATGACAAGAATTGCTGTTTTAAGAGACGAACAAAACCGAGGGGAACTTCGTCATCTCCAGGCTTCTGAATTGCCAGCAAACTATAGTCAAATGACGCAAGAACAGCGGAACATATATGTAATTCTCCATCTTGAAGCCGTGAGGTTGCAACCAGACGATTCCACCATAAGTTACAGAGCCAATCTTAAAGCTGCGCTTTTGCGGCCTAAAACCATTCCAACGCACCCTTGGAGAAAAATAAATGGAAAGACAGTTTATGTTTTGTCTTCCGATTCGGGCTTTATGAACTGTGCGGGAACTGTCATTCAAACCATAGATGGTGGGGTGTTGGTTAAACCCCTGTTGGACATTACCGGTGATTATTTCATCAAAGACTTTCCCTTCCAAGTGGCAGATGGATATGAACTGGATGCTGCCCAATTCATGGCGACGAAAGTCGGATTAAAGAAATTGACAACCGTATTGGGCGAGGAACGGACGGTTACAGAACTGGACTATGGCACTCCGTGCGAGAGGCCGGAAGGCGGCGAAAAGATTGAGGCAGAGGCTCAAGCACCCACACCTTACGAACAACAACAAATTCAAGAAAATGATTCAGCCTTAGCAGAAACACTCAAAGCCGCAAATGCTGCAAAAGAACGAGTCGCTGACTTTGTTTCAAAAATTAGCAACGACAAAACCATAGCAATCGAAAAACAGAAACAGCGTCAGGAGGCCGCTAAAGTTGCCGCCCTGAAATCCAACCAAGACCAAGCTGCGAAAGGCGACTCGTATGGCCTGCTCCGCATGGGCGAACGCTACCGCGATGGCGATGGCGTGGAAAAGGATTTGGCGAAGGCAAAAGATTGTCTCACCAAAGCCGCCGCCGCCGGTTCACCAACTGCCGCCGATGAACTCTCAAAATTGAATCAAACCTCATCGAATTCACCTGCGACACATTGAGGGTTTGCGTGTCTGATTGCGGAATCTCGTATGTTAAAGTTCCTCCAAAAATTATGGCACAGCCCCCTAAAAGGGTCCCTGATGGCACTGCCAGCAGTAGCCATAGGAATTGTCGTAAATCGCCTGACAGGCCCGTCAGGACAAGTGCAACTCCCAGCGCAATCAGCAACAGACCTACTGATAATTTTTGTGGGTATTGTATCTTCAATTGGTGGAGTGGCGTATTCATGTTGGAAAAAGTGTCAACCGAGCGAGAAAATTGCGGCGGCAAAGGCTCTTGGTCGCACAATTTGCCCTTGCACAGAGGACGGGACTGTAATGCTTCTTGATCCAAAAAGGTCAACCGGTGGTTCTTGGGATTTTGTTTGCCCAAAGTGCGGACATCGCACAGAAGAATTATCGCCCGGAATGTTGAGCGCAATGAAGAAACGATAACGCCAAGACGGTTTGCGAAGGCTGTTTTTTCGCCGATTGACAGCAACGCTATTCCGGTGTTTGATTTGAAAAACCAAGAAATGAATATGGACTGGCTAGAACTACAAGACAAGGTGGGGCGTCTTTGGAAAAGATATTTCGACGGCCGAGAAATTCCTTTGTCCAGGATTGAGTCCGCCAAAAACAGAGACATAGGAGAGCAAGCCAAGAGCATTGATGCAGTAATCCGTATAGTATCGCGCTCGGCTCGCAAAGACGATCTTGAGGAATTGCAGCTAACCGAAGATGAAAAAGACGTTTTGGCGGTCCGTCTTGATTGGGCTTTTCACATGGCCCTTTGGGAAGCGCAAAACGACCGGCGCCCGTATGGACAAACAATGACAGAAGATGAATTCGAGGAGCTTCTAATAAATCAATGGCAAACAGTCGGGCGCGATGAATATCAGACACAACAGGAAATAATAAACCGCCACTGCGAGAAGGCTGGCATAAAGCTAACACCACCCGGTGATAGGAAGTCAAAGTCGGGCGGCGACGAATCCAAACCACCATCTCCACCCGGTGGGTTTCATGGACGTAGTATTTAGTCTTTTTTAATTCTGCTTTTGTGAAATTCATAATCCTCCCTCCGGTTGTGCATGGAGCGGTCTTGCGTTATCTACCTACTTCCGTTTGATTTCCAATTATCACGTCGTCAAGGGTGCGGCCAAAGTGCGTTTGCTCACGGGCGCAGGCATGATTGACGCGACGGTGGTGAAGGTGGATGCGGCAAATGATCTGGCTTGGTTGAAAGCCGTTGGGCGGTTTGCACCGCTGCCTATTGCCGCCAGTCGCACGGTGAAACTGGGCGGGACGGTGGCCACGGAAAAGCAAATGATGAAGTATGAATGAAGAATGATGAAACAAAACAGCAACCGGCTCGCGTCGGCGTTAATTCTTCATTCATCCTTCTTCCTTCTGCATTTCCCCGCCGTCGCTGGCGGGCGCGGCGGATGACCCAAAACGAATGATGAAGTATGAATGCAGAATGAAGAAACCAAACGGCAACGGGCTCGCGCTGGCGTTGTTTCATCATTCATCATTCTGCCTTCATACTTTTCCCGTCGTCGCTGCCGGAGAATGTGAATTATGCGGTGAAGAGCAGCCTGCTCTTGAGCTTCCTCGAATCGGTGCCGGACGTGGATGCCAAGCTGAAAGATCCCAACACGAAGGATGAGGCGTTTGAGGAGGTGGTGAAGTCGGCGCAGGCGGCGGCGGTTTTGGTTTTGGTCTATTGATTTTTAACCACGAAAGAACACAAGGAACACAGAGATTTTTTCCCTTTGCGGTCTTTGCGTTCCTTTGCGGCTAATCCGCTGGCGGTGACGGTGCTGGTTTTGGTTTATTGAATGAGGAAACCAGGAAGCCAGGAAAATAAATTCATTCATGGCTTCTTGGATTCCTCATTAGAAGTCGGAGTCGGGAGTCCTTGGTAAGTTCACAACGCCCGCAATATCACGCAATCCAGTAACCGCCGGCACGTCGCCGGCGTCTGTTCCGGCAATTCCTGAAATGAAAAACCTTTTTCCCCGTCGCGCGCAAACTTGGTGGCTGTCTGTTGTTCTCATCATTTCCAGCTTCGCCCTGCGCGCGGCGGAAACGCTCGATGCCAGCCGCATCCAGGAAATTGCCGCAATGTTGCCAGCGCAGCCGGCCGGATTCGCCTGGCCAGTTTCAAATCGTGCCGCGTGGCAAAAGCTCGCGGCCAATCCCGCGTTTGCCACCGTGGTTTCCGATGCGGCCAAAACACTTGTCAAGCCGCTGCCGGATCAGCCGGACAATCTTTTTCTGGAATTTTCCCAGACCGGCAACCGCACGCACTGGCAGAATGTGGCCAGCCAGCGGCGCGGGCGCGTCGCCAAATTCACGCTGGCGGAAGCGTTGGAAAATCAGGGACGCTTTCTGCCTGCGCTGGAAAAAACCATCGTCGCGTTGTGCGCGGAAAATACCTGGGTGATGCCCGCGCATGACGGCAGCCTGAAGAATTTTCACGGCGAGGAAATCACGCCTGATCTCGGCGCAACCGGCCTCGCGGCGGAACTGGCCGAGGCGGATTTCGTGCTCGGAGACAAACTTTCCCTCGCCACGCGCCAGCTTATCCGCAGCAACATCCGCCGCCGCGTGCTGGAACCGTTTCGCGCGATGATTGAGGGCCGGCAGAAGGAGGAGTTTTGGATTCGCACGCCGATGAACTGGAACGCCGTCTGCGTGGGCAACACGGTTTTTGCCGCGCTCACGCTGGAATCGTCCACCGAGGAACGGGCGTTTTATGCCGCCGCCGGCGAACGGTGCATCCGCTATTTTCTTTCCGGATTCACGCCGGACGGCTATTGCGCGGAAGGCATCGGCTACTGGAATTATGGCTACGGCCATTTCATTTTGCTGACCGAGGCGCTGCGGCAGGCGACCGGCGGGAAGATTGACTTGCTCAATGATGACAAGGCGATTGCCGCCGCGCTCTTCTGCCGGCGCAGCGAAATTCTGCCCGGCATTTTCCCGACCATTTCCGACTGCTCGCCCGGCAGCAAGCCCAGCGCGCAACTGACGGCTTACGTTTGCGGCCGGCTCGGCTTGGACGCGGGCAGCAATCAACTCGTCGGTGCCGGCGGTGATTTGGCGATGGCGCTGATGCTGGCGAGCTTGGACGGAAATTTGCCGGTCGCCCGCAAGCTGGAAAAATTCAACGAGAGTCCGCTGCGCAGTTTCTTTCCCGGTGGCGGCGTGCTGCTGGCGCGGACGGCGGCGAACGCGGAACCGCCGTTTGCGGTGGCGTTGAAGGGCGGCCACAACAACGAACCGCACAATCACAACGACGTTGGCAGCTTCAGCGTCGTTCTCGGGCGCGAAATGGTGATTTGCGATCCGGGCGGCGAAGTTTACACCAAGCGCACGTTCAGCGCGCACCGCTATGACAGCAAGGTGCTGAGTTCTTTCGGTCATGCCGTGCCGGTCATCGCCGGGCAGTTGCAGAAAACGGGAGCGGACGCGCGCGGCGTGATTTTGGAAACCAATTTCACGGCGGCGGCGGACACGTTCAAACTCGACTACCGTTCCGCCTACGCCGTGCCGAGTTTGCAGAAGCTGGAGCGCACGTTCGTTTTTCAGCGCGGAGAAACACCGGCGCTGGAAGTGCGCGACGAAGTGAAATTTTCGCAGCCGGAACAATTTGAAACGGCGCTGGTGACTTGGGGCAAAGTCAACGCCACCGGCGCAAACACGCTGGAAATCACCGACGGCGACAGCACGCTGCGGGTGACGATTGACACGCAAGGCCGTGAGTTCCAATGGCGGCAGGAAAAAATTGACGAAGATGTCCAGTCCAAGCGCAAGCCCATCCGCATCGGCATTGAGCTGAATGCCAAAATCTCCAGCGGCGTCATTTCCCTGCGAATTGCGCCGGTCTCAAAATAACGGAAACATTCCCGCTGGCCGGGCGGTGTTTTTCCTACCGCTGACGGCGTTCCGGGGCTACGCTGTGAACGCATGGCAATCATCGGCAAACGTAATACTCTCGGCATCGTGCGCGCGTCCCAGCCCGGCCTCTATCTGGATGGCGGGGAACTGGGCGAAATTCTTTTGCCCGGTCGCTACATTCCGGCAGATCTCGCGCCCAAGCAAAAGCTGGACGTGTTTGTCTATCGCGATTCCGAGGACCGGCTGGTGGCGAGCACGGAAAAACCCCACGCGATGGTCGGCGAATTCGGTTACATGCAGGTCGTCAGTGTGCATCCGCAGGCCGGCGCGTTTCTCGACTGGGGGCTGGCGAAGGATTTGCTGGTGCCGTTTCGCGAGCAGGAATTTCCATTGCGCGTCGGCGACTGGGTGGTGGTTTATGTCGGCCTCGATGCGCAAACCAACCGCATTATTGCCAGCACGCGGCTGAACCGGCATTTGAACCGCGACACGCCGGCGTATCGCGACGGCCAGCCGGTGAATATTTTGGTCATCGGCAAAACGCCGCTCGGCTACGAAGCGATCGTGGAGAACGCGCATCGCGGGCTGCTTTACAAAAGCCAGCTCGCCGCCGCGCTCAAAATTGGCGCAAAGCTGAAGGCCTTCGTGCGCACCGTGCGCGCCGGCGGGAAGATTGATTTGAGCCTCGACGCCGCCGGCTACAAACGCGTCGCGCCGCTGACGAATCTGATTGTCACCGCGCTCCAGATGAGCGGCGGCAAGCTGGACTTTGATGATGACAGCTCGCCGGCGGTGATCCGGCAGAATTTTGGCGTGAGCAAAAAGGCGTTCAAGCAGGCGCTGGGCAAGCTTTACAAAACGCGCCGCATCGCCTTTACGCAACCGGGGATTCAACTGCTCGAAAACTCGGCCTGGTCGCCCGGGCCGGCCGACCGGTAATTTATTTGATTTCCCTTCATTTGAAAGTATTGTTCGCGCTGCGGCCAAATCTTGCTAATTGCCTTCATTCGCGGCCATTCAAAATTATTTCCCTCGCCGGCCCAGTCGGCTATACCAAGAGCATGAACCGAATCCGCGCTTGTTTGTTAGCGATCACCGTGGCCTGGCCCGTCTTGGCGGTTCCTCCGCAACCCGCGTTGCCGGCAGCGGTGGTGCCGGATGGCCTCGGTGTCAACATTCACTTCACCGACGCGCGACCCGGTGAATTGGAAATGCTCGCGGCCGCCGGTTTCCACTGGGTGCGCATGGATTTTTTCTGGGGCGGAACCGAGCGGCGGCCAGGTGAATATGATTTCTCCGCTTACGACCGTTTGCTGGCCTCGCTCGAAGCCAAAAAAATACGCGCGCTATTCATTCTCGATTACGGAAACCCGCTCTACGAAAAGGATAGTGCCGTCGCTACGGAAGCCGGTCGCCAAGCTTTTTCACGTTGGGCGGCGGCGGCGGCTGTCCACTTCAAAGGGCATGGCATCCTTTGGGAAATTTGGAATGAGCCGAACGGCGGTTTTTGGAAACCGAAAGCGAACGTGGATGATTACGCCGCGCTCGCCCTCGCCGCCGCAAAGGCCATCCACGCCGCCGCGCCGGGCGAAGCCGTCATTGGCCCGGCCACGTCAGGCGTGGATCTGCAATTCGTTGAAAGCTGTTTCAAGGCCGGGCTGCTGGATTGGTGGGATGCCGTTTCCGTGCATCCTTATCGGCAGTCGTCGCCGGAAAGTGCGGCCGCCGATTACCAGAAACTGCGCGAGTTGATCGCGCGCTATGCGCCGAAGGGAAAGTCCATGCCGATCCTTTCCGGTGAGTGGGGTTACTCCAGCGCCTGGCAAAATTTCGACGACGCCACTCAGGGGCAGATGCTCGCGCGGCAGTGGCTCGTTAATTTGGCCAATCACATTCCGCTTTCAATCTGGTATGACTGGCACGACGACGGCACGGATCGGTTGGAGCCAGAGCATCATTTCGGCACGGTGGCCAATGCGTATCACGCCGGTGGCTCGCCAGTTTACGAGCCGAAACCCGCCTACCTTGCCGCGAAAACGTTGACCTCCGTGCTGCAAGGTTTTCAATTCACCAAACGCCTGGCGCTCGGCAAGCCGGACGATTACGCGCTGTTGTTCCGCAAGGGCGACGAGTTGCGACTGGCAGTCTGGACCACCTCGCCCAAGCCGCAGCCAGTGCGAATCCATTCCAGCCCGGGCGAATTTGAAGTCGTCACCCACACGGGCGAGCGCGGCGAAACCGTCCTCGCGAACGAAAGCGGTCTGGTGTTCACGCCGACACACGCACCGCAGTATCTCATCGCACGGAAAGCTAATCCGCTTCTTAGTTCCGCTCCGGCGGCGCGTCCATTGCAAGCCCGGCTCGGTCTCGTGGGTAGCAACACGCTCGCGGTCCAAATCGAAAATTTGAGCGATGCCGCTTTCAACGGCACACTCCAACTGACGCAATCCGCCAGTCTCAATAACTCCGAACGACGCAATATCAAACTAAAGCCTGGCGAAACTTCGAAGCTGATGAATTTCGCATCCGCTCCCGCGACCAACTCTGAAATCATTGCCGGCTTGCGCATCGAAAGCGAAGCCGCCGTGATGCTGGAATTGCCGCCGCGCCGGTTTGAACTCCTGCCCGCCGCGATGTTGTCGGCGAGCCGAATCGTTTCGGATGGCGACGCCAAAATCGCCTCGCAGCAATCCATCGCCGTCTCGGTTGCGCCGGAACCTTTGCCCGGTCTTGATTCGCCGATCGTGAAGGTGAGTTACCAATCCGACGAAGGCTGGAAATTTTTCCGCGTTGTTCCGGCCGAGCGCAAATCACGCGAAATCACGGGCACACCGTCAGGGCTTGGCGTTTGGGTTTACGGCGATGGACAAAATGCCAGTCCGCGTTTGCGCCTCGTGGATGCGACCGGGCAAGTGTTTCAGCCTACGGCGGCCGCGATTGACTGGAAAGGCTGGCGCTACCTCGAGTTCGACTTCAATGCACCCGCCGGCCACTGGGGCGGAGCCAACGATGGGGTGATGCATTTCCCGATTCACTGGGACACCCTGTTTCTGATTGACAACGTCTCCCGACAGAAAAGCGAAGGCACACTCTACCTTGCCTCACCTGCGCTCATCTACCAATGACGGTCGCAAAGCTGCTCCAAGCAAGCCGCCTTCGCAACCGCCGCCGCTGTTCATGTAGCCGCCGAACGGACTCATGAGGCGCAGCAAAAGCAAATTCCTGCCCGGCTAAATCGGCTTAATTCTCCAAGGTGACGCAAGGTCAACGGGCGTTCTTTCGCAGTGAGACGAGGTTTTACCTGGGTGGCTCCGCGTTCTCATCCAATTCCAGACGCAAGTAATCATAGATGATGCCGCTCATCAGTCCGCCAGCCGGGACAGTCAGGCCCAAAACATTTTTCCCGGCCTTCATCAGCGTGGCGGGGAAGACGAGATCATGTTCGCCCCAGTAGCCGCCGATGCCGTCGCGATTGATGGTGGCGTTGTAAATCAAATTGCTGACGCTGCCGATGGACTGGTCGTTGATGTCTGCCGCCAAGGTGCGCGTGCCAATGCCACAAATCGCCAGCCGCAACGTCGCCTTGCCGTGCGGTGCGGCGGGCAGGTCGAACGTGACCGTCCAGGTCGTCGCGCTGCCATTGCCGCGGCCGGTGGTGTTGTTTGTGTCCTCGTTGAACGGCACCTGCTCGAAGAACCAGTCCTTGTGAAAATCGCTTTTGCCGACGACATACTTCACGTCATAGGGGAACAATTTCGGATATTCGAGATACCAGCCCCAGTGAAAATAATCGTCGCCCTTGAAAAATTCCGAGCCGCTGCGGTTCGGGATGCCGATGTCCCAAAGCTGTTTTCCGAAACGCACCGGCTGCCAGTTGATATTTTCCAGCGCTAGATTTTTTCCCGCCGCGATGACGATGTTCGTCACGGTCAAATCGCCGAGCACGCCGTCGGCGATGGCGTGGAGCGAGTAAATACCGGGGCGGATATTCGGGATGTTGAAATTACCGTCGTCTCCGGCGCGCACCCAGAACTCATAATTCTTTGCGTCGGTCTGCCAGTCCACGTTGCGCGGCACGCCGCCGAACCCGCCGCGAAAGCCGTTCGTGCCAAAGCGCCCGAAGCCGTTGGTGAAGCCGGCGTTGAAATTGGTGCCAAAGCGGGCGAACCGGTTTGTGAAGGCGGGGTTACGGAAATCCTGATTTGTGCCGCTGCCGGCAAGATTATTCTGGTTCGTCATCGCGGCCTCGTCGTCGCCGCCACCGGCCAGACCAAAGCCGCCGCCGAACCGTCTGCCACCAACCCCGCCGCGCGGACCGCGCGAAATCGTGGCCGGCGCGTAATCCGGCGCGGTCAAGCCAACGAGCAGATTTTTCATCTTCAAATTCGGTGCCTGCGGATCGTCCAAAACAATTTTCCCGCTGACCGTGGCGCGGTCGCTTCTGTGTGGATAGTCCACGCCGTTGACCCAGTCAAACGGCCATGCGCTGGCTTCCTTGTCCGCCTGCGCGAGCGCGTCGTGCCACATCGCGTCGTGATCGTTTCCGGTGTTGCAATAAATCAGAAACGGACCGATAACCTTGGTCCACGCATCGGTCGCGGCGACATTGCAGATGCTGCCGCCGTAATGACTGCCGCGCCAGTAATTCAGCAGCGTCGGCGGTGCCGGGGCGTCGAGCGCATTGACATTGAAAGTGGCGTCGCGGTGCGAAGAGAGTTCGAATTTGGTCGGCCCGCCGCTCAAGTATTCCACGCTCGGATTCACGAGCCACACGCCGACGTGCTGGTCGCTGCTCGACCAGCCCCACGCCCGCACGTCAAACTGGTTTGCGGAGTAATCATATTTGTGTTCCACCTGGCCTTTGTAAAGACCGGTGTTCATGCGCCGGCCTTCCTTGAAATTCATTTGCGTGCCGTGGTTCCAATCGTAGGTCGTGATCATTTTCATGTTCCGATTGGAATCCACGGTCATCCAATCGAAGAGATCGTCATTAAGTTTCATGCAAAATCGCGCTTCGCCGACGGATGTGGCGGGATAATTCGTCGGGTGCGAAAAAATGGAATAAGTATAAACGCCCGAATCACCGCGTCCGAGTGCGTAGCGGATTTCGATGTCCGCGATGACGCTGCCGCCCGGCCCGCTGCCCATCTGGTTGCCGTTGGCCATGCCTTTCACGGAAACTTCACCGCGTTCGCCGCCGTTGGTTTTGGGATTAATCGTGATGCCGGTCTGCTGCTGGCCGCGCGCGGCGTTGTGCGACCAGTAGGCGGCCTGCCGGCTGCCGGCATCGAGCATTTCGAGATTTTTGTATTTGAGCGAAACCAGATCGCCGGACCGTTTGGTGACGCGCGCGGCGACAATGCCGTTGTCGAGGGTGAAAGTATTGTCGTCCTCCGCAACGGTGACGGCGGGATCGGTCGCGGCGTGCAGGAATGCCGGCAGCAGCAACATCAGACCGACGACCGCCAGTTTTTGAAATTTCATAAATTGATTCAGGGCAAACGGAACCTGCCGTTAGACGCCGCCGAAAACCCAGCCGTTACAATATGTTCAATCGTCAGGCTTGACCGGGTTGTTTTGAACGTGTCATCATCCCGCCGTTTTCCGGCCATAAATCAAACTAAAACCGTCCATGAATGAATCCACGATGACGCAGCTCAAAGACACCACCGCCAATCCCGCGCCGCTCGGCCTGTTGGGCTTCGGCATGACGACCGTGCTGCTCAACCTGCACAACGCCGGCTATTTTGAACTTAACAGCATGATTCTGGCGATGGGCCTCTGCTACGGCGGCACCGCGCAGGTCATCGCCGGCATCATGGAATGGAAGAAGGGAAATACCTTTGCCACCACGGCGTTTATTTCCTACGGCTTCTTCTGGATCTCGTTTGTGACCTTGGTGCTGCTCCCGAGAATCATTCCCAGCGTCGTCCCGGCGAACGAAACGGCCGTGGCTGCCTATCTCGCAATGTGGGGGCTGTTCACCGCGGTGATGTTTCTTGGAACCTTCCGGCTGAACCGCGCGTTGCAGGTGGTCTTTGGCACGCTGACGATTTTATTTTTCCTGCTCGCTTACGGTGATTTTACCGGTGCCAGTGCGGATTTCAAACACGCGACCGGTTTTGAAGGTTTGCTGTGCGGATTCGCCGCCATCTACACCGGCCTGGCGCAAGTGCTGAACGAACTGGCCGGTAAAATCGTGCTGCCGCTTGGCGCGGTTAAAAAATAATCGCCGGCCACTGTTCAATGCGGAATTGACGCCACCCGCCAGCATGGCCATGCTTTCAACATGAAATCCACCACGCTTTTTCTTACGTTCACTGCTGCCGCACTGATGTCGTTTTCCGTGCTCGCGCAAACCAATGCGCCGGCCGATGCGCCGGTGGTGCATACCAACCTGGCGGTCATTCCCGTTTCGCGGACCGGCAGCATCACCAACCGGCAGTCGCTCGTGCTCCAGCGGGCCAAAGACAGTCAAGGTGCCTGTGATATTGAATTCATTGGCGATTCCATCACGCAAGGCTGGGAAGGCCGGGGTTCAAATGTGTGGCAGGAATTTTACGGCCAGCGCAAAGTCATCAACCTGGGCGTCAGCGGCGACCGCACGGAACACGTCCTCTGGCGTTTTGAGCAGGGCCAACTCGAAGGCGTCAAGGCCAAGGTCGCGGTCGTGATGATTGGAACCAACAACTCCGGCAAGAACCGGGATGGCACGGACACTTACACCGACAGCGATATTCTTGACGGCGTCACCGCCATCGTGAATGAAATCCGCCGCCGCCAGCCCGACACCAAAATTATTTTGCTCGGCATTTTTCCGCGTGCCAGAACTTTCAGCCCGCAGCGCGGCCGGTTGTTGGAGGTCAATCAGGCGCTCGCCAAACTGGACGACGGCAGCCATGTTTTCTATCTCGATTTTGGTTCGCAGTTCATCGAGAACGATGGCTCCATTTCCAAAAATATCATGCCCGACGCGCTGCATCCCAACGCCGCCGGCTACAAAATCTGGGCCAACGCGATTGAGCCAAAGCTGAAGGAACTCCTCGCCGACAAATAAGTTACTTAGGTCGAGGACAACCGCGTTCAACAACTACGCGGACTTTAGCGGCTGACCGGTTGCAGAATGCAATGTCAACCGGCGTTTTTTTTATCGCGTGCAACTTGGCTGGCAAATAATTAAAGTGACTTCAATCCTTATGAAACCAAATTTGCTTTCCGCAATGGCCGGCCTGCTGTCGCTCTGCGCCCTGTTCAATCTTATGTCAAACAATTCCGCGTGCGCCGCCAATTTTGGCGATGACGTGGCCTTTCTCCAAAAACATACCGACGTCGTCGTGCTGCACGACAAATCGAACACCGCGCAGGTGGCGCTGGCACCGGCGTGGCAGGGCCGGGTGCTGACCAGCACTGCGGGTGGCGCGGACGGCGCGAGTTTCGGTTGGATCAACCGCGAGTTGATTGAGTCCGGCAAACTTCAGCCGCACTTCAATGCCCTCGGCGGCGAGGACCGTTTCTGGCTCGGACCGGAAGGCGGACAGTTTTCGGTTTTCTTTGCGCCGGGCGCGAAATTTGAATTGCGCGATTGGTTCACGCCCGCGCCGGTGGACACCATGCCCTATCAGTTGGTGAAACAGTCGGCGGACAAGGCGAGCTTTGCCGCCGCGTTTGCACTGACGAATTACAGCGGCACGCGGTTCGAGGTGCAGGTGAACCGCGAGGTGCGATTGTTATCCGCCGCCAGCGCTTGGAAAAAACTCGGAGTGAAATCCGCGCCGGGTGTCAGCGTAGTCGCTTACGAATCGGACAATCGCATCACCAACGCCGGCAAACAGCCGTGGCAAAAAGAAACCGGTCTGCTTTCGATCTGGATTCTCGGCCAGTTTAATCCCGCGCCCGCGACGACAATTGTGGTGCCAATCAAATCCGGGCCGGAGTCCGAACTCGGCGTGAAAATCACGTCGGATTATTTCGGCAGCGTGCCGCCGGAGCGGTTGGTGGTGCGGGACGATGTCATTTTCTTCAGCGGCGACGGGCTTTTCCGCAGCAAGATCGGCGTGAATCCCAAGCGCAGCAAAGGCGTGCTGGGCAGCTATGACGCCGCGAGCCGGGTGCTGACGATTGTGCAGTTCACGCAGCCGGAAGGCGTCACTGATTACGTCAATTCACAATGGAAATTGCAGGATCATCCGTTTGCCGGCGACGTGGCGAATAGTTACAACGATGGTCCGCCTTCGCCCGGTGCGAAACCGCTCGGACCGTTTTACGAAATGGAATCTTCCTCGCCCGCCGCCGCGCTCGCGCCCGGCAAAAGTCTGACGCATATTCATCGCACGATTCATTTGCACGGCGAGGAGAAAGATCTCGACGCCGTCGCGCGCGCAATCCTGGGCGTTTCGCTTGACGAAATTCAGAACGCGTTGAAGCATTAACTTGCTGAAAATAACTTTCGTGTTTTGACCCGGTGAAATTCGTGGTTCACCTCACCCTCCTCGGACTGGCTTGATAAGTGGTGAACAAAACATAGTGCAAAAGCATATGACTGCAAACAGCCCGAACCGACCGGATGGCTGGCCGCGCCGTGAATTTCTCAAGCGCGCGAGCCTCGCCGCCGGCGTGCTGGCTTTTCAGCCTTGGCGCACGATGGCTGGGCCGTTCACGCGCGAGGATTTCGATCACTTGGTTCCCGCCGACAAGAAACTTTCGGCCGACTGGGTCAAATCGTTGTTCGCGCGCGGCACGCCGGAGGTTTTGCGCGGCAGCGAACTCAAATTTGTCGGCCTGCCCATCGGCGGCATTGGCGCGGGTCAGCTTTATCTTGGTGGCGACGGCCGGCTCTGGCATTGGGATATTTTTAATCAGCCCGGCAAGCGTCCGACCGACGACAAACATTATCGCAGTCCGCTGACGCCCGCTTCACCGCTGGCGCAAAAATTTTCGCTCACGATCGGCAAGGAGACGCGCACGCTGGATCGCGACGGTTTTGCCGACATTTCATTCCGCGGCGAATATCCGATTGGCATAGTGGAATACGCCGACGCCGCAGTGCCGCTGGCCGTAAAGCTTGAAGCGTTTTCGCCGTTCATTCCGCTGAACACCGACGACTCCAGTCTGCCGGCCACAATTCTACAATTCACGCTGCGCAATCCGAGTGCCGAGCCAATTGAGGCGACGCTTTCCGGCGAATTGGAAAATGGCGTCTGTTTGCACCACCGCGATCAGGAAGGCGTTTTGCGCAATCACGTCGTCCGCGAGCCTGGTCTGACCGCGCTGATTTTCTCGGCGGAGAAATCGTCCGCACCGCCGCCTGCGCAACGTCCCGACATCATCTTCGAGAATTGGAACAGGGA
>CAJAQO010000158.1 GCA_903944085.1 uncultured Verrucomicrobia subdivision 3 bacterium
CCGTGTCCATCCGTGGTTAAAAAATAAATTTTATGTTGGAAAAATTAAAAGCTGAAGTCTGCAAAGCCAATTTGGACCTGGTGGCCGAAGGCTTGGTCATCCAGACGTGGGGCAATGTGAGCGGCGTTGACCGCGAGCGCGGCTTGATGGTCATCAAGCCCAGCGGCGTGCCTTACGACGGCATGAAGCCGGAACACATGGTCGTCGTTTCGCTCGCCGACGGCAAAGTGGTCGAAGGCAATTTGAAGCCGAGTTCCGACACGCCGACGCACTTGGTTTTGTATCGCGCGTTTCCGGGCATCGGCGGCGTGGTTCACACGCACAGCCTTTACGCGACGGCGTGGGCGCAGGCATGCAAAACTTTGCCGAGCTACGGCACGACGCAGGCGGATTACTGGTATGGCGACGTGCCCTGCACGCGCAAACTCAAGCCGGCGGAGATCAAAAAAGATTACGAGGCGAACACCGGCGACGTCATTGTGGAGACGTTCAAGAAATTAAAGTTCGACCCGGCGCAGCATCCGGCGGTGCTGGTGGCGAGCCACGGGCCGTTCACCTGGGGCAAAGACGCACATGACGCGGTTCACAATGCGGTGGTGCTGGAATTCATCGCGCGGCTGGCGAGCGAGACGTTGCGCATCAATCCCAAGACGCCGCCGATGCAATCCGCTTTGCTCGACAAACATTTTCTCCGCAAGCACGGCGCGGGGGCTTATTACGGACAGAAATGAAACCTCCATCACTCGACAATCAAAGTCGGACCTCCCGGCGGCTGCGGATCGTGGCCGGAATGTTGTTTGGCTGTCTGGTGGCAACGGGTTTCGCCGCCGACACCAACAGCGTTTTTCTGTTTTCCTTTTTCCGCGAGCCGAATGGGCAGGCCGGTTTGTTTTTGACCACCAGCACGAACGGTTTGAACTGGACGGAATTGAAACCACCGAATGGCAAATCGTTTTTGGAACCGCAGGTGGGCGGCAAGCTGATGCGCGATCCCTGTTTGCGGCAAGGGCCGGACGGCGTGTTTCGTCTGGTGTGGACGACGAGCTGGGGTCGGCCGCCGGTGTTTGGCTACGCGAGTTCAAAGGATTTGATCCACTGGTCAGCAGAGCAGGCGATTCCGGTCATGGAGCATGAGCCGACGGCGGGAAATGTCTGGGCACCGGAACTGTTTTATGACGCGGCGAAAGGCCAGTGGTTGATTTTCTGGGCCACAACGATTCCAGGAAAATTTCCGGAGACGGAAAATTCCGGCGACCACAACCACCGGATTTATTACGTCGCCACAAAGGACTTCACGAATTTCACGCCGACTAAATTATTGTATGACGGCGGCTTCAATGTGATTGACGCGACGATGCTGGCGGATGCCGGCAAGTATTATCTGATCGTCAAGGATGAGACGAAGAATCCGGTGAGGAAAAATTTGCGCATCGCGATTGGCGACAGCGCGGAAGGGCCATTCGGTCCGGCCAGCGAGCCGATTTCGACGGACTGGGTGGAAGGGCCGACGGCTATAAAAATCGGCGGCGAGTTTTATATCTATTTTGACCATTACAGCAATCCCAAATACTATGGCGCGATTAAATCCACGGACCTGAAAGCATGGCATGACATTTCGCCGACGTTGTCTTTTCCAAAAGGCATCCGGCATGGAACCATTTTGACGGTCGCGGAAAGCGTTGTGCAACCGATCCAAAATCCCTGAAACAAACAAAACACCGATATGAACCATCACATCACACAAACAATGGCGGCTGGACTGCTGACAGTCTGCCTAGTAGGCTGCGAAACTATGTCTCCCTCCAAATTATCCACCATCACGAAGGCCGACTTTGGCAAAACGTCCGAAGGTCAGGCGGTTGAAATCTACACGCTGCATAATTCCAAAGGTGCCGAGGCGCGCATTTTGACTTATGGCGGCATCGTGCAAAAACTTTCGATGCCGGACAAGCACGGCAAGTTTGCCGATGTCGTGCTCGGCTATGACCAACTGCAAGGCTACTTGGACAAGACGCCGTATTTCGGCGCGCTCGTGGGCCGCTACGGCAACCGCATCGGTGCCGGCAAATTCACACTCCAGGGCACGACTTACCAATTGGCCACGAACAACGGCGCAAACGCCTTGCACGGCGGGCTGAAAGGTTTCGACAAGGTCGTCTGGACGGCGAAATCCTCCGTCGGCGTTCACGGGCCGCAACTGGCGCTGGCGTATGTGAGCAAGGACGGCGAAGAAGGTTATCCCGGCAACCTCGAAGTCACCGCGATTTATACGTTGACCGAAAACAATGAACTGAAATTGGAATACACCGCGAAGACTGACAAGCCGACGGTGCTGAACCTGACGCATCATTCCTATTTCAATCTCGCAGGGCAGGGGAACGGCGATATTCTCGGCCACGTGGTTTATATCAACGCTGACCAGACCACGCCGGTGGACAGCGGTCTGATCACGACCGGCAAATTTGCCGACGTGACGGGAACGCCGTTTGATTTTCGCACGCCGACGGCCATCGGCACCCGCATCAACGATCCGAATCCCATTCTGCAATATGGCCCTGGCTATGACCACAACTGGGTCATCAACAAACCGCTCGGCGCGTTTGGCCTGCAGGCGCGCGTCGTGGAACCGACCAGCGGCCGCGTGCTGGAAGTGTGGAGCGATGAACCCGGTCTGCAATTTTACGCCGGCAATTTCCTCGACGGCACCATCACCGGCAAGGGCGGTGCAGTTTACAAGATTCACGATGCGTTCTGCATGGAGCCGCAACATTATCCCGACTCGCCGAACAAACCTAATTTCCCGTCGGTCGAACTCAAGCCCGGCCAGACGTTTCATAACACCATCGTCTATAAATTCAGCGTTGAATGATCAATCAGACTGGAAAACCAAAATGTTATGAATGAAATAACCAACAGCGTGGCGTTGGCGACCAATGCCCTCGCCGCGTCGGCGGTGGCCGGCGGAATGAATGGGACCGTGTTCAACGGTTTGGACGTGGCGGTGATCATCTTGTTTGCCGTCGGCATGCTCGTGACCATCTGGTTCTCGATGCGCAAGAAGAACGAGTCCGGCAAGGATTACTTCCTGTCGGGCCGCGATGCGAACTGGCTGCAGATCGGCTCCTCGATCTTCTCCTCGAACATCGGTTCCGAACATCTCGTCGGTCTGGCCGGTGCCGGTTTTGCCACCGGCATGGCGATGGCCCACTGGGAAATGCACGCTTACTGGATTCTGATCCTGGGCTGGGCGTTCGTGCCGCTGTATGATCGCATGAAAGTTTTCACCATGCCGGAATTTCTCGAACTCCGCTTCAGCCGCGGTTCGCGAAATGTCCTGAGCTTGCTGACGATGGCCAGCTTGGTGCTGACGAAGATTGCCGCCACGATTTACGCCGGCGATGTCGTCATCCGCACGCTGTTGAACGTGGATCATATCAACCTCTTCGGCCACCAGATTGACGTGTTCTGGGCCATCGCCCTGGGCCTGGCTTTCACCACCGGTCTTTACACGGTGTTTGGCGGCATGCGCGTGATCATGTATACCGCCGTGCTGCAATCCCCGGTGCTGATCTTTGGTTCGGTCTGCATCCTTTACATGGGCCTGCGCGTCCTGGGGCATGGCAGCTTGATTGACGGCTGGCACACGACCCTTTCGACCGTTGGCGACAATGTCCACCTCGTCCGTTCCATCAACGATCCCGACTGGCCCTGGCTGGCGATCTTGCCCGGCTCCGCCATCATTGGCTTCTGGTATTGGTGCACTGACCAATACATTGTCCAGCGCGTGCTCGCCGGCAAGAACCAGCAGGAATCCCGTCGCGGCACCATCCTCGCCGGCTTCTTCAAGCTGACGCCGGTGTTCATCTTCCTTGTGCCAGGCATGATTGCCTTTGCGCTGACCAAGACGCCCGGCGTCGGCTTCAGCACCAGCGGTGATGCCGCCTACACTTCGCTCGTCGCCCAAATTCTGCCGCATGGTTTGCGCGGCATGGTCGCGTGCGGCATGATCGTGGCGCTCATGGCCTCGCTCGGCTCCAAGTTCAACGCCTCCGCCACACTGTTCACCATGGACTTTTATCGCGAATGGTATCCCAACGCCTCCGGCAAAACCGAAGTGATCGTGGGGCGCATCGCCACGGCGGTCATTGTCTTCATCGGCATCTGCTGGGTGCTGGTCATCAAGAACCTGCACATGCCGCTTTACGTTTATCTCCAGAATGTGCAGGGCTATCTCTCGCCCGCCATCGCCGTCCTCTTCGGCATGGGCGTGTTCTGGAAACGCGCCACGGCTCCCGCCGCCTTGTGGGCTTTCGTCATCGGCATGTTGGGCGGCTTTGGCCGCCTCGCGGCCGACCTCATCATGCGCAACGACGCCGACGCCGTGACCAAGCTCAAGGGCGATCTGTATCACAAGGTCATCACCTTGGATCAATACAACGCCGGCATCGCCCCCATCAAGGCCGCGCACAATGCCATCATGTTTGACTTCTGGAACATTCACTGGCTCTATTACTGCGAAGGGCTGTTTGTGCTCACCGCCGTGCTGATGGTCATCATCAGTCTCATGACCCAGGCACCGGACCCGAAGACCATCAAGTTCACCTGGTATGGTGCCACTGCGGCGGAGAAGGCCGCCACCAAGGCCAGTTGGAATGCGCTGGACGTCGTCCTCAGCTTGATTGTTGTCGGCTGCGTCGTCCTGTTCTATATCAAGTTCTGGTAATCATCCGTTTCGAAAAGGCGGCGGAGCTTAGGCTCCGCCGCTTTTTTTATGGGGAAAGCTGCGGCTCTACGAAACGTCCAGGCAGAGCATTCTGCAGCCATGATTCAAACATCTGAATCCATCCGACTCCGTTTGGGGAACGCCGCCGAAATGAGGCTGTGGTTTGCTTTGAAAAGATATTTCACGTCGCGCGAAGGACGCGAAGAAGACCGAAGGGAAAAACTTCTTTCCATCGCAATCTTCGCGATCTTCGCGCGAAGGAAACCATTACCAAAAATGAAAAGAGACTTCGCCGAAATAAAAAGAATTGTTGCCGAAATGAATGGCGACGCCGCCGAAATGGAAAGAATCGTTGCTGAAATGAAAAGAGACGCCACCGAAATGGAAAGCAACGTCGCCAATATAAAAGGAAGCGTCACCAAAATGAATAGTAACGTTGCCGACGTAATAGGAAACGTCACCGATGAATTAAGCATCGTCGCCCAACCGTTAAGCAACCAGAGCGGCGACTGAAGAAACGCCAAGACACCAAGATGCCAAGACGCCAAGGCGCGGGGAATACCAAAAAATCTTTGCGTCTCAGCACCTTTGCACCTTGGCGTTATCATAAAATCAACGGCTGCGGGCGCGCCGCCGGAAATGACAGTTAGGGCGGGCGCGCTCCGTAGCGTCAGGCATCCCTGCCTGACGTAGAGGGCGAGCATCCTTGCCGCCCGGAAAAAGACGGACGGATTTTACCGCGTTGCAAAATGTTCGGGGACGTATGGATGGCGGATGGTTTTTTCCGCCGGGCTGGAAGCCTTGGCTCTACGGCAGGCAGGATGCCTGCCGCTACACCGGTGGCCGTGCGCCTGGGTGGCCGGCGGCAAAGACCCGGCCAAAGGCAATATGGGGTGGACGAACGGGCGGATTAACGATACCACGCGAGGTGGCGTCAGGCATCCCTGCCTGACGTAGAGGGCGAGCATCCTTGCCGCCCGGAAAAAGACGGACGGATTTTACCGTGTTGCCAAATATTCGGGGACGTATGGATGGCGGATAGTTTTTTCCGCCGGGCTGAAAGCCCGGCTCTACGGCAGGCAGGATGCCTGCCGCTACAAACTCCCGGCACACTTCGGCAAATTTCAGATCCGCTTCGCCGGTGATGACATGATCGGCCAGTGCCACGATGGGTTGTCCCTCGGTTTCGTAGCTCACTTCC
>CAJAQO010000159.1 GCA_903944085.1 uncultured Verrucomicrobia subdivision 3 bacterium
CGGGCTGAAACGGACGATGGGTTCAACCCTGACCTCCCGCAAACCAAGTCAACTGCTGGCCGAAGCCGCCTTCAAAGTGCTGGCTTACACCCTTCGCCGTTAGGCGATCCATTGCAGTCGCGGATGTTTTCAACAGAGCATGAACATAATTCAATTACGAAACGCAAAGCCATTAACTCCGGCAAAACAACACTCCCTGACCGCAGTTTTTTTCGGCGCCTTTCGGAAAAACAGCATTTCCCGACTGCTGGAAGGGAAAGCCGACGGCAAAACGCAGCTTTTCCTGGCCCTTTTATGACGGCTGGATTTTCTGAACTCGAATAACACTCACCCCAAACCAACCAGCTTATGGCCGCCACCTATATGACCCGGATAGAACTTCACGATGCCAGTGAAGTGGATTATCAGAAGCTGCACGCGGCCATGGAAGCTGAAGAATTCAAAAGAACCATCACGGCCGATGACGGGTCAATTTATCACCTGCCGACGGCGGAGTATTATCTGATCACCGAATTGACCCGCGACCAGGTGTTTGCGACTGGGAAAAGCGTCGCCAACAAAATCGGAAAAAAATATGGCATCGTGGTGGTCGAAGTAAACGCTGCAACTTGGGCCGGGCTGGCAAAAGTCAAGTAGCACACCTCGTTCTGAGTCTCCAGCAGTTTTGGTGGGTGGCTGCCTCCGCAACCCCCGAGCCGGGCGACCCACTGCCACTTACGTCTCGCGAAGTCGTTCCAGCACGAACTTCCCATATGGCGGTGATTAACCAGCTTTCCGATGCGGAGCCGATTTTTCTGTCATTTTTTTAGCGGTTTGCACTAAAGAAAGCAAAACTCCCTGCGACCTACTTCGCAGTTCCGGTCTAAAATTGTCTTTTATTCAACTTGGGAGGTCCATGGCAAACACCGTTCCAACCAACGAAACCGAGGAATTTCGCTTGAATGAAAAGGATGCCTCGCGTGCATTTCGTGACCGCATCGTTTCCTTGGCACGTCCAATGCGGAAGTTTAGTCGTGAAAAAGTTGTTGGATGAATGGCAAAAAAACAGCCTCCCGGAGCTGGGGGCTGGCTGCCGCGTCGTGGATGAATTTGTCCTGCATTCCCAACGCTTCCCGCAAGTTCGGGCTGACGGAGAGCAACTCCAACACACCACGGTAAGTGGTCTTCAAATACGCCCGCAGAATCAAGCAGTCATCAACTGGCGCTGCGTGAAATCATGCCGGCTGCGGGCTGAACCGTAATCGGCCAGATGCTTCCCGCCCAGCCGCCACTGGTTCCACCCTCGCTTGCTTTGCCGCTTGCTCGCTCATCCCTTCCAAGACGCACCGGAAATCAAATGGTTTCTATAAAGCAAACCACATTCCCAAACGCTGGATTCGACTCGATCCACGGCTGCCCGGTCAAAAATGCAAACTTTGTGCTCCAAATCCGGCAGACCAGCGCTTCCGACCAGCGTCTGCGGTTCGACAGCCGTCCTGCTGGCGGGTTCCTGACTCGACGGTTATTTCGATCATTTTGGTGATAGGCTGGTTGATGGCTGGAATTCAGCTTGAATGACGGTTGGTTTTTGGCATTGTTTGACGAAGCCTAACCTTATGCGCGTCACATTGTCAGACATTGCGAAACGGGTTGGTGTGGCCAAGACCACCGTTTCGATGGCTCTCCGCAATTGCCATGGGGTTTCCCTCGCCCGCCGATATGAGATCCAACGAGTGGCCAAGGAAATGGGATATACGCCGGATCCGTTCCTTTCCGGTCTGGCGGCGCACAGTCGGGAACGTCTGCCGGTCAAGTCGCACGGGGTTCTGGCCTGGGTCAATCATTGGAAAGACCCGAAACGACTGCTTCAATTCAAGGAGTTCAACGGTTACTGGCTGGGGGCCGTTCAGGCGGCTTCGCAATTTGGTTATCGTCTGGATGAAGTTCGCTGGGAGCGTGATTGCACTCCAAAACGGCTTGAACGCATCTTGCTGGCGCGCGGCATTGACGGGGTCTTGATTCCGCCGCACCACGAATTGCTGGATTGGGAGGACTTCGATTGGAATAAATTTTCCGTCATCCGTTTTGGAATATCCGTGCAGAATCCGGATTCGAACACGGTGACCTCGGACGTTTTTCGCGCGATTGTGATGGCGGTCAAACAAATCCGTGCATACGGCTATCAGCGGATTGGAATGACAATCAACGAGGAATTTAATGAGCGTCTGGGGGGCAACTTTTTGAGCGGCTTTTTCTACGCGCAGAAGTTGTTAGGTTTGAAGAAGCCATTTCCGCCGCTGATGACTTTTTTGAATGCTCGGACCAAGGACGAATTGTCCCGGCAAAATGCGGCCTTGAAACAGTGGCTCGATAAATCCAATCCGGATGCCATATTGACCGCTGACATTGAAGTGCCGACGATGCTGCGCGAGCTTGGCTTTCGCATTCCACAAGACCTGGCAGTGGCCGGAACGACGGTGTTTGATTTGCCGGGAGTTGATGCGGGAATTGACCAGCACCCGGAAGCGATTGGCCGAATCGCGGTTGAGATGCTGGTGAAGCAAATCAACGTGAATGAACGCGGCGAGCCACGCGATCCCTGCCGCATTCTGGTCGAGAGCCGATGGAAGGATGGAAATTCCCTGCCGCCGAAGCCGTTGGCCCAGCCTATTTTTTAGATGCGCATCACATTGAAGGACATAGCTGCGAAGGTGGGCGTCACGAAGACCGCAGTTTCGATGGCTTTGCGGGACAATCCCCGGGTTTCGCAAGCGATGCGAGACACGATCAAGCGAGTCGCTGGCGAAATGAGATATGTCCGAGATCCCTTTCTCAGCCGGTTGGCGGAATATCGGCATGCGACCAAGACAAACCGATTTCAAGGCGCGATTGCTTGGCTGAATCATTGGGACAAACCGGAACTTTTGCGGAGTTATTATGAGTTTGAACAATATTGGCGCGGAGCAAAAGCAGCATCCAAGCGTCTGGGTTACAAGTTGGAAGAATTCAGATGGCCGACAGATTTGCCTGGCAAACTTGCCGAACAGAGGCTGCTGGAGCGCGGAGTATTGGGGCTGCTGATCCCTCCTCATGGGCGAATGAAGGTGGAATGGGGTGGCTTTGACTGGGATAAATTTTCCGTGATCCGTTTTGGGATATCGGTGCCAAGGCCTGATTCAAACGTAGTAACCGCCGACCACCAGCGCGCCATGGTGATGGCCATCAAAAAAATCAAGGAATACGGTTATGAACGAATCGGGCTGGTTTACAGCGGGGCACATGATCATTCTATGGGCGGCAACTTTGTCGGGGGATACTTGTGGGCGCAGAAACTATTTAAACTGAATCCGGAAATACCCCCGATGACAACAGATTTGCGGCAATCGCCAAAAGGCGTTGCCAAATTCAAGACTTCATTGGATCAATGGATGAAACGATACCAACCGGATGCCATTTTAAACGGTTTCCCTGATGTGCCTTCTTATTTGGTTGAATTGGGTTATCGGATCCCGAAAGACGTCGCTGTGGCAGGAACCAGTCTCAACGACACCTTGGTCGATGCGGGGATTGACCAGCATTCCAAGGCCATCGGCCAAATCGCGTCGGAAATGCTCGTCAAGCAAATCAGCTTGAACGAACGGGGTGAGCAGTCTGATCCCTGCCGGATTCTGGTGGAGAGCCGCTGGCAGGACGGCAAAACTCTGCCGCCTCGTCGGTGACGTGTAACGCAAGTCAAAGATGAACGCTCGCAGGGCGACAATCCGGCTGCTGCCGGGGCTTCTTGCTTAACAGGTTCACCAAAACGTTGATTGTTGTTTCCACTTTCTGAAGGTAAGTAATGTGCCGTGCACACTGTCAAGGCTGCCAACGGCGGCATAATCGTTAGAGCCGGTCTGAAAATTCACACGGGATTGAATCATTCTCGTCGTCATCCTCATGCTCCAAAAACCAGCCAAAACTGACGATGAGGATGAGCATGAAAAGCCCAATTCCGATTTTCAGACCGGCTCTTAGAGTTGCAGATCCGGTTAATGAGCACCTCGCCGCCGCCCTTCAGCTATGCATTCGCAAGACACGCGGCAACATCAAACGCCTGGCGGACGATCCGAAATCAGCTGCCTGGGCCTTGGATGGCAATTATTTCAATTTTACCGAAGGCTTCTACGAGATCGGGAATTGGACCTCTTCATTTTTTACTGGCATGGCATTGATCGCATGGCAGGAAACCAAAGACGAATACTTCTTGGATCAAGTCCTGCGGCTCGCGCCACCCTACCGCGAGAAAGTGTTCACATGCTATCTGGACACCCAACACGACCTCGGCTTCCTTTATTCGCTGTATTCCGTGGCGCTTTATAAACTGACCGGCGACAGGCAACACCGTGACGTCGGCTTGCGGGCGGCCGAGGTGCTGTCACAGCGGTTTAATGCGAAAGGTGATTTCATCCGGGCGTGGGGACGCATGGATGAATCAGATTCTCCTATCGTGAAGGCAACAGTGCAGACGGATAATATGTGCATCGTGGACTGCATGATGAACCTGCCGTTGCTGTATTGGGCCGGTAAGGAGAGTGGCGACATAAAGTATGGCGATATTGCCGTGCGCCATGCAGACATGGTGCTGAAGTATTTTATCCGTCCGGATAATTCGCTCTGGCACGCCTATCGGTTCCATCCGCAAACCGGCAAGCCCATTGGCGCCGAAAACTTTTGTGGCCGAGGCGTGGATTCCTATTGGGCGCGTGGCGCCGCCTGGGCGATTTACGGGTTTGCCTTGAGTTACACCTACACACGAAATAAAAAGTATCTGGATGCCTCGTTGCGACTGGCAAGGATGTTCGTGGCGCAATTGGATCGCGAGGTGGTGCCGGTGTGGGATTTCCGCCTGCCTGCGGACGCCGCCCCCATCCGCGATTCCTCCGCGGCAACGATTACAGCGTGCGGTTTGCAGGAACTGGCGAAACATCATGCGGCTGACAAAGGCCTTTTGAAGGCCAAGAACGCGCTGCTCGAACGTGTTTGCAGTGAAAGTTATCTCGATTTCAATGAACTCTGTCCCGGTGTGCTCAAAAGCGCCTATGGGGACAAAGCGGCCTATTCCAGTTGGGGCGACTATTTTCTCATGGAAGCTTTGAGCCGCGAGCTGAAGTGCGGCGAAACATTTTGGTGAATCCTATAAGTCGTTGGATTGAAACCTGCTTAACAGGTTCACCAAACCATTTATTGTCGCTAGCGGCCACGCATGCGACATTGAAAACAATAAGCCGAAACAGATTTAATCACAGCCAATTTATGCCGTTAAAATCCAGTGTTCAACCCATCCATCCATCCATGAAAACCAAACAAACAACCGACCAAGCAACGTCCAGCGGAATAAATCTTTGCGTGCAGTTACGCAGACTTTGCACTCTAATGTCTGCCTGTTTTATGGCAGTCAGCGCGGTCAAGGCCGCCAATGACACTTGGGCTGGAAAAGCAGGTGCCAACTGGAGCAGTTCAGGCAACTGGCTCGCCGGGGTCGCGCCGGTAGCGAGCGATTCGCTGTTCTTCGATGGTCCGGTTGGCCTTGGTCTTAATCCCAACAATGATTTTGCCGCGAACACGGTGTTTAACAACATCACTTTCGATGTGGGTGCTTCGCCATTTGTTTTGGGCGGCAATGTTCTTAACCTTGCTGGTAACATCACCAACAACAATTCGCTTAATGCGCAGACCATCGGCCTGCCGCTCGCGTTGACTGGATCGCGCGTAGTTAATGTTGTCCCTTATCCGGGTTCGCTGGGGCTGACCAACGCCATTTCCGAAACCGGCGGAACGGGCTTTGGGCTTACAAAAACTGGCAGCGGGCTGCTCACGTTGAGCGCATCGAACTCCTTCACCGGGCCGGTAGTGATCAGCAGCGGCACGCTTGCCGTTTCGGCAGATGTCGGATTGGGAGCGGTGCCGGGATCGGTGAAGCCGGGCGGCATTGCGCTTAATGGCGGAGCCTTGCGCGTGACCTCGGCTGGCATTATCAATTCGAATCGCAGCATCACGCTGGGCAGCGGTGGCGGCACGATTGACGTATCTGCAACCGTGACGAACAATGCCGCCATCAGCGGTGCCGGCAATAGCTTGACCAAGACCGGTGCCGGCCAGTTGACGCTCGGCGGCACGAACAGTTACACGGGAAGCACCATTGTCAACGACGGGACTTTGAAGCTCGACTTTACCCAGTCCGGGGCACCCGCAACGAACATCATCAACTCTGCCAGCCCGCTGGTCATGGGTGCCGTTTCCACCATGTATGGCACGGTCAACACGGCTGGGCTGCCAACTTTCAACGTGACGGGCAATGGTTCGGTTGCCGTAACGCAGGCTGTCAGTGGTGTCACCTTTAACAAAGGATCGGAGATCGTCAGCACCACGCAAACGGGTGGAAAAAATGTCCTGCTGGCGGTGGGCGGCATCACGCGCAATTCCGGCGGCATGGTTAATATTATTACCAATGGCGGCACGTTTGTTTCCGGGGTGAATGCCATCACGACGGCGGCGGCTAACGGGGCCAGTGGCATTCTTGGCGGTTGGGCGGCATTCAGCAGCACCGATTACGCGGCCAATGACGGAGCCGGCAATATTATCGCCTATCCTAGCGCCAGTTATACCAGTGTAGCATTGAATGCTGCGATTGTGTCCAGTGCCACGTCAAACGTCCGGCTTAATTCTGGAACCGGGCCGGCCACGCTGGCGGCGACGGGTTTGACCACGATCAATACGCTGCTTCAAAACTTCACGACCGCTGAAACCCTCAACATTGGGGCCGCGCAAACCCTCGCTTTTGGTGCCAACGGTGGCGTTATGATCGGAACCGGAAAGGCGGCGGTTACGCTGGGTGACACAGTCGGGAATGGGATAATTACCGCCGGCAATGGGGACGGTGTTACGCCCGGGGAAATTAATGTCCTGAACTTCACGACCAGCGCCGTGAACTTCAATTCCGTCATAGCGGATAATGGCAGCGGGGCTGTCAAGTTATCCATTGGTGCGTTAGGCGCAACAGGTGCCAACAATACAGCCAGCCTAAATGCGCCCAATACTTACAGTGGAGGAACTATCATCAGTTCTGGCCGCATTCAGGTGGTGAATCTCAACGGCTTTGGTTCGGGTCCGGTTACAGTGCTGAATAATGGACAAGCCTGGCTCGCGCCGGCCGCTGGTGGCACTTATGCCAACAACTTCAATATTTCCGGCGCCTCCACGACTTATAGTGACACGCCTTCGGCCATCCGGCTCGGCACGGCCAATACTGTTCTAACGGGGACGATCACTTTATTGACCGATGCCGCAGTCAGCCCGCGTAATGCCACCGGCATGCAGCTTCAGGGCCAGATTACCGGAAATTACAATTTTACCATCGGTGACGGCACGGCGGGCGGCCAGGTGATGCTTTTCAACCCCGCCAACAATTGGGGCGGAAATCTCCTGATTGTCAGTGAAAAAGTTGATGTTGGCACTGCCGAGGTGATCCCCAGCGGGGCTGGTTACGGAGACGTTATTCTCAATAACAACGCGAGTGCAATTCTCGACCTGTATGGCAATAGCGAAACCATAAATGGTTTGAGCAGCCAGGGTTCGGCACCCTTTGTTCAGGACGGTGGAACATTGATCCTCGGTGACGGGAATGCCACCGCGACTTTCTCTGGCACCATTCGTGATGGTGGTGACGTTGGTGGCGCTTTGAACATCGTCAAAATTGGTTCCGGCGTGCAAACGTTTTCCGGTGCGAATACATACAGCGGCACCACCACGGTCAGCAACGGGACGTTGGTGGTCAGCACCGCGCAGTCGGCCGCCGGCGGTGCGGTTACTGTCAACGACGGGGCGACGCTCGGCGTCACGCTCGCCGGGGTGAGTCAGTTATCGCCATCGGCCTTGACTGTGGGTAGCAGCACCGGAGCGACTCTTCGGTTGGACGTTAACAATCCGGACGTGGCGCCAGTCAATCCCGGCAGTTTCACGATCAGTGGCACCGCTACGATCAATATCAATAGTTGTCCCGGTTTCACCAACGCTTATGCCCTCATCAACAACTATGTCGGTGGCACAGTTGTGATTGGTTCCCAGCCGCCGCACCTTCATGGCTTCGTGAGCGCAAGCGGAGGCGTGCTTTACTACAATTTGACGAATGTGGATATTGACATCTGGACTGCCGGCAATGGCAACTGGGATGCCAGCACCCCCAACTGGACCAATGGGTTGCCCGGAAATCTCTTTTCGCAAACTGACTTTGTGCGCTTTGATGACACGCCGGCCGGAGCCGGTCCGTTCGTTGTGAGCAACGCGATTATCGTCCAGCCGTCGGGCATCTATGCGACCAATTCAAAAAACTACGCCATCACTGGACTGGCGATTGCTGGCAGTGCTGGATTGACCAAGGCTGGGAGCGGTTCCCTGACCTTTTCAAACGTGAATACCTTCACCGGCCCGACAACGATTTCAGCAGGTCAGCTCGCGATTGGTGGCGCCGGCCAGTTGGGCGGTGGCGCCTATTCCGCCGCCATCGTTGACAATGGCGCATTGAGCTATAATAGTTCAGCGTTGCAAACCTTGTCTGGCGCCATTTCCGGCACTGGCGCAATGACTAATACTTCGGGGACGGGCACGCTGACCTTGAGCAGCGGCGCGAGCACTTTTAGCGGCGGTGTTACCGTCAATTCAGGCTCGCTAAATGTTGCGGCCAGTTCTACTCCATCCACTGCTGGCAGCACGGTCACCAGCGGACCTGTCGGCACTGGCACAATCACGCTTAACGGCGGCACGCTCAACGCCGGTGTCAGCGGCGGCACCATTGCCAACAACATCAATGTGACGGCGTCCTCAATCATACAAACCTTTAACAGTTTCAATTGGAACATTAATGGCAATATCTTGGGCAGCGGCAGTATTCTCTATAACGCGCCCAACAACGCCGCCACACTCTCGCTCGGCGGCGACGACAGTGGTTTTACCGGCACGTTTAGCAATCTCGTTGCCAATGCGGCGATCAGTTTCAACAGCGCCTCTGCAGGCAGCGCCAACGCGGCATGGGTGATGAGCAACCCCACTGCCACGCGCACGCGGTTCGGTTTACCCGCCTCCGGAACAATCAGTTTTGGCTCCCTTTCCGGCTCTGCCAATAACTGGCAAAATAACACGGCTAACTCCACTGTTACCATGAGTGTGGGTGCACTGAATACAAGCACGACTTTTGGTGGGACTCTAAACGCAAATGGAACCAGCCTTATTGCTTTGACGAAGGTTGGCACCGGTGCTTTAACCTTGACCGGACTGAGTAGCTACGGCGGCCTGACGACAATTGAGAATGGATCCCTAGTTGCGAGCAATAATGCGCTTGCCAGTGCCACCGGACCCTTTGGCAATGCAAGCAGCCCAATAGCCTTGGGTGATGCAAACAGCCTGAGCAGCAGCTTTAATGCGTCCCTGCTTATCGGCGGCGGCTTTACTGTAGGCCGCGCCATTACGGTGGGAGCGTTTACCGGGGGTAACTCCAGCGTCTATACCATCGGCGGCAGCACGGACACGAATTCGACCTTCTCCGGCAATATTGCCTTGAACCAGAGCCTCTCGGTTACGCAAGTCGCCAGTGCGACCACCAATGCTTTGACCATCTCGGGCGTAATTAGCAGCGCGGACAATGGAGAGACGGTGACCTTCGCCGGGCCTGGCAAAATCAAGTTAAGCGTGGGCAATACCTATACCGGCAACACCGTCATCAACGCCGGGACATTGGCCTTGACCGCTAGTGGCAACATCGGTGCGTCCGCTCATATCAACGTTGCCGGCGGAGCGACCTTCGATGTTTCTGGTGTCGCTTATACGTTAGGCAGCAGCCAGACCCTGTTGGGCAGCGGCACGGTTACTGGCGCGGTGGCCACGGCCAGCATTGGCTCGTCAATCGTTCCAGGGACCATCGGTGTGGTCGGCACTTTGGCGTTCGCAAACAACCTCAACTTGAGCAACGGTGCAACCGTTTATTTCGACTTAAGCACGAGTCATTCCAGCGGCAATGATCAGATCGCGGTGGGTGGCAATCTCACGTTGGGTAGCAGCAGCACTCTTCATATCAATTCCTTGAACGGTTCGGCCAATCTGGATCAAACCGCTGATTACGTCCTTTTTAATGTCGCCGGCACGGCCTCGATGTCCGCTCAACCTAGCGTCGTGTTTGATGGAACGGCACCCGCCAATGCCAGCCACTACTCGGTTCAGAAGAGCGGCAACAATATCGTGCTGCATTACTCGGCATCAGCCGCCCCGGTAGTGACGAGCGTGATTGTAACCAATACGCTGGACGGCTCAACGACAGCAGCTCGCTGGCAAACAGTGACTGTTTATGCGACCGTGTCGGCTGGCGCTGGGACAATTACCAATGTCTCGGCCAATTTGAGTTCGATTGGTGGAGCGGCATCCCAAATAATGAACAATTTGGGTGGCGGCAATTACTCTTACACGGCCACGGTGGGTGCCGGCGCGCTGGTGGGCAGCGACTCGATCACGGTGGCAGCCCGCGATACGCAGCCGCTCTCAGGTGCGAATTCAGCAAACTTAACCGTGACCGCCGCAACGGTAACTTGGGATGGATTGGCGGTGGATAACACCTGGGGTAATGGCACAAACTGGGTGGGCAATAATCCGCCGGGCTTCAATGGCGACAGTGTCATTTTCACCGGCAGCACGCAGACAACCGCAAACATGAACAACAATTATACGGTGACTGGTCTGACATTTGATAGCGCGGCAAGTAGCTTCACCATCACAGACTCGTCCGGCACTGCATTGATACTTAACGGCACCCTTGAGAATGATTCCAGCAGTCCGCAGATTTTGACCATGCCGGTGAGCTTGGGCGCGCCTGAGATAGTCAATGACGCCGGTGGTGCGGGCATTGCCTTGGCCGGAGCCATATCGGGTTCAGGTGCATTAACGATTGGGAGTGGCGTAGTGACGCTTTCTGGCTCGAACAGTTATGCGGGCGATACAACCGTTAATGGCACATTGAAAGTTGGAAACAGCGCCGCCCTTCCCAATGGTGGTGGCAAAGGTAATATCATTCTTGCGGGGACGTTGGACCTTAACGGGACCAATGCTACCATCAATAATTTGTTGGGCGGTGCGGGCACGGTAGACAACACTTCCGCCACGAATGCGTCAACCTTGACCCTTGGCAACAACAACGACACCATCTCTCTCAGTGGCGTGCTCGTGCAGAACTCGGGGGGCACGAATCTCGCCCTGATCAAAGTTGGCACCGGTGACTTGGCGCTCCCTTCCGCCAACACCTTTGGTGGTGGTTTGACCGTCAGCAACGGATCAGTGACACTGGGGAACAATGCTGGTGCCGGCATGGGAGTCATCACCTTGGCCGGAGGCACATTGTTTAACAACGCAACAATCACGATTGCCAACAACATCTTCGCCCAAGCTGGCACAACTTCCGTAATTGACAATGCAAGCGCCAATAACTTCAGCCTCAACGGAGGTTTCACCGGCAGCGGCACCATCACCCGTGGATCAAGCGCGGTGCAGAGTCTTTACCTCAATGGTGATAACAGTGGTTTTACCGGAACCTATCAGGATCAAAACAATGTGAATTCGATTACGCGCTTCACCACCAATACCGCTGGCAGTGCCAGCGCACGCTGGATTTTTAATCAGGCGCAAAACCTCACGCGCACCGCAATTCAGTTCAATAGCGGAACAATTAGTTTTGGTTCGATTTCCGGCGCTGGCTATCTTTCTGAAAATGGTGCGTTTGTTAACACAGTTGAGGTTGGTGCGCTGGGATTGAACGATACGTTCTCCGGCTCATTCCAAGATAACGGTGGCACGCTTTCTCTTAACAAGGTTGGTACCGGCACGTTGACGTTGCTCGGCCCGAATGCCTACAGCGGCCTCACCACCGTCAGCAATGGCACCTTGGTCATCTCCACGGCCCAAGCTGGTAACAGCAGCTTTGTGGTAAGTGATGGTAAAACTCTTGGAGTGACCAACAATATCACCACCAACACAGCGTCAGTAAATAATCTGACCTTGGGAACCACCGGGGGTCCGACCACATTGTTCTTTAACAGCGTGGCCAGCGCTACTATACCGGTGATAACCGCCGCCGGGGCCGTGACACTAACTGGGACGTGTAATATTGCCATTAGTAATAGCGTGGTTAATTCAGGCGGGGTGTATCCGCTCATAAAATACGGCAGCCTTGCGGGTGCGGGCAGCTTCATCATTTCTTCTCTGCCAAGTGGGGTTTCGGCAACGCTGACCAACGATGCCAGCTACCTGTGGATTGCGTTGAAAGTAACGGTCGGGAATGGTGTCAACACCAATGCAGCCTCGTTAAACTTCGCAGCAAAGGTGACTGGCGGCGTTGGCAGCCAGACGTTGAACTTAAACTGGGCTCCCGACCATCGGGGGTGGCAACTCTATACCAATGACGTTGGCTTAGCAACCATCGGCGGTTGGTTCCCGGTCCCGGGATCGGCCTCTGTCACCAATGAAACCATCACAATTGATCCGTCGAAGACAAATATCTTCTTCCAAATGCGGTATCCTTAATAATGCAGCCTTGAACAGCCGGGTGTCTGCATTGCAGTCACCCGGTTTTTTTGTGGCAGAAAAATGTGATCATCACCAATCAACCTACAATCTCAAATGACCAGTCAGCACTGCCGCGAGCAACCTTATGTCGCGGTGCGTTTCTTCCTCAAATGGAAATTGATTATTAATTGTTGGTTGAGAGAATGGCAGCCAACCTTAATTTGAATCAAGCATGAATGCGATGCGCCACGCCGAACAGAAAAAGTCCGAGTTGTCCATTCTTGTTTTGGCAATTATCGGGCTTGGGCAGGCCATATTCGGGCAAGCCTTTACCCATCCGGGCTGTTTGAGCCAGCAGGCTGATTTTACCCGTATGAAAAGCAACGTGCAGGCGGGCAGGCATCCGTGGATAGACAGTTGGAACATTCTGACCAATAATTACCATGCCCAGACCAATTATGTGCCCAGCCCCGTTCCAATACTTCAACGTGGTAATGGTGGAGGAGCCTGCCTGGTCAATGACACCTATCCCAACGCCATGAATGATGCCGCTGCGGTCTATCAACTTGCCTTGCGCTGGGAAATAACCGGCGACAACAACTATGCGAATGCGGCAACCAACATCTTGAACCAATGGACGTCCGTCTGCACCAATCTTTGTGGCGATCCCAACATCAGTTTGTTGCCGCTGTATGGTTACCAGTTTTCCTGCGGGGCGGAAATCATGCGCAGCTACACGAACTGGCAGACTTCGGATCTGGCACGCTGCCAGGGATGGATGACGAATTTATGGTATCCCTTATGTAACAGCTTTCTTACGGACCATCAAGGCACCTGCAATACATACGTTTGGGCGAATTGGGATTTGTGCAATATGGCCTGCATGTTGTCAATTGGGGTATTATGCGACAACCGGACCATTTACACTCAAGCGATTAACTATTACAAAACGGGCGTGGGCAATGGCGCTGCCAATCAGGTGGATTATTACTTGCATCCTGGATACATGGGACAATGTGAAGAATCGGGGCGCGACCAAGGGCATTGCACGCTGGATCCGATACTTTTGGGCGTATTTTGCGAAATCGCTTGGAATCAGGGTGACGACATGTATGGCTACAACACCAACTGCCTGCTGGCCATCAGCGAATATGTTTGCAAATACAACGTTCAACCGCCGGTAAGCACGGTGCCCTACGCTGACTTCTGTGATTGCACTTATGACATACAAGATGTCATCTCCTCCAGCAGTCGGGGCACGGTGCGGCCAGGTTATGACCTGATTTACAATCACTATGTCAACCGCAAGGGTTTGTCTGCGCCCTATACGGCGCAAATGGCCCGGCAGCAGCGTCCGGAAGGTGGGGGTGGAAATTATGGTTCCATCAGTGGTGGTTTCGACCAGCTAGGTTTTACGACCTTGACCCATACGCTGTCGCCGATTGCCTCCAATGCGGTCCCGGCGCCGAGCGGGTTGATGGCCCAGGTGTTTAACAATGCGGCAACCGTATCCTGGTGGGGATCAGCCTATGCGTCTAGTTACAACATCAAACGTTCCACCGCGAACGCCGGTTCTTACACCAACATCGCTTCTGGATTGATCGGCGACCATTATTATACCGATGTCGGACTGCTCCCCGGCACAAACTATTATTATGTGGTGTCCGCCGTGATTGGCGGAGTGGAAACCACCAACAGCCTTGCCGTCAGTGCCGTGGCTAACATGCAGTTGACCGGAACCGTTTTGGGTTCGTCTGGATCATATACTAATTGGAATGGCACTTCTCTCGTATGGGGCGCAACCATCACCAATGTTTATGACGGTGCCCTGGGTAGTTTCTATGACGCGGCGCACAACAGCGGGGACTGGGCTGGACTGGACTTGGGCACCAGCAATGTCATTACTCAAGTCCAGTATTGTCCACGTGTAAATTTTAGCAGCCGGATGGTTGGCGGCCAATTTCAAGGCGCGAACGTAGCCGACTTCAGCAGTGGTGTGGCCACGTTGTTTACCATCACCACCGCGCCAGCGGATACATGGCCGCAGATGTTCACGACTCAGACCATCAACAACCCGAATGCTTTCCGTTATGTGCGCTACCTCGGTCCGGCCAACGGTTCTTGCAATGTCAGTGAAGTCCAATTCTTTGGAAATCCCAGCCCTGCAACCACGCCGGTGACTCCAGCCAGCCTGACCGCAACCCCGGGAAATACCCAGGTTTTATTGAACTGGACAGTCCCCGCTGGCGCGACCAGTTTCATTGTGCAACGTTCTCTCGTCAGCGGCGGTCCCTACACGACCAACGCCACGAAAACCACGACTCCGACTTATCTGGACACGAGACTTACAAATTACACAAACTATTATTATGTTGTTTCCGCAGCGAATGCGACGGGGCTGAGTGCCAATTCCGCAGAGGTTGTGGCCGTGCCCGTTCCGAGTTCGGCGACGAATGTTGTCTGGTCCGGCGCAGTGGACGGGATTTGGGACACCACGACGGAGAATTGGATGACCAATGGCAGTTTGGTGACTTATCAGAATGGCAACCCGGTGTTGTTTGACGACACAGCTTCGGCCAACACGACGGTGACTCCGTTCGTTACGGTGTCACCCGGATCCATCATCTTCAATAACTCGGTAAAGACCTATTCAATTTCCGGCAGCGCCATTACTGGGGCCGGTGGTCTGACCAAGCTAGGCAGTGGTTCATTGGTCTTGAATGACGCGAACACGTTCAGCGGCGGCGTCACCATTTCCAGCGGCACGGTGACGGTGGGCAATAACTCCGCTTTGGGAACGGGCATGGTCACGTTGAGTGGTGGCACCTTGTTTGGTGGAAGTTCAGGATATACTTTGACTAACTCCATTCAGGCCCAAACCAACACAGCCTCTACGATTGATTGCGGTGGCAACCTTACGCTCAATGGCAATCTCACCGGCAGCGGGACAATCACCCGCGGTGCTGGCGCGACCCAAACTCTTTTCCTTGGAGGCAACAACGGCAATTTTACCGGGACTTATCAGGATCAAAACAACGCGAATTCGATTACCCGTTGGAATTCCCCGAACTCCGGCAGCGCCAATGCTCGGTGGATTTTTAACCAGGCCCAGCTTGCCTCACGCACGACTCCTAACTTTGGGACTGGCACGATTCAATTCGGTTCTATTTCCGGCGGGGGTTATATTTCCCAAAACAGCTCCGGAACTGTGACGTTGCAAGTTGGCGACTTGGGATCGAATGACACGTTCTCTGGTTCGATGCAGGATGGCGGTGGTGCTCTGGCGTTGACTAAAGTCGGCACCGGCACGCTGACGTTGACTGGCGCGAACAGTTATTCGGGGCAGACCACCGTCAGCAATGGCGAACTGATTGTTTCGTCCATGTTTGCCACCAAGGGCAGTTGTCTCGTGACCAATGGCGCTATATTTGGTGTGACTAATCTTTCCACGACCTCGGCGGCCATTTCCAACCTGACATTGGCGGCTGGATGTGCTTTGGAATTCATCAATGTCACCAACTTGACCACTCCGTTGCTGACCGCGAGCAATCTGTCGGTGGGCGGACTTTGCACGTTGAAAATCACCGGCACGAACGGTTTGGCCGCTGGCAATTCTTATCCACTGCTCAAGTTTGCTGGGACTTTGAGCGGTGCGTTCACCAACCTGCAATTGCAAATGGCCTGCGGCTGGCGTGGCGCGCTCGTGAACAGCGCAAATCAGATTTCGCTTGCAAGCCTGGCGGTTGTTTCCACCACGCTGCCGCAACTGACTACTGCAATAGCCGGCCAGCAATTGCAGCTTCAGTGGCCGTTCGATCATACCGGCTGGCGCTTGCTGATGAATACCAATTTGGCCGGCACAAACTGGCCGGCTATTCCCGGTGCTGGCATCACCAATCTGATGTTGATTTCGCCAACCAACGGCAGCATGTTCTTCCGGCTGGCTTATCCATGAACGCTGCGCATAAACTTAATCGAACGAGGATGGAAAATGCCGAGGAATATGACAAAACAACGAACCTGTATTCTTAAAGTTGCCGCCCTGTTTCTGACAATAACTCAATTAGACGCAACCATTCATTTGTGTGTGGCGGAAGTTGCCGTTGCCGAGTCATCATCTTCACCTCAACTGCCGTCGGAACCCGTCATGCGTGTCCCACAGACCACAATGGGCGTCACGCAACTTCCCAATGAAAAACTCGATTGGCTGCTCAATGCCAAATTCGGCATGTTCATCCACTGGGGTTTGTATTCCGGCGTGGGTCGCGGGGAATGGGTGATGCAGAACGAAGGAATTTCGCCGGAGAAATACCGTCAATACGCATTTCCTGAAAGCGGCGACGCGTATTTCGACGCCGCCGATTATCACCCGGAAGCGTGGGCGCAACTCGCGAAGGACGCCGGCATGAAATGGATGTGCCTAACCACGCGGCATCATGATGGCTTCTGTTTGTTCGACAGTCCGCACCCGAATGCCTTCACCAGCATGCAGACTTTGCATCGCGATTTGGTCGCGGAATATGTGCAGGCCTGCCGTGACGCGGGCTTGAAGGTCGGAATTTATTATTCGCCGTTGAGCTGGCGCTATCCTGGTTACTACGACGTGACCGGCACAAATTGCGCCCCCAACAAATTCGGCTACAAGACGGATATCTCACACTTGGAAAATGCCCGGCTAATGAAAGAAGAGAATTATGTGAACGTCAAAAAACTCCTGACTAGCTACGGCAAAATTGATCATATTTATTGGGATGGCGGCTGGCTCGCGCAAAAAGGCTCCGATGCCGACGCGGCCTTTTTTCATGAGCCCGGCAAGTATCTCAACCCCACGAATCGCTGGCCGATTCCCAAAGCGTATGAGGATTTGGAAGACGGCACCGGCAAACCGCTTGGCATCATGGGTATGGTCCGAAAGTATCAACCTGACGCGATTACCAACCTTCGCTACGGTTGGATGGGCGACATCATTGAGGAAGAGGGGCCGCGCGAGACGACGGGAAAGATTCGCAGCAATGAGATTTGCGACAAAAATCTGACCATTCAAAACGGTGGCTGGGGATACAACGCGAAATCCATCGCGGATGGTAACATCCTGTCGCTTGATCAATTGGTGCGCTACCTGGCCAACTGTGTCGTTCGCAATATGACGTTTCTGTTGAACGTGACGCCTGATCGGCACGGGGTGATTCCCAAAGTGGAACAGAAACGTCTGCACGAAATGGGTGCATGGATGGCCAAAATGGGCGACGCGATTTACGGCACGCGCGGCGGTCCTTGGCAGCCGGTTGACCGGCAATACGGCTATTGCTACAAAGATTCTACAGTCTTCGTGCATCTCTTGAAGGATTACTCTGGAAATACCTTCACTATGCCAGCGCTGGGAAAACTGCACGTCAAGAAAGTATATGAGGTTTATACCGGCAAGCCGCTTGCGTTTGAAGGCGACAGCAGCATCATTATCCATGACCTCGATCGGACATCTTCTCCAGCAGATTCCGTGCTCGCAGTCGTTTATGACAACGAGATTAAACGCGTTTGGTCGAACTAAATGAAACTAAAACTTCTTCCCGTTCTCGCACTTGTTTTGAGCGGCGCATTTTCGTCCTTTGCCCAGCCTTTCGTCCATCCGGGTGGCTTGCACACGCGGGCGGATTTGGAGCGGATGAAAACCAATGTGCTCGCCGGCAATCATCCGTGGATTGATGACTGGAACAAGTTGCTGGCAGACCGGCAGGCGCAGAGCAATTATATGCCTGCTCCGCAAGCCAACATGGGCGTGAGCCGGCAGCGCGCCGACGCTGATGCGCACGCCGCCTATTTCAACGCGCTGCGCTGGTATATTTCGGGCGACACCAATTGCGCGGAATGCGCGGTGCGAATCTGCAATGCTTGGTCCGCATCCGTGAATCAGGTTCCCACCGGCCAGGACATGCCCGGCTTGATCGGCATTCCCATTTTTGATTTTGCCCTCGCGGGCGAACAGTTACGTATTTATCCCGGCTGGAGACCGGAGGATTTCAACCGGTTTACCAACATGATGGCTCAGTATCTTTACCCGATTTGTCATGGCTTTCTGGAGAACCATAACGGACGATGCATCAGCACGTATTGGGCAAACTGGGATGCCTGCAATATCGGAGCATTGATCGCGATGGGAGTGCTGTGCGACAACACCAACTATTATCGCGAGGGGGTTGGATACTATAAGCACGGAGCGGGAATGGGAGCCATTTCCAATGCCGTGCCGTATTTGTATTTCGGCAATCTTGGCCAGTGGCAAGAGAGCGGGCGCGATCAAGAACACGCCCAGCTTGGTGTCGGTCTATTGGGGAGTGCGTGTCAGGTGGCTTGGAACCAGGGCGAAGATCTTTTTGGTTTCGCGAACAACCGTCTGCTGGCCGGCGCAGAATATGTGGCAATGTGTAACTTGTCCTATCCGATTTCATCCATCCCTTACACTTTCTACGATAATTGCTCCGATGCCCGGCAATCCTATCTATCCATCAATGGCCTCGGACGACTGGATCGCCCGGTTTGGGAATTGATCTACAATCATTATACGGTCCTGCGCGGTCTGCCGGCGCCTTACGCCAAAGCTATGGCGCAATTGATGCGGCCCGAGCGTGGCAACGGCGATCATTTTGGCTATGGCACACTGACGTTCACGTTGAATGCGGCGGCCTCTCCATATCCTCCGTTTTCAGTTCCACCAGCCCCGTCCGGGTTGGCGGCAACGCCCGGGGTTTCGCAAGTGTTCCTGAACTGGGTGCGCTTTGCCGGTGACACCGCGCAAGGGTATGTGGTCCGTCGTTCCACTAACAGCAATGGGCCGTTCCAAGACATCGCTTCGTGGACGAATCACTCAGCGCCGCAATACACGGATAGATCAGTCGTGAATGGCGTGACGTATTATTATGTGATCGCGGCCATCAATCAGGCAGGCACGAGCGGCGACTCCGCTCCGGCCAGTGCAACGCCCGCTGCGGCGGGTGCTCTGCCTGCCGGTTGGCTCCATCTCGGCATTGGTTCAAAGGGGATGCCGGGAAGTGCGGATTATTCCGAAGTCAGCGGGAACACTTTTATTGTGAAAATCGCGGGCGGGAACATTGGCGGGGTTGCCGACGCGCTGGGTTTCACCCATCAGGAAGTGACGGGAGATTTTGTCATCAGCGGCCGCCTGCTAAATGTGGACGAGACTGGGAAGGAAAAAGTGGGGCTGATGGTGCGGGAGTCGCTTGCGCCCGAAGCCAGGGCGGTCGCATTGACGCTGGGTGAAGTTGGAGCCCGCCAATGCCGGTTTGGCACACGGACCGGTGCTGCGGCCGCAATGACTTGGCAGCAGGGCGACGACTACACTTGGGTGCCGGTGTGGTTCAAAATTCAGCGGGCCGGGAACGCTTTCACCGGGTATCAATCCATTGACGGCGTCAACTGGTTCAAGGTCGGTTCTAGCACGGCACCATTCGCGAATCATTGTCTGGTTGGCTTGGCGGTCACCGCTCAGAACAAGGATGCTTTCAACACCACGGTTTTTGATCATGTCACCACGGATTATCTCTCCAAATGAAACCCACTATTTTACCCATGCGCTGGCTCTATCGGAATGGTGTTTGTCTGGCCGGGCTGATGGTGTTTTTCGCCGTCCAGACTTCCAATTGCGCCGAGTGGCAATGGTCCGTGCCGATGGGCAAAGGTCGCGCGTTTCTGTGGATTCCGCCGCATTGCAAGCAACTGCGCGCGGTGGTGGTTGGCCAGAACAACCTGATCGAGCAGGGGATTCTGGAGCATCCGGCCTTCCGCAAGACGCTGGCGGACGAAAACATGGGCGAGGTTTTCATCGCGCCACAGTTTGATTTTGTTTTCCAGTTCGACAAGGACGCGGGGGATCGTTTCAACGACCTGATGCAACGGCTGGCGGCGGTTTCCGGCTATTCGGAATTGGAACTGACGCCCGTGGTTCCGCTTGGGCACTCTGCCTGCGCGAGTTTTCCGTGGAACTTCGCCGCGTGGAATCCCGGTCGCACGCTGGCGATGCTTTCTGTTCACGGTGATGCGCCACTCACCAAATTAACCGGCAGCGGACGGCCGAATCCGGATTGGGGAAATCGAAACATAGATGGCGTTCCCGGCTTGATGGTGATGGCGGAATATGAATGGGGCGACAATGAACATGGCGTTGATCGTTTAACACCAGCATTGGACTACAAAAATCTGCATCCCCAAACGCCGCTGGCCATGCTGGCCGAACCGGGCAACGGCCATTTCAACTATTCGGATGAACTGGTGAGTTATCTCGCGATGTTTGTTCGCAAGGCGGCGGCACAGCGGTTGCCTGCGGTCATGTTGACCAATGTAATGCCGGTTCTCAAGCCGGTTGATCCCACGAAAGGGTGGCTGGTGGAGCGCTGGCATTTGAACCAGCCGCGCCAGTTCAAACCCGCGCCAGTCGCCAAATATAAGGGCGACCCGAAGGAAGCTTTCTGGTGCTTCGACAAGGAAATGGCTTGGGCCACTCACAATTACCTGGCCGACCAACCCGGCAAACTGCCGCAGCTCCTGAGCATCACGGATGGTCAGTCGCCGGTGGAAAATGGCTGTGGCGAACCGGTCACACCGCGATTCATCCCCGACGCTGACGGCGTCACGTTCCATTTGAAAACGTCGTTCCTGGATTTTGTTCCTGGTGAAGCGACTCACAACGGGAACCCGGC
>CAJAQO010000160.1 GCA_903944085.1 uncultured Verrucomicrobia subdivision 3 bacterium
GGCAGGTGATCGTGGCCTACGACGAAATTGTGGCGATCAAATATTTCGGCAAAAAGCTGCTGCCGTATTGGAAGCGCAACGGCGCGACGGCACCGGAGATGTTGTCGAAAGCTTCGCGCGATTTTGCCAAGCTCGCCGAACGCTGCGCCAAATTTGACGCGGAGCTGACCGCCGACGCGACGAAAATCGGCGGTGAAAAATACGCGCAAATGGCCGCGCTGGCTTATCGCCAATGCGTCGCCGGGTGCGGCCTCGCCGCCGATGCGAACAAGCAGCCGCTGTTTTTTACCAAGGAAAACACCAGCAACGGCGACATCGGCACGGTGGACGTGTTTTTCCCGATGGACCCGCAATGGGTTTTGTTAAGCCCGACCTTGGCGAAAGCCACGCTGGTGCCGATTTTGAGCTACGCCAATTCGTGGCACTGGAAATTTCCGAATGCGCCGCACGATCTCGGCACGTATCCGATTGCGCGTGGCACCGACGATGGCGGCGAAGGCATGCCGGTCGAAGAGAGCGGCAACATGCTGATCCTGTGCGACGCCGTTTCCCAGATTCAAGCGGATTCCAAATGGCTCGATCCGTGGTGGCCGAAACTCACCGAGTGGGCGAAGTATCTGGAGCAATACGGTCTTGATCCGGAAGAACAACTTTGCACGGACGATTTCATGGGCCACTTGGCGCACAACGCCAATTTGTCCGTGAAGGCCATTCTCGGACTGGCCGCTTACGGTGATCTTTGCAAAATGCGCGGCGACAATGAAAACGCGGTGAAATATGCCGAACTCGCGAAAGTGGACGCGGCACATTGGGTGCAAGTAGCCGCCGATGGCGACCATTTCCGGCTCGCCTTCGACAAGCCGAATACCTGGAGCCAGAAATATAATCTGGTCTGGGATCGCATCCTCGGACTGAATGTTTTCCCGCCGGCCGTCGCGCAAATGGAAGTGGCGCATTACAAAAACGTGATGCAGCGCTATGGCTTGCCGCTGGATTCGCGCACGCATTTGACGAAGAGCGACTGGACAGTCTGGAGCGCGTCGCTGGCCGACAATCAAGCCGACTTCGAGGCGCTCACTTCGCCGATGTATGACTATCTCAACACGACCACCGCGCGCTCGCCGTTTGCGGATTCATACGTGACGGATGACATTCACAGCGACGGCATGCACGCGCGCCCGGTCATCGGCGGCGTATTTATCAAGCTGCTGACGGATCATGCCATTTGGAAAAAATGGGCCAACGTGGACAAAACGAAAGTCGGCAACTGGGCACCGCTGCCGGAGACGCCGAAAATGACCATGGTTATTCCCACCGCGCAGACCGCGCCGGCCACCTGGCGTTACACCACGCAGAAACCGGCGGCCAACTGGACGGCGACCGACTTTGACGCCAGCTCCTGGAAAGAAGGCTTGTCCAGTTTCGCCACCGCCGGCACGCCCGGCGCGGTTCGAAACACCGAGTGGCACACCGACGACATCTGGCTGCGTCGCGACGTGACGTTGCCGGACAAAAATTATTCCAACCTCCAGTTTTATTCCGCGCACGACGAAGACGTGGAGATTTATGTGAACGGCGTTTTGGCCTCGACGGAAGGCGGTTTCACCGGCAGCTACGTGCCGCTGGACATCCGGCCACTCGCGTTGAAACTGCTCACGCCCGGCGCGAAAGTGACGCTGGCCGTGCATTGCCACCAGACCGAAGGCGGCCAGAACATTGACGTCGGCCTCGTGAACCTCGAGGAAGTGAAACAATAATTCTGTGACGCCCTGCGCCGATGAAACTGAAAAATAATGGCTGCCGGTTGGTTGGGGTGAGTGTTTTTGGTTTGGCCTGCGCGCTGACCGCAGCCGAACCCCCAACCGCTTTTTCCACTGATCCCGACCAAGTTCTGGAGCGCACCTGTTTTCAAACCAGCGCGCCGTGGGGCGAAAAAGCCGATCTGCGTTCGGACGTGGCGATTTGCTATGGCATTGATACAAATTTGCCCAATCGCATCGCCACTTGGCGCGAACATGGCTATCGCATCCATGTGATGACCGGCGTGTCGTGGGGCAATTATCAGGATTATCTTTACGGCCGTTTTGACGGCATCAATCACGAGGACGAGGCGCAGACCGTGAGCGACGGGCGCAAAAGCAGCCACGGCGGCGATGTTTATTACATGTGCCCCGGCACGAACTACGGAAAATTTCTTTGCGTCGGCGTCCAGCGCGCGCTCGACGCGGGCGCGGAGGCGATTCATCTCGAAGAACCGGAATTCTGGGTCAATTCCGGCTATTCGGAAGGTTTTAAGCGCGAGTGGAAATCTTTTTACGGCGACAATTGGCAGCCGCAGGAAACGTCGCCCGACGCGCAATGGCGCACGTCCAAATTAAAATATTTTCTTTATCGCCGCGCGCTGCAACAAGTGTTCGACTATGTGCAGGCTTACAATCAAAAGACCGGGCGGCATGTGCACTGTTATGTGCCGACGCACAGCCTGCTGAACTACGCGCACTGGCACATTGTCAGCCCGGAATCCAGTCTCGCGCGGCTCAATGGCTGCGACGGCTACATCGCCCAAGTTTGGACCGGCACGTCGCGCACGCCGAATGTTTATCAAGGCAAACTCAAGGAGCGCACCTTTGAAACGGCCTTTCTCGAATACGGCGCGATGCAAAATCTTGTGCGCGCCACCGGCCGGCGAGTCTGGTATTTAAATGATCCGATCGAAGACAATCCCGATCACGACTGGAACGATTACCAGCGCAACTGGGAATCCACGCTCACCGCGTCGCTGCTCCAGCCGGAAGTCTCGCATTTCGAGGTCGCCCCGTGGCCCGAGCGCATTTTCAACGGCCGCTATCCGAAATCCGCGCCGCGCGAAGACCGCAAAACCATTCCGCCCGGTTACGCCACGGAATTGCAGACGGTGATGAACGCGCTCAACGATCTGAAACAAGATCGCGTCGAATGGGATTGCGGCACCACCGGCATCGGCGTGGTCATCGGCGATTCGCTGATGTTCGAGCGCGGTGCTCCCGCGCCCAGCGACGAGCACATGAGCCACATTTACGGGCTGGCGCTGCCGCTGCTGAAACACGGCATTCCAGTCGCGCCGGTGCAGCTCGAAAACGTGACCGCGACCAATTATCTCGCCGGTTTCAAAATTCTTTTGATGACGTATCAGGGCATGAAACCGCAGACGCCGGAGGTCCACGCGCCCATCGCCGACTGGGTGAAGCGCGGCGGCGTGCTCGTTTTTTGCGATGACGATTCGGATGCGTTCAATGCTGTGCATGAATGGTGGAACACCGGCGAAAATAAATTTGCCACGCCGCGCGAACCGCTGTTTGAACAAGTCGGCTTTAATTCAGGCGACACGCTGGCTGCCGACGAAACCGCGTGGCCATTCGGCCGCGGGCAGGTCATTTGGCTGCGCAAAAATCCCGCGCAGCTCGCCGGCAGCGCGGCGGGCGCGGCGCAAATTGTCAAGCTGGTCCAGCAGGCCGCAAAAGCGGCGAAGCTGAAATGGCGCGAAACGAATTCGCTGCTGTTGCGGCGCGGCCCGTATGTCATCGCCGCCGGTTTGGACGAATCCATCGCGGGCGCGCCAAAAATGTTGCACGGCCATTTTGTCAATTTGTTCGATCCAGATTTGCGCGTGCAGGAAAATGTGACCGTCAATCCGGGCGGCCGCTTTTTTCTCCGCGACCTCGATACCGTCGGCAAAAACGAGCCACCATTGCTCGCCGCTGCGTGCAAGGCGCTGCCGGTGAAGTCGCCGGACAAATCGCTTTCTTATCTGGTCGAAGGCGTGGCGCAGACGCCGGCGGTGATGTTGTTCCGGCTTTCCCAGGCACCGCTAGCGGTGACGCTGGATGGCCAGCCGGTGGAACCGTTTGATTTTTCAAAAAAAGACGGATTGTTGTGGCTGCGTTTCCCCAACGAAGCGAAGCCGCGAACGTTGACTCTGCATTTCTAACATTTTTATGGTTGTGCATTTCCTGGCCGCGCGGCGTTTGACCGCACAATTTTTGCGGAATCAATTTGGCGCGGGCGCGCTGCTGACTGCTGCTTTTTTCTTCGGCCTGACCACGCCGGCGGGCGCACAGGTGTTTTACAAAAATCCGGTCATCGCGGGCGATCATCCCGATCCGTCCATCATCCGCGTCGGCAAAGATTATTGGGCCACCTGCACGTCGTCGGCCTGGGGGCCGCTGTTTCCGCTGCTGCACTCAACGGATCTGGTGAACTGGGAGCAGACCGGCGCGGTGCTGTCGCGCCGGCCGGACTGGGCCACGGGCGATTTTTGGGCGCCGGAAATTTCCGAGTTCAACGGAAAATATTTTGTTTATTTCGTGGCCCGCCAGCGCGACGGACGTTTGTCCGTGGCCGTCGCCACCGCCGACCAGCCGGGCGGACCTTACACCGCGCACGACCCGATCGTCGCGCAACCGGACGGCTCGATTGATCCCGCGCCGGTCATGGATACCAACGGCGTGCGTTACCTCATTTGGAAGGAAGATGGCAACAGCCGCAGCCAGCCCACGCCGATCTGGCTGCAGCGCTTGAGCGACGACGGCACAAAATTGGTGGATGCGCCGCACGAATTAATTCGCAACGACGTCGCATGGGAAGGTGGCGTGGTCGAAGGCCCGTTTATTTTACGCCGCCACGGCTGGTTTTATTTGTTCTATTCCGGCAACGGCTGCTGCGGCACCGATTGCAGTTACGCGCTGGGTGTGGCCCGCTCGCGCTCGCTGCTCGGTCCGTGGGAAAAAAATCCGGCGAATCCGATTCTCGCCGGCAATGAAACCTGGAAATGTCCCGGCCACGGCAGCATTGTGCAGGATCAGCAGGGCCGCTATTTTTTCCTGTATCACGCGTATTCGACCGCCGGCACCATTTTCACCGGCCGCGAAGGCATGTTGGACGAAGTGAAGTTTGGCGCGGACGACTGGCCGACGATCAACAATGGCAACGGCCCGAGCCAGCAGGCGATCTCGCCGTTGGGCGCGGCTCAAAAAGTTTCCGGCGGCAGTTATGCCGATGATTTTACCGGCAACAATTTGGAGAGCGGCTGGCAATGGCCGCAGGGCCGCGAACCGGTGCATCGCCAGCAAAATGGAAAACTGCTGCTGGCCGCCGGCGGGCGCGGAACCAATTTTCTGGCCGCCGTGCTGGCGCGTTCCACGACGGCGGCGGATTATACCGCCACCGCCACACTCGAAACAAAGCTCCTGAAACCGGGCAGCGCCGCCGGGCTCTGCGCCTTTGGCGACGCGGAAAATGCCATGGGCGCGGCGTTTTGCGACGGGCAGATCATTACCTGGCGGCGGGATCACGGCGAGACGCAGCAGCTCGCGCAGCAGCCCGCGCCCGCCGCCCCGAAACTTTATCTGCGATTGACCGCCCGCCACGGTTATCATTTTCAACTCGCCGTCAGTGCAGATGGTGAAAAATGGATTCCCTGCGGCGACGCGGCTGACGCGAAAAATTTGCCGCCATGGGACCGCAGCGTGCGCTTGGCGCTGACCGTTGGCGGCAGCGCCCAGGCCGAAGGAACCTTTGATTCATTTTCAATCCGGCCGTTAGAATCATCACCGGAAAAATAAGCATGAAAACATCCAACCGGTTCGTGATCGCCTTCGCGATTTTTTTGATTGGGCGGATGGTGACACCGGCTCTGGACTCGGCCGCGAATGCCAGCAGCGGCCAAACGCCGGATGCGACGACTTATCAAATCCGCAACGTGAAATTTCAGGACTTGTTGCGGCCGCGTGAAGCCAACAGCGCCAACGGCACGCCGATTGTCCTGTATCCGGCGCAGCCTTGGAAATGCATGACGTGGCGGCTGCAGCCCGTCGGCGATTCGGCATTTCACCTGAAAAATCTGTTCACCGGAAAAACTTTTCGCGCCGACACCAACGCGCCGCAGTCGGCGGTGACGCAAATTCCGCTGGCCAACGCTGGCGGCGATTCGCCCGCGTGGAAGTTCAACCGGTTGGCCGATGGCAGTTATGAAATCGCCGACAGACATTCCGGCAAGGCGTTGACTGCCGTCAAAAGCGCGGCCGATGATTCGATTAAAATTGTGACCGCTGCGTGGCAGAATTTGGACACGCAAAAATGGATCTTGGAAAAAATGGCTCCCAAGCAACTGACCATGTGACCCGGATTCACCCAGCCGCCATGCGAATATTTTTGGCGGTTTTTTTCGCGGCCGGAATTTTATTTGGGCGTGCGGCGGGCCAAAATTTCGCCGGGACAAATGGTGCAGCCAGCCGGTTCGACTGGGCCGGCGCTAATTTTGTGGCGCGCGGCGGCTGGGGCCGCATGATCCGGCTGCCGAATGACGGCTGGCTGTGCGTGAACACACGGTTTGGCCGCGGTGAAAGCAGTCTGGAAATTCGGTTGACCACCAACGCATTTCAATCTTGGTCGAAACTTTCCGAAGTTGAGGTGCCGGGACGGTTTTTGGACAACGGGGAATTGATTCAGCTTCCCAGCCGCGAAATTTTGCTCACCGGCCGTTCGCTGATCAACGAAGAATCCTACCGCCTGCCGGTCTATCGCAGTTTGGACGGTGGAAAAAGCTGGGCGGCGATTGGCAGCATTGATGCAAACGAAGGTCCGCCCGGATCGCTGCCGCAGCGCGGACTTTGGGAGCCGCATTTTTTCCTGCTGAACGATGGCCGGCTCGCCGTCGCCTACGCGAATGAAAAACACGCGGCGGAAAAGCCCGCGTTCAGCCAGGTCTGCTCCGAACGCATTTCCAGCGATGGCGGAAAAAATTGGGGCGACGAAATTATTTTGGCCGCCGAGCCGGGCGGCGGCAAGTTGCGGCCGGGAATGCCGGTGGTCGCGCGCATGAGCAACGGCAAATTTATTGCGGCGTATGAAGTCGTCGGCGTGGGCGATGCCGATGTGTTCTGCAAAATTTCAGAGGACGGCGAGCATTGGCCGGCGGGCTTGGGCAGTCACATCGAAGGCCAGCACGCTGGGCCGTGGGTCACTGCGCTGGCCGACGGGCAATTATTGCTGACTTCCTGCGCGAACCGGTTTTCGCGCAGCCGCGATTTTGGCGCGACGTGGAATTTTGTGGAGCCAGCAGCGTGGAACTTCGGCACTGGAAAAGTTTTCACCTGGCCGGCGATTTATGAAATTGCCACGAACCGGATCGCCGCGATGGTTTCGCGTCGCGGCGTGCAATTGAGATTCGGCCGCCTGGTGGATGAAACTAAAAACTAATTTTAAAACTATGAACACCAGTCCCGGCAAAATTTCTGCGGCTCAGCCGCAACGCCTGCAAATTTCACCGGCGGAAACCCGCTTTGCTGGATTGAATCCGCCTGGGGCTGCTGAATTGGGGAAATCGTTTCCGGGCGCATGGGTTTTTTCGGCAGTGATTTTTTTGTTTTTCCTGACCACGGCAGTTGGCGAAGCGGCGGCAGTGGAATTTCAGAACCCGATCAATTCCGGTCCCGATCCTTACCTGGATTTTTATGAGGGAAATTACTATCTCACGACCACGCAGGGCGATTGCATCCGCATGTGGAAATCAAAAACGCTCGGCGGATTAAAAACCGCCACGCCGGTCGTCGTGTGGCGCGATGCCGAGTCCAGCCGCTCGCGCGGGATTTGGGCTCCGGAATTTCATTTCATCACCAATCATTGGTATATGTATTACACCGCGATGGCGAGCAACAACGATGACGAGAGCCACCGGATGCACGTGCTCGAAAGCGCCGGCACCGATCCGCTCGGCCCCTATGTTTACAAAGGCCGGCTGGTGAATCCGGCCAACGATCATTATGCCATTGACGGCAGCGTGTTCAAAAATCCCGGCGACGGTTTGTGGTATTTTATCTGGGCCGCTCATCCCGGGCATGTGGTGACCATTGCCCAAATGGCCAATCCGTGGACGTTGCGCGGCAAAGGCGTGGTGATTCCCGCGGCCGGTTTCGGCTGCTCGGAAGTCCGCGAAGGCCCGATCGTGCTCCAGCGCGGTGGTAAATTATTTCTCGTCTATTCCGCCTGCGACACCGGCAAGCCGGATTACATGCTCGGCATGTTGCAGGCGTCAACCAATTCCGATCTGATGAATCCGGCCTCGTGGCGGCAATATCCGCAGCCGGTCTTTACGCGCAATGATGACGCCGGCGTTTTCGGTCCGGGCCACAATGGCTTTTTCAAAGCTGCCGATGGCACGGACTGGATTGTCTATCACGCCAAGACGACGGCGCAATATACTTATCGTGGGCGAACCACGCGCGTTCAGCCGTTCACCTGGAATGCCGACGGCACGCCAAATTTCGGCAAGCCGCTGCCGTTGTCCGCCGTTTTGGACGAGCCGGTGAACAGTGGAAGAGAAAATTCGCCGGCCGATAAATAAAGCTGACGCGAGCCTGGCCAAACCGGCTTGGAAATTGAGCTGTCACGGCGGCGGCTTTAACCGCACTGCGCCCGCTGCCGCAAGGCGTGATCCACGAGCACCAGCGCAGTCATCGCCTCGACCATTGGGACGGCGCGTGGCAGCACGCACGGGTCGTGCCGACCCCGGCCTTTGAGCGTGGTGTTGTGAAATGATTCATCCACCGTGTCCTGCTCGTGCATCACGGTGGCGACGGGCTTGAACGCGGTGCGGAAGAAAATTGTCTCGCCGTTTGAGATGCCGCCCTGGATGCCGCCGGAACGGTTCGCGGTCGTGAAAATTTTTCCGCTCTTCGCGCGGATCGGATCGTTGTGCTCCAAGCCGGTCAGCAAAATTCCCGCAAAACCGTCGCCGCTTTCAAAACCTTTGCACGCGGGCAGGCTCAACATGGCTTTCGCCAAATCGGCCTCCAGCTTGTCGAACACCGGTTCGCCCCAACCGGCGGGCACGCCGCGCGCAATGCCTTCGACGATGCCGCCGACGGTGTTGCCGGCATTGCGGATTTTTTCGATGAGCCGGATCATTTTCTCCGCCGCCTTCGCATCCGGGCAGCGGACGATGTTGGCTTCGACGTCCTTGAATTTTACTTTTTCGGGGTCAACGTCGCCGATGATTTTTTGCACCTGCTTGACGTAAGCGAGGACTTCCACGCCGAATTGCTCGCGCAAAATCTTTTTTGCAATCGCGCCGGCGGCCACGCGACCAATTGTCTCGCGCGCACTCGCGCGGCCGCCGCCCTGCCAGGCGCGGATGCCGTATTTGGCGAAGTAAGTGTAATCCGCGTGCGATGGACGGAACTTGTCCTTCATCTCGGTGTAAGCCTCGGAGCGCTGGTCCTCGTTTTTCACCCAGAGACAAATCGGCGTGCCGAGCGTCTGACCGTCGCTGGAAAGGCCGGACATGATTTGCACCGTGTCAGATTCCTTGCGCGGGGTGACGATCTTGGACTGGCCGGGCCGGCGGCGATCCAAGCCGGGCTGGATGTCGGCGGCGGAAAGTTTCAGGCGCGGCGGGCAGCCGTCCACGACGACGCCTACGCCGCCGCCATGCGATTCACCCCACGTCGAGATGCGGAACAAATGTCCAAAGCTGCTTGCCATGCGCCGATTGTGCGGAAAAATTTCCAAGCGGTCAAATATGGCGTTGTCCGGTGCGTAAAGTTTTTCCACCACCGCCGGCCACGCCTTTGGATTGCAGTTGAACGGGATGGCGGCCGGGTGCCACAATTTTCCGCAGCCACAGCGCAGGAACGGGCAGATGTGGATTGACGGCATCTTCATGGGGCGAAATGTTTCTGATGCGCTACGGCAAATCCCAGAGCATGCGCGGCCGATCCAAACGCTGCGTTTGACGGCGCGCGCTTTTTTCCGCATCATCGCGGCATCACCCGGCATGCAGAATTTTGTTGAAACCGGCGGGGCGATGTCCAACTCTTAATTGTTATGCCAGAAAAAAAAGCCAACGAGATTTCCCGCGATTTGCGGGCGCTCTTCACCAAGGCCGCTGACTCCGCGCAGCGGGAAAACTATGATTATGCCATCGCCTTGTTCTGCCAGGTGCTGCAACGCGAACCGGCCTTTTTTGAAGCCCGCAAGGCGCTGCGCATCGCGCAGGCCAAGAAAGGCGGCGGTGCCAGCTCGGGCTTTTTCAAAAAAATGATGAGCAACGCCGGTTCCTCGCCGCAGATCGCCAAGGCGAAAATGGCGTTGCACAAGAATCCCGGCGAAGCCATGGCCATCGCCGAGGAGGTTTTGAACGGCGACCCGAACAATTCTTTCGCGCACCGCGTCATCGTGGATGCGGCGCAGGCGTTGGATCTGAAGCAGACGGCGGCGTTGTCGCTCGAAAGCCTGGTGCATAATTCTCCGAAGGACAAGGCGCTCGTCGTCGAATTTGCCAACACTGTCGCGGAGTCCGGCACCAGCGCCAACGTCGCCGAAAAATATCTCGACGACCTCATCCGTTCCCTGCCTTACGATCCGGATTTGATCCAGGCACAGAAAAATCTTTCCGCGCACAAGACGATGGACGAGGGCGGCTATGGCGCGCTCGAAGACGGCAAAGGTTCCTTCCGCGATGTCTTGCGGAACAAAGAAGAGGCCGTGACCCTCGAACAAGAAAAGCGCGTGCAGCAAACCGAGGACACGGCCGAACGGCTGATCGGCGAATACGAATCGCGCCTGCCCAACGAGCCGGGCAACCTCAAGCTCATGCGCTCGCTCGCCGAGCTTTACACGCAGAAAAACCGGTTCCTGCCGGCGCTCGAACTTTACCAGCGCATCAAGGGTTCCGACATGGGCAGCGACGCCACGCTGGATCGCGCGATTGCCGACACCACGGTGCGCAAGTTTGATTTTCAGATCGCACAGATCAATCCCTTCGCGCCGGATCTCGCCGAGCAGACCGCCGCCATCCAGGCGGAGAAGACCGCCTACCAGCTTGCCGATTGCCAGCAGCGCGCGGAGAGATATCCCACCGACCTCGCCATCCGCTACGAACTGGGCCAGCTTTATTTTACCGCCGGCAAGATTGGCGAAGCCATCGCGGAGTTTCAGAAAGCGCAGCAAAATCCGCACAAGCGCATCGCGGCGATGAGCCTGCTGGCGCAATGTTTTGCCAAACGCGGCATGAACGATTCCGCGGTCCGCACGCTCCAGAATGCCATCAAGGAAAGTCCGAAATTTGACGAGGAGAAAAAAGATCTCATCTACCACCTCGGCTGCGTGTTTGAAAAGATGGGCAAGAAGGCCGAGGCCATCGAGCAGTTTCTCATCATCTACGAAACGGATGTCAGCTACCGCGACGTCGGCGCGAAAGTGGACGCGCATTACGCGTCGCAGGGATGATTATTTCCCCCGCGCCGCCGCTGCGTCGCGGTATTTGTAAAACGCCGTGACGATGCTGAATAAAATCGCCACGACGAACGTCAGACCCGCGTATTGCAGAAATCGTCCCGTGCTCACGGAAGCGTTGCCCGCGCCGTTGGAAAGGATTTTGGTGATGGCCGCGATGAACAGGTCGCCGAACGCGATGGTCAGCAGCCAGAAGCTCATGATGATGCTTTTCATTTCCGGCGCGGCTTCGCGGAAGGCGAATTCCAGGCCGGTCGTGGAAATCAAAACTTCCGCCGCCGTGAGGATGAGGTAAGGCACGGTCTGCCACAGCACGGACAATTGCACGCCATGTTCGATGCGCGTTTGCAGCGCGGCCACGACGAGATACGAGGCGCTGGCCAGAAACATCCCGTAAGCCATGCGCCGGAGCGGCGCGGCGAACCGGCCGAGGCGCGGGTAAAGGCCCAGCGTGAACAGCGGCACCAAAATCATCACGATGAGCGCGTTCATGGATTGCATCTGTTCCGCGCCGATGTCCAGGCCCAGGATTTTTGTCGGCACCATCTTTGCCCCCTGCAACACCCAGGTGGAATTCGTCTGGTCGAACAGCGACCAGAACACCGGCACGAGCGCGAACACGAACAAAATCGGCGTCAAGGAGCGCGCGGCGTCAATTTCCTTTTCATCGTGCTGGCCGGCGGCTTTGCGCCAGAAGGTTTCCGGCAATTCGATTTTGCGCAGCAGGCTCAAGCCCAGCACGAGCAAATACCAAATCGCAATGCAGCCCAGCGCGGTCCAGCCGAGAATTTTCATCAGCGCGCCGCTGCCGGAAAAGGCCTGCCACGTCATCAGCACGATTGCCAGCGCTGGCAGGCCGATGGTGGCGGACAGATTCAAAACCGCGGCGGCGGAATGTTCCGGCGCCCCGCGCCGCGCCGCGAAAAAGACTTTGAAGAAACCTGCGCGGTGCGTCTCCCGCGTCGCCGGCACGCGGACGTAATGTTTTGTGCCCGACCAGAAAATGAGCGTGGCGATGGCCATCAAAATTCCCGGCACGAGGAACGCCAGGCTGTAGCCGTGATGATCTTTGATCCACGGAATGATCAGGAACGCAAAGAACGAGCCGAAGTTGATGGACCAGTAAAATGCACCGTAGGCTTTTTGCAGCAGGTGCGACTGGTCGGGCCGGAACTGGTCGCCCATGAACGCCGAGACGCACGGTTTGATGCCGCCGGAACCGAACGCGATCAGCGCCAGCCCGGTCGCGAGGCAGATCATTTTGCCGTGGACACCGCCGGCGAAATCGCTGCACGCCAGCACGCCGTGGCCCGCGCAGTAAAACAGCGACACCCAAAGAATCGTGTGATAACGCCCGATGATTTTGTCCGAGAGCCACGCGCCGAGCAGCGGCATGAAATAATTGGCGAAGACGAAGAGGTGGATGATTTCCGTGGCGGCGTCATCGGTCTGGCCCAAACCGCCTTTCAGCACCGCGCCGGTGATGTAGCCGGCAAGAATGCTTCGCATGCCGTAATAGCTGAAGCGTTCGCACGCCTCGTTGCCGACAATGAACTTGATCTGCCGCGGCCAGCGGTTGGCGGAAGTAGGTGTTGCTTCGGACATGATTAAAATTTTGCCGGAGCTTACGCGACGCGGCCCGCGATGAAAAGCAGGATGGTGGACGGTGGCGCGGCAACCGACTCCCGGCTGGCCACCGTTTTCAGATGCCGGTTTGCCGGTAGCCGCTGCCAGGAAATCCAATATGCTTCGCCGTAAAAAATTGCAAGACGGACCTGTGGCGGTTCTGGCATAATCTTTCCATGATCTCCCGCTTAATAAAAGTGTGGGCCATGCTGGCACTCGCCGGCGTCTGTGCAAAATCATGCGCCGGTGATGCCGGCTGAGTCACATTCTGGATTTTCCAAAAACCTAAATAACAAAATTATGCCTGACCTTAAACAACTTCACGAAGCCATTCTCAATGGCGACGCAAAAACCGCCAAGGCCACCACCGAACAGGCGCTCGCCGCCGGCATCGAACCGCTCAAGCTGGTGCAGGAATACATGATGCCCGCGATGGACGAAGTCGGCCGGCGCTTTGAGTGCAACGAGTATTTCGTGCCGGAACTTCTGCTGGCCGCCCGCGCCATGAAGGCCGCGCTGGAACTGCTCCGCCCGTTGCTGGCCGCCAAAGGCAACGAGCCGGTCAGCCGCGTCGCCCTCGGCACGGTCAAGGGTGATTTGCACGACATCGGCAAAAATCTGGTCGGTGCCATGCTGGAAGGCGGCGGGTTTGAGGTCATTGATCTCGGGGTGAATGTATCGCCGGAAAAATTCATCGCGGCGGTGAAGGAGAAAAACGTCAACATCATTGCCATGTCAGCGCTGCTGACCACGACCATGCCGGCGATGAAGACGACCATTGACGCCGTGCAGTTGGCGGGCATCCGGCAGCAGGTGAAAATTCTCGTGGGTGGCGCGCCCATCACGCAGAAATTCGCGGAAGAAATCGGCGCGGACGGCTTCAGCGAATCCGCCGCCGGGGCGGTCGCGGCGGCGAGAAAAGTGGCGAAAGCTTAAGCTGGTCCGACTCCCGAACGCGGCCATGACGGCCGGACGACTGGTCTTCCGGCAAACCCCGCCGCTAGAAGCTGATCTTTTTGCCGGTGCGTGCAGACTGGTGTGCGGCGTCCAAAATTTCCACCACAATCAAATTCACTTCGAGCGAGGCCAACCCGGTGGGCACGATGTCGCGGCGCACGACGGCGGCAAAATACGACACCGGATCCGCCTTGGCTCCGGCGAGCGCTGCCGGCGTGATTTCTTTTTCTTCATGCATCCCCGCCGTGCGCACGCGCAGGAGGTTCGCCTGCGGCACGAGCACATAACCGGTTTGCCCATAAATTTCCATGTCCTTGCGGTCGAACGGCCAGTTCCACGACGGTTGCAGGATCACCTGCGCCTTGGGATAGGTCACCACAATCGTGGCCTCATCCTCCACTTTGGGATAAATATCCGGCTTGATTTGCTGGGTTATCGCGAAAACGGAGGTGGGCCGCTGGCCGTCAAACAGCCACGTCGCCAAGTCCGCGCCGTAACAGCCGAAATCGTTTAATGCGCCGCCGCCATTCAACACCGGGTCCGTCAGCCACGCCAAAAATTCCTCCGAGCAGCCGATCTCTCGCGGCCCGCGATGACCGTCATGCACCACGATTTTGCGGATGCTGCCGATCTCATGCTGGTCATGCACCAGCGCGTAAGCTGCCTGATTGCCGGGATACCAGCTCGTCTCGTAATTGACGATGACTTGGATCTTGCCCTTGCCGGCCGCCGCCGCGATGGCCCGCGCCTGTTTCAAATTCGTCGCGAGCGGTTTTTCCACCATCACGTCCACTCCGTGCGCGGCGCAAGTTTCCACGACGCGCTCATGGTCGAAGGTCGAGGTGAACGTCGCCACCGCCTGCACCTTGGTCTTGGCGAAGAGGGCTTCGAGGCTCGGATAAAACAGGTTTGAATTCAGATTAAAACGTTGCGAATAGCGGGCAATGAGCACCGCGTTGGTTTCCACAATGCCGGCGAGCTGGACATCCGTGCGACCGGCGAGGCGGGGAATAAAACCCAGCGCGTGGTCATGCGTCAATCCGACCATCGCGAAGCGCACGGGCGGCTTCGTCTCCTGCGCCACCGCACCGGTGACCGTCAGCCAGATGGCAGCGACAAAAAGATAAGGGCTTGTTTTCATGGATGGATTTGAATTTGGTTGGGAACGGTTTGCGTTTGCAGAAGAATAATGAGCGCGAGCCGTGAAGCCTATTCTTTTTTCGATTGCGAACGATGCCAACCAGAGCGCTGCTTTGCGCGGCACGGGCCGAGTGTTTTTCAAACCGCACCAGCTCAATTCACAAACGAAGTTTCATTGGCCTGCAGCAGCGCCTGCGCATATTCCTCCCACGAGGTGAGCGGCAGGCGCTTTTTCCCGGCGCTGGCCCCGAACCGTTTTTGCTGGCCCGGTTTGAATTTTTTCCCGTCGTCGCTGTAGGCCACCGTCGTCGCCCCCTCTTCGCGCAACGGCGTTTGATTGACGAATTCCAGTCCCAGTTCGGCTTCTTCGGGGCTGGGCGGGCGCTGGTAGATTCGTTCGTAAAGAAATTTCAGCCGGTCCGTATCTTCAATCGTTTCCACAAAGTCCGGCATGGCCACCAGCCGGCGGGCGAGCTCGATCACGACGGGACTGTTCATCAGAAACAGCGCCTGTTGCGGCACGGTGGTCTGGTGGCGGATGCCCGTGACCATCTCCGGCGTGGCAAAATCAAAATTCACCAGCACGTCGGCGATATTCGCTCGGTCCACAAAATCATAAATCGTCCGCCGCGTGGAATCCGGCTGCTGCCGCAAATCCACCGGTCGGCCATAGACATTCGTGTCCAACCTGCCGCCGATGGCCAGCAGCGAATCGCGCAGCGGCTCAAACTCCAGCCGCCGGATGTTCGCGCGCCAGAGCAGGCGGTTGCCCGGATCGGTCTGCGTGTAGCGCGGATTGCCGGCGCTGCTTTCCTGATAAACGCTGGAGAGCAGGATGAGCCGGTGGATTTTTTTGACGCTCCAGCCGTTGGTCATGAAATTCATCGCCAGATAATCCAGCAACTGCGGATGGCTCGGCGGCTCGGACATCATGCCGAAATCGTCCGGCGTCGGCACGAAGCCCATTCCAAAATGATGCTCCCAAATGCGGTTGATCATCACGCGCGCCGTGAGCGGATTGTTCCGGCTGACGATGGACAGCGCGAGTTCCAGCCGCCCGCTGCCGTTCGTGTAAACCGGCCGGACGGGACCGGACAACAACTGCAAAAATCGGCGCGGCACCAGTTCGCCTTTGTTGCCCGCCTCGCCGCGAATGAACAGCGGCGAATCATGTCCGCGCGCCGTGTCTTCCAACACCATCGCGCGCACCGGCGCGACCGGATTGGTCAGCTCCAATTCGTTGATCGCATGTTCCGTCTGCCGCAAATCTTTTTGCGCCGTTTTAATGCCTTCGCGGTCGCGGCTTTTACGAAGCGCCGGCAGGCTGGCCTCGATGGTTTCTTCGGCCTTTGCCAGTTGCTCGCGCTGGCGATAGTAAGCGAGGTAATCCGGCGTGTTGGAAATTTTGCCGATGACCGGCTCCACTTTCGGCTCCACGCAACTGTCAAAAATGCCGCGCAGCGAATAATAATCCTTCTGCGGAATCGGATCGAACTTGTGGTCGTGGCACCGCGCACACGTCACCGTCAGGCCGAGAAAACCTTTCGCCACGACATCAATGCGGTCGTTGATGATGTCGTTTTGCATGCCCATGTAATGATCGCCCACGGTGAGAAAACCGAGTGCGGCGAGATTCGTCGGATTGCGCGTCGAGGTCGTCAGCCGGTCGGCGGCGATTTGTTCGAGGATGAAAATATTGTAAGGCTTGTCCTCATTGAAACTGCGGATGACATAGTCGCGGTATGTCCACGCAAACGGATTCGCGTTGTCCTCGGTGTTGCGGCGCGGCTGGCCTTTCGTGTCGCTGTAACGCGCCACATCCAGCCAGTGCCGGCCCCAGCGTTCGCCGTAGTGCGGCGAGGCGAGCAGGCGGTCCACCACCTTCGCAAAGGCGTTGGTGGCATCATCCGCCACAAAGTCCTCCACTTCCTCCGGCGTGGGCGGCAGGCCGATCAAATCAAACGTCGCGCGCCGAATCAACGTGCGTTTATCGGCC
>CAJAQO010000161.1 GCA_903944085.1 uncultured Verrucomicrobia subdivision 3 bacterium
GAGCAGCGCCCGGCAGTGCGCGCGGCGTCTCGCCGCGTGAATCCAGCGGACGGTTGGTCCTGGCAGCGAGACGCTGCCGGAACCCGCAGCCGTGGACGGCTGCGCCACAAGCACCGGCAGTCTTGAAATTCAGGTTGAACTCATTTCTGATCCAGTCGTTTTCTGATGGTTTGCGCCAGCTTGTCGGTTTGAAAGGGTTTGGCCAGAAAATTGACGCCGTCTTCCAGCCGCAGATCCTGGCCGGCGACTTCCACGCTGTAACCGCTGGCGTAGATCACTTTTAATTTTGGGTTCGCCTGCAAAAGCTGGGCGGCCAGTGCTTTTCCGGTCATGCCGCCCGGCATCACCAAGTCGGTCAGCAGAAGCTGGATTTCGCCAGGGTGTTGTTTCCAGACCGCCAAAGCGGCGGTGCCGGCGGCGGCTTCCAGCACGCGATAGCCCAGCCGGGACAAGGCAATTCGCAGGGCGGTGCGCACTGGTAATTCATCCTCCACCAGCAAAATGGTTTCCTTGCCGCCGCGAATGGCTGCCGGCGGCGACCAGAAGAATGCTGTGTCCGAAGTTTTGGTCTGGCGCGGCAGATAAACCCGGAAAGTTGTGCCGCGCCCGACTTCGCTATACACCTTGATCCAGCCTTGATGCTGCTGGACGATGCCAAAGACGGTGGCCAGCCCCAGGCCGGTGCCCTCGCCCACGCCTTTGGTGGTGAAGAAGGGTTCAAAAATCCGGGGCAGAATTTCCGGCGGGATGCCGCAGCCGGTGTCGCTGACACTCAAACACACAAACAAACCCGGCCGCGCTTGCGGGTTCTGCGCCGCGGTGACGGCATCAAATTCAACCGCCGAAGTTTCGATGATGATCTGTCCGCCGTGGGGCATGGCGTCCCGCGCATTCACGGTCAGGTTCAGCAGGATTTGATCCAGCATGCCCGGATCGGCATGGACGAGCAATGGCTCTGGCGCAAACTTGAATTGCAACTGAATCGGCTCACCCAGGGTGCGCTGGAGCATGCGGGTCATGTTGTCCACCAAGTCTTTCAAATTAAGATTGCGGGGCTGCATGGTCTGCTTCCGGCTGAAGAGCAGCAGTTGGCGGGTGAGATCGGCCGCGCGTTTGGCCGCCTTCTCGATATCGCCGGCACATTCGAGTTGTTCCACCGAGAGGCTTGGTTCCAATTTCAGCAGCCCGGCCTGCATTTGGATCACCGCCAGAATGTTGTTGAAATCGTGCGCCACGCCGCCCGCCAACTGGCCGAACGCCTCCATCTTCTGGGACTGGCGGTATTGTCCTTCCAGTTTGCGCTGTTCGGTGATGTCGCGAAAAGTCCAGATTCTTCCGTAATGTTTTCCCGTCTTGTCGCGGACGGGCGCGGAATAGCGGTCTAAAATCCGGCCGCCGGCCAGTTCAATTTCTTCGCGGCCAATCTCATCGGGATGCGCGTAAAGGTATTCCACTCCGGCGGTGAATTTTTTCGGGTCTTTCATCTGGCCGGTCACATATTGCAGCAACTTGTGGTCGTCGCCGTAGCCGGGAATGTCATTGGGGATGTTTAACAACTGGAACAGCCGCGGGTTGGTTAGGATTACTTTTTGTTGTTCGTTCACCACCAAAATGCCGTCGAGGGTGGAGTCCACCTGGGCCTCGAGCAAAGCCGTTTTGGCAATCAATTCATCCTGCGTCCGTTTGCGCTCGGTGATGTCCAGATTCGTTCCGACCACCCATTCGGTTTGTCCTTGGGCGTCCATGCGGACCGTTTCCACCGATTCGACGTGGCGGAGTTCCTGATTATCAGGCCGCCGTATCCGAAACTCACGGGAACTTTGCCCAAGGCGGCGAATCGTGTCTTGCAATAGTTCCTGCTGTTCACGCAAATCCTCCGGCAGCAGGGAACTGCTCCAAACGCCGTATTCCACCAGCCCGTCTTTCGTCGGGGCGATGCCATAGATCCGAAACATCTGGGCATCCCACCGGACTTGGTTGGTGAGGACATTCCATTCCCAAATGCCCACGGCGGTCGCCTCGGTGGCCAGACGCATCCGCTCCTCACTCGCTCGCAGCGCGTTCTCAGACTGCTTGCGTTCCGAGATGTCGTGCTGGGTGGCCACGAAGTGCGTGATTTTTCCGCCGGGATCGCGAATGGGCGCGACTTGCCATTCCAAATCAAATTCCGTTCCGTCCTTGCGATAATTGATGGTTTCACCCGCAAATGATTCGCCGCGTTCAAGGTTTTGGCGGAGCCGGCGCGACACCGCTTTATCCGTTCTTGGCCCTTGCAGAATCCGGGGCGTTTTTCCAACAGCTTCCGCCGCCGGGTAGCCGGTCATTTGTGTGAAGGCGGAATTGACGAAAATAATTTTCGGCCCGGGCAAATCGAGTTGCGCGTCGGTGATCATAATGGACTCTTTGGACTGCTCCACGGCAGAACTCAAAAGCCGCAACGATGCTTCCGCCCGCTGGCGCTCGGTGATTTCGGCGTGCAGGTTTTCGTTGGTTCGGGTCAAATCCGCCGTCCGGTGCCGCACCCGCGTTTCCAGGTCGGCCCGCAGTTCCTCCAGCGCCTTCATAGCGCGCTTGTGCCCGGCGGCCTGACGCTGGACTTCACCCCACCGCCGGAAACCGAACCAGAGAAATCCCAACAGCAGAAAGTTCAACGCCGTAAATGTTTCGTCAAGCAGCGTTTCTACCCGCCCTTGCATCCAGTGGAGAAACATATTTGACAGGTTGAAATACCACGTCACAACGAAGACCAGTGCGCTCGCCAGAAAAATAAGTGTCAGGTCTTTCACCGCGCTGGATTTTCGCCAGGCAACTTTGTCCAATGGCGCTTCCCGCAACGCCGCTTCCGCCCGCTTGCGCGCGGTGATGTCGCGGATGTTGCATTGGATCACATTTTTGTCACCGGCCTGATAGATGTTGCTGACAAATTCCACGGGAATCTTGCGGCCATCGCGGGTTTCCAGCGGCAGGTCGTCATAGCGGATATAGCCATCTTTCTGCAACCGCTCCAGCATGGCTTGATTGGACACGATGTCCTTGAACGGACTCAATTCGCCGACGGTTTTGCCGAGCATTTCGTCGTGGGAAAAGCCCAGCAGTTCAATCAGGAAAGGATTCACATCGGTGATGCGTCCCGTCTCCGCGTCCAGAATCAGAATGCCGTCCCGCGCCGCCTCGAACAGCCGGCGATAATTTAATTCGGACATGAAAAGCATTTTGCTCTGCGCCTCGGCTTTTTCCGTCCGCGAGTCCGCGTGCTCGGTGCGGGTGTTGGCTTCCGTCGTTCGCGTATTCGCCAAATCCGTGCGGGCATTGGCCTCGTCCGTCCGGGTGTTGGCCTGATGCGTCCGGAGGTTGGCTTCCTTCGTCCGCGTCTCCGCCTGCTCCATCAGCGTGCTTTTATCGGGGACATTTTGAACCTGCTTTATCTCGTCACCAACAGGTGCCGCCGGCTCCGTCCGCCGCTCCGCCGGCATTGGGCTTGACTCGGCAGCTTGATTCAAAGGCGATGGCGATTGTGGCGGGAGGTTGTCGTTGGGAGCGTTTGCGTCTTGGTTGAGATTTGTCCGGCCTTCAACCCCAGCCACCGTGTGGCTGGCATCCTCGGACGGTCTGGTTGAATCTTTGGAGTCCATAACTATTTTCCCTATGGTTTTTACGCAACAATGCTGACACATCTTTTAAAGCATTGCCATGGGGTGTTCACCCCATGCCGAAGCAATCGCACCGCGGCAATCCCCCGGCAGGAGCCGAGGTGACGAGTCGCAAATTTTTGTCGGACGACCTTTTTACCGTGATGGCCTGGAAAACCAATTTGAGATTCCTTACCCCATATTTCCCAGATTAACTTTGCAAGCTGATATTATTGACCTACAATAAACCCTGTAAACAAAGGCTTTCATTCATGTCCAACCCACAGAAAACGGAAAACCCAACGGGTGCAGGCAAAAAACCGGCTCGGCGAGCAACTTTTGATAGTCGTTTGAAGCTGAAGTTCCACGGTTCCAAGCTCACGTCGGATGCCGGATTGTTGGCCGATCGGGAACTGGTCGCGGCACTGGGTTTGACCGATCTGGGGGAAAACCTGCTGAATGATTGGCGTCCACGCCGGTCATGGACAACCAGCCAAATGGGAAGTCCGGCTCATACTGCGCATGAGAGTTAAGAGTAATATGAAGACCATTCTTCGTCGTTGTCACCGGAGGATTGGCTTCTTATTCGTCCTCGGCCTGTTGCTTGGCTGTTTCAACAGTCGCGTGTTTACCCTCACCGCCGCTGGCGGTGTGTCCTATTCATATATTGACTTGATTGGCCGGTTGACCAGTTTGGAACGATTGGCTGAGTTGCCGGCACCGGGAGAAACTTCGGCTGAATGGACGTCCCGCGACCGATCGTCCACCTATGATTCGGGCACCGGCCAATACTTGAACTGGGGCGCGAACAACGATGGCGACGGCGTTATTCGCATCCAGCCGGATGGCGGGGCGGTGTTGGCAGAAATGAGCGGCCCTGGCTGCCTTTGGCGCATTTGGGCGGGCACGCCCGTAGATGGGCATTTGAAGATATTTCTGGATGGCTCAAGTGCGCCCGCAGTGGACCTCGCATTTCAGGATTATTTCAACCGCACGCAGGCGCCTTTCACCTGTCCTTCCCTGGTTTACGAGGCTTGCAAAGGTTTAAACTCCTATGTGCCGATTCCTTACAACCTCTCGTGCAAGGTGGTTATCTATGGCAACCGGAACACATACTATCATTTCAATTATTCCACCTTCGCGCCCGCCGTTACGGTTCCCACCTTCACAAGAAACCTGACTGCGGTAGAACGGGACGCACTCTCCAATGCGGACAACTTTCTCCTGAACCATCTCGGCACCGATCCTGCAGGCGTGCGTCGCGGTGAAACGACCACCACCAACAGCTATGCAGTTGCTCCGGGACGCATTGTCACGCCGTTGAACTTCAGCGGACCGGGCGCAATCACGGCCTTCAAGGTTCGCGTGAACGGGATGACCGGTCCTGGCGACCAGTGGACGACGTTGCGCGCATTGACCGTGAGCATGTCTTGGGATGGCGAAACAAATGCAAGCGTCTGGGCCCCCTTGGGTGATTTTTTTGGAACCGCCGGTGGGTATATTCCCTACACGGCGCTGCCGTTGGGAATGCAAAGCAATGGCTGGATGTATTGCTACTGGTATATGCCGTTTGCCTCGCATGCGCAGATTGTGATTGGCAACGACGGGAGCGTGACCAGAAATGTGGACGTGGTAATCACTCGCGCGCCCTTAACCATACCAATCGCCAGCCTCGGCCGGTTCCATGCGAAATGGAATCGCGGTGCTTATGTTAGCCACCACGGGCGGTCGCCAGATTATAGTTTTCTAAACACCGGTGGACCGGGGCGCTTCGTCGGGCTGGCGCTGCATGTTTACCAGACCGTGGATGTGACGCCGGGGCCATGGTGGGGCGAAGGTGATGAGAAGTTTTTTGTGGATGGTGAAAAGATGCCGTCCTGGTTTGGCACGGGCTCGGAAGATTACTTTGGCTTTTCCTGGGGCACTCCGGGTTACTTTAGCAAAGCCTATCATACCCAGGCGCTCGCCCCGGCTGGAACATTGTATGCGCCCGGCAATCGGGCGTTGAATCGGTTCCATATTACCGACAATGTCCCTTTTCAAACCTCGTTTGAGGGTTGCATCGAGAAATGGTTTTATACGAATGACACCATTACGACCTATGCGGTCATGCCGTATTGGTATTTGGCCGCCGGCGGCAGCGACCCCTACAACGCCATGACAATAAGCAGCCGCACCAATTATTTTGTGCCGTCGCCAGCCATTCATTAAAGCGGACGCGCCCTGACTGCGGGTGGTTGAGGGGAACTGCCGCTTGGGCCGAAGCGCACGGTTAAAGCAACTGGCGGCGGCACACATTGTGCCGCCGCCAGTGCTGACCAAAACTGTCAGCCCATAAGATGAATCGCAACTAATCGGCCTCGTTTATTGAACCAGGACTTTAAAAAAGGTGTTGGCATTGGTGGTGCCAACCGTGTAAGGCGAAGCTGCCGAGGTCGGAGTCCACGGACCGGCCACGTTGGTGGCTTGCAGGAGCGAGCCCTGCGACCAAGTGAGGGTCACACTACCCGTGCCGGTCGGGGCGATGTATAAGGTTACGGGCGGAACAACGCCCACGCCTGCATTGTAGAGTGCCGTTAGCTGGCTGCTGGAGAGTGCGGACAGATAAACGCTGACATCGGCAATACTGCCAGGGAA
>CAJAQO010000162.1 GCA_903944085.1 uncultured Verrucomicrobia subdivision 3 bacterium
AAATTCAGCCGCAGACTTCCTTGCTCCATGCTTCCGCCTTCGTTTTGCCTTGGCTTTAGACGTCGTCGAGATCCAGCGCGCGGTTGCGCCAGAGGTAAATAATTCCCGACAGCGCCGTCAGCAGCACGGTGATCCACAGCATGATTTCCGCAAACATGGGCGTCCACGGTGTAAAAAGATTTTTCAACGCCAGCGGCCATTCTTCACACGCATCCACCACCAGCAGCGCGATGATCGTGACGATCTGCGAAATGGTCTTGTGCTTGCCGTAGCGCTCGGCGGCCAGCACGATGTTTTTCGAAGCCGCCAGCAGCCGCAGGCCGGTGATGGCCAGTTCGCGTCCGACGATGATGACGACCATCCACGCGCCGACCTTCACCGGCGCGTTTGGATTCATGTGCGTGCTTTCCACGAACGCCACGAACGCCGAGCAGGTCATGATTTTGTCGGCCAGCGGATCCATCAAAATGCCGAAATTGGTGATGAGCTTGCGCGCGCGCGCGATGCGGCCGTCGAGAAAATCCGTTACACCCGCGAAGCAGAAAAAAAACAGCGCCAGCGTGTCGTTGTAGGCGAATTTGGAAAACATGGCCCAAAGAAAAACCACCGTCAGGCCGAAACGCGAGACGGTGAGCTTGTTGGGCAAATTCATGTGGCAAAAGCTTGGCGCGACGCAGCGGCAGTTGGCAAGTTCCAAAAATAAAAAAGGCGGGCTGCCGGAACAGCCCACCTTGCGCTGCAAATTTTTAAGCGCCGAACTTGTCGAACATCTTCGCGTTCGCCTGCATCAGGCGGATCATGAATTTCGCCGGGAACACGCCGAGCGAACCGCTGTTCGCGCCGGTTTCCGTGAAACGTTCCAGCTTGTCCGAGCCGCTCGTGGCGGAATGGATCATCACCGGCTGCGGATGCCACGAATGCCCGTGCAGCGCGCACGGCGTCGAATGATCGCCGGTCACGACGAGCACGTCGGGTTTCTTCTTCAGCAGAATCGGCAACGCGGCGTCGAAATCTTCAATTGCTTTTTTCTTTGCCGGGAAATTGCCGTCTTCACCGTATTTGTCGGTGTATTTGTAATGGATGAAAAAGAAATCGTAGTTGTCGTATTCGGCGAGGTAGCGCTCGAATTGTTCCTTGATGGTCTGCGGGCCTTCGATCTTCACCATGCCGACGAGCTGCGCGAGGCCTTTATACATCGGATAAACCGCGAGGCAGGCGGGCTTGAGCAGATAGCGATCCACAAACAGCGGAATCTCCGGCTGATGCGCGATGCCGCGCATGAGAAAACCGTTCGCCGGTTTTTCCTTGGCGATGATCGGCAGCGCGGCCTTGTAAAAATCCGCGATGAGCTTCGCCATTTTTTTCTGCTTCAAATTTTTCGGGTCGCGCGGCTTCACGGTCGGAATCGCAAAACCTTCGCGGTTCGGATCGGCATCGGTCAGCGGGCCTTCCAAGCCCTTGCCGCGAAACACGACGACGAAACGATGTTCCTTGCCCGCTTTGATGATGACCTGCGTGTCGCCGATTTTTTTAATTTTCGCGGTGAGCAGCGCCACCAGCTTTTCGCACGTCTCGGTCGGAATGCGGCCAGCGCGACGGTCGGTGACAATGCCTTTCGGATCGAGCGTCGCAAAATTCGCGCGGGCGCAAACGTCGCCCGGCTTCAACTCCACGCCGAGGCCGAGCGCTTCGATGACGCCGCGGCCGACTTGAAATTCCAGCGGATCGTAGCCAAACAAACCGAGGTGCCCCGGCCCGCTGCCGGGCGTGATGCCGGGCGCGACGGGAATCATGCGGCCCTGCGCGGAATTTTTGGCGAGCGCGTCGAGGTTGGGCGTGTGTGCGGCTTCCAGCGGCGTCAAATAATTCTGCTCCTTGGTCGCAATGTCGCCGAGGCCGTCGAGGACGACCAAGACGTGTTTCGTTTTCGTTTTAAGTGTCAGTTCGGAATAAAGTGCGTCTAAATTCATCCCGGCATTTTACCCCAAAACCGCCGGCTGGCAATTCGATTCCCATTTGCACGGCGGCTAATCAATGACATTATTTTGCCAGCGATGAATCCCCTGATGCTGCACGAATTTCACCAAAGCCTCGGCGCGCGCTTTGCCGAGTTGAACGGTGCGCCGGTCGTCAACGACTACGGCGACTGGCTCGCCGAACACGCCGCGCTCCGCGAAACCGCCGGCGTGCTGGATTTCAGCTTTCGCTCGCGCCTCTGCCTCATCGGCGCCGACCGCGCCCGGTTTCTGCACGGCCAGGTGACGAACGACGTGAAAAAACTTCGCGCCGGCGAAGGCTGCTACGCCGCCATCACCACCGCCAAAGGCAAAATGGAAAGCGACCTGAACATTTTCGCGCTCGCGGATGAATTGCTTTTGGATTTTGAGCCGGGCCTGGCGGAAAAAATTTCGCAGCGGCTGGAAAAATTCATCGTCGCCGACGACGTGCAAATCGTGGACGCCGCGCCGCATTATGGCCTGATGAGCGTGCAAGGGCCGAAAGCAGAAATGATTGTCCGCGCGCTGAACCTGTTCACTGAGTTTCCGGCGAAGCAGTTTGCGTCCGTGAAAATTTCCGACGCCACGCTGGGAGAAATTTATCTCGCCAATAATCCACGTCTCGGCACGAGCGGATTTGATTTGTTTGTGCCGAATAATTCTCTGGGCGCGGTGGCGGACAAACTCGTTGCCGCCGCCAAGCAAGTTGGCGGACGCGCCGTTGGCTGGCAGGCGTTCGAGACGGCGCGCATCGAGGCGGGCATCCCGCGTTTTGGCGCGGACATGGACGAGACTAACATTCCGCTCGAATGCGGCATCGAAAATCGCGCCGTGACTTACACCAAAGGCTGCTACATCGGACAGGAAGTCATCAACCGCATCCACAGCGTCGGGCATGTGAACCGCGAGTTGCGCGGCCTGCGGCTGGCGGATGATTTGAAAACTTTGCCGCAGCGTGGCGACAAACTTTTTTCGGCCGGCAAAGAAGTTGGCCACATCACGAGCGCGGTGAAGTCGCCGAGTCTCAACGCCGGCATTGCGCTCGGCTATGTGCGCCGTGAGGCCAATCAAATCGGAAACGAACTGACATTGCAAACGGCAGGTGGTGAGCATTCCGCCAAAATTGTCGGGCTGCCCTTCGCCTGAAATCCCGCCGGCTGTAGCCAACACTGAAAATTGTTTTGATTTTCACCGTCTCGACTTCGCGGCGGCGCGCAGGCAGAATCGCGGCATGGCAGACGAACATTCCCGGCGCACCGAAAAACTGGAGACGAACCTCGCGCATCTCGAGCACCAGGTCGAGCAATTGAACGGCGTGGTCATCGAGCAGGGCAAATTGCTGGAACGGCTGAAAAAAGAAGTCCACCGCCAGACGCGCGCGATGGAAACATTGGAACTGGAACGCATCCAGTCCAACAACCCGAAGCCGCCGCATTACCAGTGATAAAAAATTTCCCGGAGCCGCCGGAATAAACTTCGGCTGGCGGGGAACCGTGGCGGGCTGGCCGCCAACCGGCTTCGGCTGGGAATGAATGACCATGGGCTGGTTCACCTCCAGTTATGGCTGGCTCGCTCCCGGCTCCGCCCGGAACCCTCCCCGCCATGACGGGACCACTTCCAGCCGCGACTGGGTCAGTTCCGACCGCGACTGGAACCCTTCCAGCCGGGGAATTTTCGCTTCCAGCCTGGGATTTTTTTGGCAAATCTATTACAAATTTTGCCAGCGCCAAAGATATTTCAGACTGACCATCAACGACTTAACATGTTTAGCCCGGCTGGCTGCTGAAAAAATAATGTTTCCCGATGGTGGCGGCGGATGTTAAACCCGTAGCCTCGCCCAAAATGGAGGGCAGGGACAAACAAAAACAAATCCGGCTCTTGGCCGGCGAAGATCGGAGAAAAAATATGGCAGACTTCGTTCCCACCAATGACGGCGACCTGAAAAAATGGACCGCCAACCTCAAGACCAACGTCCCTGACTTGGTCACGCAACTGGAAATCACGCCCGCGCGGCTGACGAACATCACCGGGTGGTGCGATTCGCTGCTCACGGCGATGGACGGCGCGGATCAGGCCAAGACCGCCTGGCTCACCGCCTCGCAAAACAAACAGACCCAGACCGCCACCAGCCTCACCGGCCTGCGCGGCGAGATCGCCAAATGGAAGGTGGCCGATGGCATGACCGACGCCATCGCCGCCGAACTGCAAATCACCGGCGGCGGCACGCCGTTCAATCCCGAAACCTATCAGCCGCAGGTCACCGCGACGGTGTTCAGCGGCTATGTGCGCTTCAAGTTCAAGAAAATGGGCGCGGACGGCATCAACCTCTACTGCCGCATCAAGGGCACGATGGGCTGGAAATTCGTCTCGCGCGACACCAACTCGCCCTACGACGACCACACGCCGCTAACGGTGGCCGGCCAGTCCGAGGTGCGGGAGTATCAGGCCTTCGGCATTTTGGGTGACGACCAGATTGGCCTGCCCTGCGACATCATCACCGTGACGTTTGCCGGTTAAAAAAGATTGCCAGCCACCCAGCCCTCCGGCTTGCAACCAGCCGGGGGGCTTTTCTTTGCCGGGAAGAAATCGGCCACAGGCAGATTGGGTTGGACGAACGGACGGATGGCGTTTGAGATTTCAACCACGGATGGACACCGATGAACACGGATTTTTCAAAGCCCGTCAGGGCTGGCATATTTGTAGCAACGCCATCCACCAACGGCCAAAGCTCCGTAAGCGACATCATGGTGGCCGTGCGCAAACACCGGCCAAGGGCAGTTTGGGGTGGACGAACGGGGGGAGCACACGCGCCCTCGCGTGTGGTTTCCAGCGCCCCCGCTGGAAACATCGGGCGGGCGAAAAGGGTTCGACGGGGGCGTCGAACCCGACAGCCGAGGGCGGCTGTGCTCCCCAGCAATGAAACGGTTTTTGGCGC
>CAJAQO010000163.1 GCA_903944085.1 uncultured Verrucomicrobia subdivision 3 bacterium
GCTTTGATAAGGCACCATTGGCAGGCCGGTTTACTTGCCGCCCGCCCGTCGCAACTCCAGCAAGCCAACGAATGTCAACCAACGCAAGCCAGTTTCTTGTGTCATTGCCCCGCCGCGGAGGCGGTTGGTGCGCTAACAAGAAGCGAATCCTGACGCGCGACTCAACTTACGATAATAATGTGATGGGAATAATCCCGAACACCGAAAAACTTCTGCCTGACTTTCTCCATACATACCTGCTCGCCTTTGACCTCTCTCGCTGGGCTAGTGAATCGTCGCCGCCTTCCATGCGGAAGACAACAGTCGAGGCACATGAAATCCCCCTTCCACCGCTCGCTACGCAGCAAGCCATCGTGGCGGAGATAGAAGCCGAGCAGGCGCTGGTGCGTGCCAACCGCGAGTTGATCCAGCGGTTCGAGCAAAAAATCCAGACCACCCTCGCCCGCATCTGGGGCGAAGATTCTGGCAGCGCCAACGGCGCGTTATCATCCCAGCCTGGGGCAATGCCCCAGGAACATCGCCCCAAAAAACATGAGGGCTGAAAGCCCGACCCAACATCATCGCCATGCCGCAATCGCTTTCATTCCTCCTCATCCATGTCGTCTTCAGCACCAAAGACCGCGCACCGATGCTCGATGCCTCCGTTCGTCCGGCCCTCCACGCCTATCTTGCCACCGTGGCCCGGAATGCCGATTGCGAATGTTACCGGGTTGGCGGCGTCGCGGATCATGTGCATCTGGCCATCCGACTCGCCCGCACGATGACGCCGGCGAAACTGGTGGAGGAATTAAAAACCTCATCCTCCAAATGGCTGAAAACCCAATTACCCGCCTTGGCAAACTTCGCGTGGCAACGTGGCTACGGCGCATTTTCCGTCGGCCCGTCGGATTTGGATGCGTTGAGACATTACCTTGACACCCAGGAAGAGCATCACCGGGCGCGGACGTTTCAAGAAGAATATCGGGCGTTTCTCACAAAATACGGAATCGAATTCGATGAACGATATGTGTGGGACTAAACGATGGAACGGGCTTTCAGCCCTCGATTTTATTTCGTTCTCCTGTCCTGGGGCGCTGCCCCAGGCTGGGATGGAATGGGCCTTTGGCCCGCCCGCCACACACCGCAACCCACCGTGGCGGACGAAATCCAAACCCATTCCGCGCCCATCATCCAGCGCTGCTATTCCCGGTTCCTGCTTGAAAACGGCAACCCGGACGACCGCGAATATGAGGATGACGCCGACCAAATCCGCGAAGTGCTAATCCACAAGAGTTACCTTTCCCCAAAAGACATCGAAATCTGCGCCGCCTTCGACCTCGCCGCCAACGGCGAATTTGAGATGCACCTCGAATTGATCGGCATCGAATCCCTCCACAAAACTCTTCAAGGCCTATATGCCAATGCGTAAAGGAATCAGTCCCAGAATTAATCTCGTTCCATGACCGTTCCCCAGCCATTTCAATCTCAAGGCAGCAAGCGGGCGCTGGCACCGTTGATTCTGCAATCTCTGCCCATCCGCACCGCGCGGCTGACCCTGACCGCCAATTTAACCGCCTCCGTTTATGGATGACCAAGACGCCGAATCAATGTCCCATGAGGAATTGCTGGGCCACACACGCGATCTGCGAGACAAGCTGAAGCCCCACGCCAGCCAATGGCGCGAAATGGGGCTGGAAGTGGAACCGTTCCTGGAAGATTGCGAACGGCTGATTGCGTTTCTGGAAGGCCGGTCGGAGGCATGGGTGGACGTCGCCGGGTTCATCGAAAAACTGACGGCTTTTACCAACGAGACGAGGGCTTACTGCGACCTCCAGCGGCAGGCGGAGCGGGTCAACGCGGTCGCCTCCATCCCGAGCGTGCTGGACGCGGTGGAGGATCTCGCCCGACGCCTGAGCGACCCGGACGATGCGCGCAGCGCGGCGGCGCTCCAGGCGGCGGTCGAGGCCGCCCGCCAACGGATCGCGCGCGGCGAGGTGCCCGTGGAGGAGATGGCGGACCTGTCGCTTTCCACCCACGCACAAGCAGGAGAGCTGAGACGGCGCAGCCAGTTCCGGGCCGCGGCGCTGGCGCTGTTCTGGGAAAGCCGTCCGCCGGAATGGTGGGCCGGGCGCACTGCCAAGGAGCGGAAAGAGATTGGGGAACTGCTCGTGTCCTGGCGCGCGGAGCGCGAAAAAATCCTCGGCGAACTGCCCCTGGCCGACCGGCGCCGCCTGGAAGCGCTGCGTCCGGAGGATTTCGACAAACCGGGCGCATTGGAGCCATAGGGGCGGACGCGCGGAAAAATAGTTGCGGCCGGCCGCCGTTGACGCGCGGGTCTATGGGCTTTACGCTCTGAACGCCGACGAAATCAGACTGGTGGCTGCCGCTGCCAATTAATTTATGAAAGTCTCCATTCCATTGAATGACTTGGACAAGGCCATCATGGCCTTTCAACGCAGCCAGGCGGCGTTGCCGGATTTGTTGCGCCACCTGTGCGCGGGTAACCTGTGGGCGCTAACTCCATGACCGTTCCCCAGCCATTTCAATATCAAGGCAGCAAACGGGCGCTGGCGCCGTTGATTCTGCAATATCTGCCCGTCAGCACCACGCGGCTGGTGGAGCCGTTCTGCGGTTCCGCCGCGTTGTCCATCGCCACGGCGGCGCGCGGGTGGGCCAAGGAATTTTGGCTGAATGATTTTAATGCGCCACTGGCCAAGCTGCTGTCTTTGATCGTCAACAGCCCGAAAGAGCTGGGGAAATTTTACCGGGAACTCTGGCGGGCCGACCATGCGGATGCGCTGGAGCATTATTATCAGGTGCGCGAGTCGTTCAACCGCACGCAGGATGCGCACAGAAACGACTTGAGAATGATTTTTGAAGCCCTTTGAGGGTCAAAATTAAGGATTACCAATGGTTGAAGTTCAAGCACACGGTTTCAGTTTCGAGAAATGGGTTCGCGACCATTTCTTTTCCGGCTACGCCGGCACCTACATGCAGAAGTGGGACGTCCATCCTGACCACAATATCCATGATGCCGTTCCCATCCAGTTTCAGAAACTGCCCGTCTCGGTCAAGACCGCCAAACTGGGAAGCCCCATCGGCTTGGGCGATGTCCTCCGGCAACGCCAGATTGATCACGACTTTTTAATGATCGTCGGCTTCTGGGAACAACGGACCACAACCGAAAAATGGATCGTGGACATTGGTTGTGCTGCATTTCTAGCCGCCGACTGGCAAGTCCTATGGGGCCAGTTGACTTTGGCAGAGATTCAAAAAATTGATGGCGTGGTGAAGAACATGGGCGAGCATTATTCAACCGTTCGCGCCAAAGCCCAGCAGTGGAAAGGGCTGCCGGCAGTTGGCACCAGCACTCTGGTGATTAACCCCAAAATTGATTCCAAAACTCAGCGGCGCATCCAATGTTCGCTCCCCTATTCGACCTTCTGGAAATATGCCGGACGCAAACCAGCCCCGCAGGATTGCCCGGAATTGTGGGGACATGTTTTTCCCAACCCCATCAAATCATCCGCCCGCACTTTCAACTAACCATTCGGGACCTGCTGCGCCGCCGCTGGGTTTTAGCCTGAGCGGTTACGCTTTCCAATACCAGATTATTTGACTGAAGAAGGTTGGAGGGGATTCTCAATTCCGCCAGAGATGACTTGGAAACACTAAGTGTTCCCACGCCTTTCGCCAGCCGGCGCACCTCGGTTCTTCCCGTCTCGCTATTGAACCATTCAACCAGCCTATTGCTGTCCACATCTGCCAGCGGCGTGAGCACATGAATCCAATCGTCAGCTTGCGCTTCCAATCCTGGCGGCATCAACGCCGTCCGGCCATAACAGCCAGCACCCACGCGCACGAACATTATTTCGCCGGGCCGCACTACGGATTGTTCGCAAAACATTTCCCCGTCGCTGGGAATGTAGGCGCAGTTGCGATCCAGTCGCAGCCCGCCTTCAGGCGCGACGTTCTTGGCGCGGATCAGGAGCACCCGCTTGTCACCGGGGCTTTCCAGAAACTGCCGCTTGTCGCCATACAAGGCGTAGCCGGTTCGCAACTTGAACAAGTCACCCAGCCGGACGGTTTTGTCACCCAATATCCGTCGGTTGCCACTTTGCGCTTCCGGTCGCCAGTCTTCCGCCTCCGCCAGAACGATTTTCTTCCAGCGCGGATCCATTTTTTCCCAATCGCCCAGCCGAAGCGGTTTTAATTCGCCCAAATCCTTGCACTCCAGTAAAAGGGTTGCATCACGATAGGGCTGCGGTGCAACGGAACGCTTTTGGGCAATTAAGATGTTTGTTTTCGCCGTCGTTCGATTAAAAATCCCCCGGGGCAGGCTGATGATGGCTTCCACATGCGCGCGGCGCAGCAACCAGTCCCGCACATATTGAAATGGTTTATTGCTCAATGGCCCATCGGGCAGAATGATAGCAATTCGCCCGTTTGGCTTCACCAGCTTTAAAAATAGTTCCAAAAAAAGCACTTCCAAGCATTGTGAGGTCCGGCCAGCGCCCAAATCAAAACCCTGTAAAATTTTTGGCCGTTTCTCTAGGCTGGCTTGCGCGCTAAAGGGAGGATTTCCGATGGCCAGGTCGAATGTTCCCCAGACGTCCACCAGACTTGTCATTGCGTCACCTGCAACAAATCTTTTAGCCGGCACCAAAACCTTCGCGACCGCTGCAAATTGTGGATCAATTTCGCAGCCATACATTTCTTGTCCATTCGGAGCGATTCTCAGAAAAGAGCCATCGCCGCAGCTCGGATCAATCACGCGTTGGCGACCATGAACGCCGGCCACTCGAAACATACAGTCCGCAACAATTTCCGGCGTGAAGAATTGGCCAATCATTCTTAAAATGTACCGAAATCTGTACACCAGTCAAATAATATCTCTGTTTAACCACTCAACACCGCGCCTTGCCTCCGTCCAATCTGCCCCGTCGCCGAGCGCTTTAGCTATCCGGTTCGCCTTGCCGGGTGACGATCTCGTCCAATTTTCTTTCCGGTCTGCTGGAGACGGATGCCATTGTGCTGCATTATGCCTCGCCCCGTGGAGTAGCGCCCGTGGACGCGTTTCCTGGAGTAGCCGGCAATACTCCACGGGGCGAGCGGTATCAGCCTTGCGGCTGTCCCTCATCCGCCCTTCGGGCACCTTCTCCCGTTCCCACGGGCGAAGGGCAGATCCTGCGAGCGAAGGCAGCTCAATTCGTCGCTCCCACCGGCTGCTTCAAGGCTTGGATGAAACTTTTCATGGCGGGTGACAGGGTCCGGCTTTGCCGGTAGATGACGGCCAGCGGCTCGGTATGCTGGCCGTTCTCAAAGGGCACGGCGGCCAGCCGTTGATGGGCGACCTCGGAGCGGACGAGGGTTTCCGGCAAAATGGCAATGCCGTCGCCCTGCTCCACCACGCATTTGACCATCTCCACCTCGTTGAACTCGCGGGCCGGTTCAAAATGGTGGCGCAGGTTGTGGGGCACGCGGCGCAGAAAAGGTGAGCGATGAATCTCTGTCCAGGCCACAAATTTCTGGCCGGTCAATTCGGGCACCGTGACGGCCGGGCGGGCGGCGAGCGGATGCCGCGGATGGCAGACGAGCATCAGCCGTTCATGCCGGAACGGTTCAATGGCCAGCCCGTGCAATCGTCGCGGGTAGCAGACCAGCCCCAGGTCCACCGCGTTTTCCGTCACTTCGTCATGCACTTGGTCAATGAGGCCGTAATGGACCCGGACCTGGACGGCCGGGAAATCCTGCTGAAATTGTTTCAGCAGGGGCGGCAGTTGGTGCAGGCCCACGCTGTAACAGGCGGCCAGTTCAATGACGCCGCCGACCGTGACTTTGGCGACGTGCAACTGCCGGTCCAGTTCATCGGCGAGTTGGACAATTTCCCGGCAATAATGATAATAGATTTCTCCCGCCGGGGTCAGTTGCAAGCCATGCGCGGCCCGCACGGCGACCAGCGAGCCCTCGGCCCGTTCCAAAGTGGCGAGCATCTGGCTGACAGCGGAAGGCGTGACGCCGAGTCGTTCCGCCGCGCGGGAGAAGCTTTTGGTTTCGACCAAATCGCAGAACATCCTCAAGGTTTCCATCTGCATGAGGAAATGGCATACGCGGAAATGGGTTTTTCGTCAACCTCAGACCCAGGGCGGCAGTGTCCTGGCGGCAGTGTCCTAATCTTAATCTTGTTCTTCGTCGTAATCGTAATCGTTGATTTGAGTAGATTAAGATTATGATTACGATTGAGATTAGGATTGAGATTAGGATTGAGATTAGGACACTACCCCCAGGGCGGCGGGATTCTCATTTGGAGTGCGCGGACACGTCCGCGTTTTGGGACGGGGAGGTGGATCGAATCATTCCACCGCAACCGGCATTTCAACTTGCAAGATGATGTCAAATGTTTTTTGCAAGCGTCCGGTTCACCAGGTCATGCAATGCACTTGCGGGCGGACGCGGAAATTGTATTTTCCCTGAATTGTTAATGACATGGAACACGGCCCCCACAAAATTTTACTGATCAGCGCCGATGCGGATTCCGCCCGCCGCATTGGTGAACTGGTGTGCGCTGACATGGCGGCCTCGGTCACCATTGAGCCGACGGCGGACGCCGGGGTGGCCATGCTGGCGACGATTAATTTCGACGCGCTGTTGTTCGAGGTGCCGCAGGCGAACGCCGCCGCGCTCTTTCAGATCACGTCGCTGACCACCAAGGCGCCGCAAATGCCGGTGCTGGTGATCGGGCCGAGCGAAGACGAAACTTTTTTGGCCGAGGCGGTGTTCAGCGGCGCGCAGGAATATCTTGGGCGCGAGGCGCTGTCCGCCGCGATGCTGGGCCATGCGATTCATTGCTCCATCGCCCGCCAGCAGGACCGGCTGGCGCTGGTCGAGGAAAAAAATAATTACTACGGCATCTTCGATCATCTGGTGGAAGGCATTTTCCGCACGACGCCCAGCGGCCATTATCTGCTCGCGAACATCGCGCTGGCGCGCATTTATGGCTACAACTCGCCGGTGGAGCTGATGGCCAGCATCAAGGACATCGCCGGCAGCCTTTACGTCGAGCATGGCCGCCGCGAGGAATTTGTCCGCCTGATGCAGGAGAACGACACCTTGAGCGGTTTCGAGTCCAAGATTTACCGCAAGGACGAGACAATTATTTGGATCTCCGAAAACTGCCGCGCCGTCCGTGATGCGCAGGGCAAGCTCCTTTACTACGAAGGCACCGTCGAGGACATCACCGAGCGCAAGCGCGCCGAAGAGCAAATTCGTCGCGCCACCGGCGAACTCTCCCGCAGCCGCGAGGAGCTGCGCACCAAAAATTCGCTCATGGAGGAAAACCTCCGCACCGCGCGCGAAATTCAGCTCACCATGCTGCCGCAGCAGTATCCCACCTTTCCGCCCAATGTTTTGCCGGAACAGAGCGCCTTCCAGTTTGTCCACCGCTACGAGCCGGCGGAATCGGTCAGCGGCGATTTCTTCAGCATCACCGCCATTTCCGAAACCGAGGTGGGCGTGTTCATTTGCGATGTGACCGGCCACGGCGTCCGCGCCGCGCTGGTGACCGCGATGATCCGGGCGCTCTCCGAGGAATTAAAGCCGCTCGCGCGCGATCCTGGAAATTTCCTCCGCAAGCTGAACTTCGATTTGTGCAGCATCCTGAAAAACACCGGTTCGCCCATGCTCACCACCGGCTTTTACGCCGTGGCCGATTGCGAAACCGGGCGGCTGCGCTTTGCCAACGCCGGCCATCCCAAGCCGCTGCTCGTGCGCCGCTCGCTCGGCAACGTGGAACCGCTCGCCAACGGCTCCGGCCGCAGCCAGCCCGCGCTCGGCCTGTTTGATGATCCGCCGTATCTGACTTCCGAGACGACGCTGACGCCCGGCGATTTCCTGATGCTCTTCACCGACGGCCTCTACGAAGTGCAGGGTCAGAACGAGGAGCTTTACTCGCAGGAGCGATTGACGCTCGACGTGCAGAATTTCCTCAATCATCCGCCCGGCATTCTCTTCGACGAATTGCTGGAAGTCATCCGCGCCTTTGCCCTCAACGGCCAGTTTGACGATGATGTCTGTCTCGTCGGCATGGATTACGTTGGCCGGTCGGCGGGCGAAAAGCCGACGCCCAAAAGCTCATAACCGCCGTCCTAAACCGCAACGGCTCGCGTCCGCCGCTTGGGGAGCGCGGTGAACAGGTCGCCGCACCAAATCAGGGCGCAGCCTGCCGGTCAACCGGCTTGTCTGTCGTGTTTGGCAATGGCATGATGGCCGCCGGCCATTGTGGCAACATTGATGCGTTTCCATTTACGATTCATCGGCCGTGTGGCGGTTTTGCTTCTGGCGCTCATTCCCGGGGTTGCCGCCACCACGAAGGAACAACTGCGCCAGGCGCAGCCGCCGATCATCCGGTCGTGGGGGACCGAAGCCGGCCTGCCGCAAAACACGGTGACGGCGATTGTGCAGTCGCACGATGGCTACATGTGGCTGGGCACGCGCGACGGTCTGGCCCGTTTCGACGGCGTGCGTTTCAACACGTTCGGACTGGAAAGCGGACTGCCGAGCGTGGACATTTCCAGCCTCTGCGAAGATCAACAAGGCGTTCTCTGGATTGGCACTTACGGCGCGGGGTTGTGCTGTTTGCGGCAGGGCCGGATTAAAACCCTGGCGGATCCCAGCCGTTTGCCGGGCAGCGACACGATTACTTGTCTGCAAGCCGATTCAGCCGGCCAGCTTTGGGTGGGAACCGCCGCCGGTCTGCGTTTTTGCCGGGATGGCAAAATGTTGGACGACCCGCTTTTCACCAATCTGCTGCACTCACCCATTCACAGCCTGCTGCGCAGCCGGGATGGTAAAACCATGTGGATTGCCAGCGTGATCCACGGCTTGATGGCCGCAACCGAGGGCCGGCTGGAACCGTGCCCCGGCCCCGCCGACCACGAGAAGATCGTGGGCCGAAGTTTGTTTGAAGATCATCTCGGCCGGCTTTGGGTGAGCATCGGCAACGGCATGGTGCTCTGCCGCGAAAATGGTCAGTGGCGGATTTTCAATGAGGACGACGGGCTGCCCTTCGCCTATATCACCAGCATCACGGAGGGCGCGGACGGAAGCATTTGGGCCGGCTCGCTCGACGACGGATTGTATCGTTTCGATGGCAAACGCTTTCAGGTATTGAGACGGGCGGACAAACTTTCGGCGGATGACATTCGTTCCTTGTATTCGGACCATGAAGGCAATCTCTGGGTGGGCACCCGCACAGGCGGCTTGAACCGTTTGAGCGAACGCAATCTGGTCGTGGTGGCCGGCGCGCAAGGCTTGACCAATGACTTCACCCGCTCCGTGGCGGAAACGGCCGACGGCACGCTTTGGGTGGGCACCGTCGGTGGCAGCGTGTATCGCGGCGGCTTGGCGGGCTTCCAGCCGTTCCGGCCGGACCCGGTCAGCGCGCTGATTTATTACTACGCCAATGTTGATCCCGTGCTGGCCACACCGGACGGCGCGCTCTGGTGGGGCGGCAACGGGGCTTTGATGCACTGGCAGGACAATCATCTGGCCGGCTGTTTCACCAACGAAGCCTGGATTCAAAACGTCCTGGTCACCGCTTTGCAAAACGACCGGCGCGGCGGAATCTGGATCGGCACTTCGGGCGGACAATTGGTGCATTTGCAAAACCACCATTTCACGGAATACCCGAAACAACTTGCCCGGGCGACCATCACTTCGCTCGCCGTGCAAACGGATGGCGCGGTGTGGATCGGCTCGGTTGCCGGCGGCGTCAAGCGCATCCGCGAAGGCAGCGATGCGGTGTTATCCATCACCAACGGGCTGGCCAGCTTTTCCATCCGCACGCTCCACCTGGACGAACCGGGCACGTTGTGGATCGGCACGGCGGGCGGCGGGCTGAGTTGCTGGCGCAACGGCAAAGTCACCAGCTTCGGGGCGAGCCAGGGCCTGACGGTGAGCACGGTGTCGCAGATCGTGGAAGATGATCACGGCTTCCTTTGGCTCGGCGGCAACTCCGGCATTTTCAAAGTGAGCAAGCGCGACTTGCTGGACTGCGCCGAGGGCAAACTTTCGTTCGTGCATTCCCGCTCCTTCGGCATCAACGACGGCATGTTGGCGGACGAATGCTCCGGCGGATTTTGTCCCGCCGGATTGAAAACCAAGTCCGGACTGATTTGCATTTCCACCGTGCGCGGTCTGGTGTTCATCAATCCAAACGAGCAGCGCGGCGAGCCGGCACCGCCCAAAGTCCTGCTCGAAGAAATGCTCGTCAACGGACAGCCACAGACGCTCGCGTCCGCCGGTGCCGCCCGCCAGCCAGCCCGGCTCGTCATTGCGCCGGGCAGTCACGACATCGAACTGCATTACACAGCCATTGAATTTTCCGCCCCGGAAAAGATCGGCTTTCGCTACCAACTGGCCGGCATTGACAGCGGCTGGACCGAGGCGCTCGCGCGGCGCACGGTTTATTACCAACGCATCCCGCCGGGAGAATTCACTTTTCACGTCCAGGCCTGCAACGCCGGCGGCGTTTGGAGCGACCAAGACACCGCCCTCGAAATCACCGCCCGGCCGTTCTTCTGGGAAACTTCGTGGTTCCACGCCACCAGCATCCTCGCCATTTCCGGCGGCTCCGCCGGCATTCTCTGGTGGCTGCTGCGGCGGCGTTACCGGCAACGGCTCGCCCGGCTGCAAACCCTCAACGTGATTGAACGCGAGCGGCTGCGCATTTCCAAAGACATGCACGACCACGTGGGCGGCGTGCTGACGCAGGTGTCCCAATTGAGCGACATGGGCCTGAATGAAACCGAGGACCGGGCGCTGGTGAAAAACCGGTTTGAGCGCATCGGCAACCGCGCCCGCGCGGCCGTGCAGTCGCTGGATGAAATTGTCTGGGCCACCAATCCGAAAAATGACAACCTCGCCAGTTTTGCGGAATATGTCAGCCGGTTCAGCGACGAGTTTTTTGAATACACCAGCATCCGTTGCTGGCAGGAAGTCCCGGCCACTTTTCCGGCATTGCCCTTGCGCGCCGATGTCCGGCACAATGTTTTTCTCGCCGTGCGCGAGGCGTTCAACAACGCGCTGAAACATTCCAAAGGCACCGAAGTGTGGTTGCGGATAAAACTGGACGAGGGCCGGGTGACGCTGGAAGTGGAAGACAACGGCTGCGGCTTTGACCCGGCGCGGCCGGCGGCGGGCGGCAACGGTTTGGAGAACATGCGCGCCCGGTTGGCGGAGGACGGCGGACAAACCGTGATGAGCAGCGTGCCCGGAAAAGGCACGCGCGTCCGCTTGATCTTCCCGGTCGGGGCATGAGCCGCACCGCGCCTAACCCGAATGTGGTATGGTTAAACCGTCGGCCGATGAAGTATGAATAAAAGCAAAGTGAATAAAGCGATCCAAGTCGCCTTGGTCGAGGACGACCCGAACTTGCGCGCCAACCTGACCACGATGCTCAACGGCTCCTCGGGCTTTCAATGTCAGGCCGCGTATCCCGATGGCTTGGCCGCGTTGCGCGGCATTCCGGCCAACCGCCCGGACGTGGTGCTGATGGACATCAATCTGCCCGGCATGTTGGGCACCGATTGCGTGCGCGAGTTGAAAGAGCTTACGCCCAATCTGCCGGTGCTGATGCTCACCGTTTACGAAGACAGCGAGCAAATTTTCAAATCGCTGATGTCCGGCGCCACCGGCTATTTGCTGAAGCGCACCAGCAAGGAAAAATTGCTGGAAGCCATCCGCGAAGTGAACGCCGGCGGCGCGCCGATGTCGCGCCAAATCGCCCGGCGCGTCGTGCAGTATTTTCAAAAGGTGAACGAGTTGCCGACGGACACCCGGAACGCCTCGGTCGTGGTCAATTTGACGGACCGCGAGCAGGAAGTTCTCGCCGCGCTGGCCAAAGGCTACGCTTACAAGGAAATTGCGGACCTGCTGCAGATCAGTTTTGAAACCGTGCGCACGCATTTGCGCACGATCTATGAAAAATTGCACGTCCACAGCCGGACCGAAGCAGTGTTGAAATATCTTGGACGTTGACTGGATCACGCGATGCCGGCGGCAATTCCAGTCCTGAGCAACAGATTTTCCCGTCGCCCGCACCCGGGAAAGCGGCGGCAGTCGGAAGCGGATTAAAATCCGTTCCGGCCGCCGCCGCAGTTTTTTTGACCAAACCATGAAAAATATTTTTTCCGCTTTCCTGATCGCCTGCCTCGGCTTCAGCGCTCATTCCCGCGCCGATGATTTCGGCGCATCAACCAATGCCGTCGGCCATTTTGGCGGCGGTCTGATCACGCCCGTGAACCAATGCGTCACGCCGGCGGGAACCTTGGTGGAACTGCCCGGCATGAGGCCGCAGGCGCTCGCGTTGAGTCCCGATGGAAAAATTCTCGTGACCGCCGGCCTTACGCACGAGTTGGTGGCGCTGGCTCCGGCCACCGGAAAAATTTTGCAGCGCGTCGCGTTTCCCTCCGACCAGGCGCGGGAAATCGCGACGGTTTCAGCGCAAGTTCTTTCGCCGGACGGCAAAGCGCAGTTGAGTTTCACCGGGCTGGCTTTCTCGCCGGACGGCACGCGGATTTTTTTGTCGAACGTCAACGGCGACATCAAGGTTTTTGGCGTGGACCGGGATCAATATATTTCCCCGCTGTTCTCGATTGCGCTGCCGCCGGCCAAAGCGCCGGATCGGGAGGCGGAAATTCCCGCCGGCATCGCCGTCTCGGCGGACGGCAAAAAAATTTACGTCGCGCTGAATCTTTCCAACCGGCTGGCGGAACTCGACGCGGCGACCGGAAAAATTCTGCGGCTCTGGGCGGTCGGCGTGGCGCCGTTCGACGTGGTGCGGTGCAAAAATAAAATTTATGTCAGCAACTGGGGCGGCCGCCGGCCGGCCGCCGGCAGCAACACCGGCCCGGCGGGCCAGGGCACATTCGTCCGCGTGGACGCGCGCAGCATCGCCAGCGAAGGCTCGGTGACGGTGATTGATCTGGGCGGCAACTCCGAAAGCCAAAATCCGAAATCCGAAATTCTGACCGGTCCGCACGCGTGCGCGCTGGCGCTCTCGCCGAACGGCCGCTGGCTGGTCGCCGCCAGCGCGGGCAGCGATCTTTTGAGTGTGATTGACACGCGCCACGACGCAGTGAGCGAGACGATTTGCGCGCGGCAAAATCCGGGCGATTTGTTCGGCGCGCAGCCGGACGCCCTGGCCTTCGACCGGGCGGGCAAAAAACTTTTCGTCGCCAACGGCACGCAGAACGCCGTCGCGGTTTTTCAATTTAATCCGGGCAAATCAAAATTGCTCGGCTTGATCCCCGTCGGCTGGTTTCCGGGCGCGCTGGTGTTCGATGCCGGGCGCGATCAGATTTGCGTTGCGAACCTCAAGGACATCGCCAGACAAACGCAGAACGTCAAGCCCGGTGCGAGCGGCTTCGGATTCAACACGCATCAATACGCGGGCTCGCTCTCGCTGGTGCCGGTGCCGTCGAAAAAGGAACTCGCCACGTTGACGCAAAAGGCGCTGGCTGACCTGCGCTATCCGCTGCTCGCACAAGCCAAGCTGCCGCCGCGTCCCGACCGCGCACCCGCGCCCGTGCCGGAACGCGCGGGCGAGCCGGGCGTATTCAAACATGTGATTTACATCATCAAGGAAAACCGCACCTACGACCAGGTGCTCGGCGATGTAAAAGCGGGCAACGGCGCGGAGGGACTTTGCAACTTCGGCGCCCGCGTGACGCCGAATCTGCACAAGCTGGTGCATGATTTTGTGCTGCTCGACAATACTTATTGCTCCAGCATTTTGAGCGCGGACGGCCACAATTGGACGGACAGCGGCATCGCCACGGATTATCTGGAACGTGAATTCGCCGGCTGGCCGCGCAGTTATCCCTGCGGCGGCGATGGCAAAAGCGGACTCGACGCGCTCGCCTATTCGCCTGCCGGCTTTATCTGGGACGACGCGCTGGCGCATGGCAAAACGGTGATTAATTTTGGCGAGTTCACCTCGGCGCACATGAAGCGCTGGCTAGATCCGGCGCGCAAAACCAAAATCGGTTTTGCTGAAACTTGGAAAGACTTTACCAGCGGCGCGAATGAAATTGAATATGGCTGTGATCCGGACATCGAGGCGATGCGTCCGTTTGTAGTCACCAATTTCATCGGTTGGGATCTGGATGTGCCGGACGTGTGGCGCGCGGCGTTTTTCAGCCGGAAGCTTCAGGAATTTGAAAGTAACGGCGAGCTGCCGAATCTCATTTTGCTCTACCTGCCGAACGATCACACCAGCGGCACCGCCACCGGCAGACCCACGCCGGCCGCGCAGGTGGCGGACAACGATCTCGCCGTGGGCCGTGTCGTGGAAGCGGTCAGCCGCAGCAAGTTTTGGCGGGACACTTGCATCTTCGCGGTGGAAGATGATCCGCAGAATGGCTGGGATCACGTCAGCGGCTACCGCACGACGGCCTATGTGGCGAGCGCCTACACCAAACGCAATACGGTGGTCAGCACGCAATACAATCAGACAAGTCTGCTGCGCACGATGGAGCTGATGCTCGGCCTGCCGCCGATGAACCAGATGGATGCCACGGCCACGCCGATGTTTGACTGCTTCACCAACACGCCGGATTTCAGCGCCTTTGCAGCGGTGCCGAACATCGTGCCGCTGGACGAAACGAATCCGCCGCCGAAAAAAATCACCAACGCGGAGCGGCAGCGGGACGCGTATGTTTCCGCGCGGCTCCCGCTCGATCAGCCCGACCGATGTTCGGAAGACGTGCTGAACCACATTCTCTGGCACGCCACAATGAGCACGCCCTATCCGGCCTGGGCCGTGAAGCTCGTGGATGATGATTGAACTGGAACATTCAAATCCTGTTTAATGTCGGAAACCAAATAAAAACTAAAATGCTCCATCCTTATCCACTTCCCAAATGGTTCGTGGCGTTTTGCCTGTCGGCTGGGATTGCCGGCGCCATTCAGGCGGCGGAAACCACCGGTGCCTTGCCAAAAGTTTTTGCGGCCGATCCGCCAACACTTGTTGCCAGCAAAGCCGCGCTCGCCGCCGGTGACACGCCGTTGCGTCCCGCGTTCAACCGGCTGCTGGCGGAGGCGGATAAAAAGTTGAAGCAGCCACCGGCGTCGGTGATGGACAAAAATCAAATTCCGCCCAGCGGCGACAAGCATGATTTCATGAGCCAGGCGCCGTATTTCTGGCGCGACACCAATTCGCCGGACGGAAAATACATCCGCCGCGACGGCGAACGGAATCCCGAATCCGGCAAGGATTCCGACGCCGGCCATTTTGAAAAACTGTGCGCGGACGCGCACACGCTCGCGCTGGCCTTTTATTTTTCGGGCGAGGAAAAATACGCGGCCAAAGCGGGCGAGTTCGTTCGCGTCTGGTTTTTAAATCCGGCCACGCGCATGAATCCCAATTTGAATTTCGGCCAGGGCGTTCCCGGCGAAACCACTGGCCGGCCCGCCGGACTCATCAGCGCGCGCGGCTTGGTTCAATTGGTGGACGCCCTCGGTTTGCTGGCCGGCTCAAAAGCGTGGACGGCTGCCGATCAGTCGGGCATGGCCACGTGGTTCACGGATTATTTGCAATGGCTCACGACGAGCAAAATCGGGCGCGGCGAATTGGACGCCAAAAATAATCACGGCACTTTTTGCGACGCGCAGGCCGCCGCCATCGCCCTGTTCCTCGGCAAAACCGAAATGGCGCGCGACCTCGTTTCCCAGGCGCGGGAAAAACGCATTGCCCGGCAGATTGAGCCGAACGGGCGCCAGCCGCTCGAACTCGCGCGCACGACCAGCTTCGGCTATAGTTGCTTCAATCTGCGAGCCTTGATGGATCTCGCCGGCATCGGCCGCGCCGTGGGCGTGGACTTGTGGCATTATCAAACGGCGGATGGCCGGGGCATTTTGCAGGCGGCGGAATTCTTGGCCCCCTACGCCGATTCGAACCGCGCGTGGCCGTATCAGCAAATCCACCAAGCCAACCTCAACGACTTGGGCGAACTGCTGCTGCGCGCCGCCGCTGAATATCCGGACAGCAAACCGGTCAACACGGCGCTGAAATTTTTCAAGGCCGAAGATTTTGCCGGCCATCCGGCGCGGCTCTATTTGAAACTGGCGCAACTGCCGGCGACCAAGTGAAATCCTCCGGCTGGCCGTGCAACTGTGTGGTGTTGTCTCGCAACGCGTCACATTCTGCGAAGATTTTTTCATGCGGAAGCCCGGAAGCCACGGTAGGAGACGACGTGAGGAGGCTCATTTCCAAATTCGGAATTCGGAAGGTTATTCGGAAGGTTGAATGCGGAATTAAAATGATGAGACTCGTCACCTCTTCTCCTACAAAAATGACGATGGCTGACCGCAAGGTCTGGCCGGACGCAAGGACCGGGGCCAAAGGCCAACGCATGGCCGGGCCGGGGCCGGATTGGCCAGCCCGGCCGGAACTGGGCGGGTAGTCACGATGGTAGTGTCGCGGCGATTCGGAAATTTGTTTTGACGCCCGCCCTCACCTTTTATCCTCTCCCCCAGGAGAGGAAATCACCATTGGACGGTTCTGGTTTTGCGAACGATCGTCCGACTAATCCCGTCGCAGTGGGTTTGCCACGAGAAGCCGGACACCTGTATAGCGGGGATCATTAGTTAGTTGTTTTGGTTTTCGAAGTCAATGGGAGAACGATAGTCGAGGGCGCTGTGGAGGCGTTGGCGGTTGTAAAACACCTCAATAAAATCGAAGCTGGCCTGACGGGCTTCGGCTCTGGTTTTGAAGTGGCGACGGTAGATCAGTTCGTGTTTGAGGGTGCTCCAAAAAGCTTCCATGGTGGCATTGTCGTAACAGTTGGCTTTGCGGCTCATGGAGGCGATGGCCTGTGCGTGCTGGAGAGCGTGACGATAATCGAGACTGGCGTATTGGACGCCGCGATCCGAATGAAAGACCAGGCCTGCGGGCGGCTGACGCTGGGTCAGGGCCATGCCCCAAGCGGCCAGGATCAATTTGGTATCGATGTGCTCGCTCATGGCCCAGCCGGTCAGTCGGCGGCTGTAAAGGTCAAGGATGCCCGCCAGATAAAGCCAGCCTTCGTCGGTGGCGATATAAGTGATGTCACCGAGCCAGATTTGGTTGGGGGCCGTGGGTGCCGGCAGCGCCGGCAGGCGATTGGGGGCGATGGGCTGGTCATGGTGGCTATCCGTGGTGCGGACCCGGAAGCGGCCTTTGGCGCGGCCCCAGAGGCCTTGCTGACGCATCAAGCGGGCGATTGGCTGGCGACAATTAAAATTTTCCAGTGA
>CAJAQO010000164.1 GCA_903944085.1 uncultured Verrucomicrobia subdivision 3 bacterium
GGCCCTGGCGGCGGCGCTGGAGCAATTCGAGGATGAAATTCTCGCCATCGGTTATCACGATGCACACGCAGCGCGTTACGCGGATCGCGGTTATACGGTTCGCGCGGTCGGATTTTTCAAGGTCGGACCAAAATTTCCAAGTTTGGTGGAAACAGACATGCCGCCGGGCGTTGGCGACGCCAACTATGCTTTGAGTGTGGCGGCGTGCGAGCCGTTCAGAGTCCAGCCCGACGAGGTTGAGGCGGCTGTCGCCGCCAGCCAAAAACCCAATTTCAAAAGGAAAAACCGTGCCTGAATTGGATCAATTCGCCCAAGACCTGCACCAAGAAGTGCTGGTGAAATGTGCAGACGACGCCTCGCCGCAAATGCGGGAGGACGCATTTACAGAATGCGTCTTGGAACGTCTTGCCGAATATAATGAGGCGGACAACGCAGAAACGATTTGTCCAAGCCTGCGATGGGATTCACGAGGCCGGTTCCCCGCCGCGAAGATCAACGCATGGGCATTGTCCGGCGACGGCGCAACGCTTGATTTGTTTGTTACCCTGTATCACGGCACCGGCCAGCCGGATGTCGTTTCAAAACCTGACGTGGCAAAGTATTTCAGTTTGGCGCGCGGATTTCTCCGCCGCGCCATTGACGGTTTTTATACGCAGTTGGAAGAATCCCACGATGGGCTTGCATTGAAAAAACGTGCAGTAAGATCGAGTCATTTGGTTAGTTGTTTATGAGTTCGAAGTCAACTGGGGAAAAGTAGCCGAGCGCGCTGTGAGTGCGCTGGCGATTGTAAAAGCCTTCGATGTAATCGAAGATTTCGGTGCGGGCCTGGCGGTGGCTGGCAAAGTCACAGCGATAGACCAGGTCGAGTTTGAGGGTGCTCCAGAAGCTTTCCATGGTGGCATTGTCATAGCAGTTGCCTTTGCGACTCATGGAGGACAGCAAGCCGGCAGCCTTGAGGGCTTGGCGATAATCGCCGCTGGCGTATTGGACGCCGCGAACGGAGTGGAAGAGCAAATTAGCTGGCGGCTGGCGGTGCAAGCAGGCCATGGCCAAAGCTTTTAAGACCAGATTCGTGTCGATGCGCTCACTCATGGCCCAGCCGACGAGCTTGCGGCTGTAAAGGTCGAGGATGCCGGCCAGATACAGCCAGCCTTCCTGGGTTTCAATGTAAGTGATGTCCCCCACCCAGATCTGGTTGGGAGCTGTGGCCTTGGGCGCGGTGGCCAGGCGGTTGGGTGCGATCGGTTCGTCATGATTGCTATCGGTGGTGCGGACACGGTAGCGGCCCTTCTGGCGGCCGCAGAGGCCGGTCTCGTGCATGATCCGGGCGACGCGATTGCGACCGCAGGCGTGCCCTTGTTTGCGCAGTTCCACCCAGATGCGCGGACTGCCATACGTTTGCCGGCTCCGGGCATGGATGGTTTGAATTTCCTGGGTCAGCATTTGATTTTCCACGGCGCGTGGGCCGGGGACCGTGCGGCGTCTTTGCCAGTCATAATAACCGCTGGCGGAAACTTCCAGATAGCGGCACAGCGTCAGGATGGAGTGCTCGGTTTTCATCGTGTGAATCCATTCATAGCGTTCGGTGACGGTTCGGACAAAATGGCTAATGTTTTTTTTAATATGTCACGCTGTTCGCGCAAGTGGCGGTTCTCGCGCAGGGCGGCATTCAACTGAGACTGGAGATCGGCCGGCGTGCCAGGCTTTGCCCCCGCCGCCGCCTTCCCCCCAGCGGCGGCGGGGGCAAAGCGCTGTTTCCAAGCATACAGCCGGTTGGAGTTGATCCCCAACTCTTGGGCGATCACTTCAGCGGACTTGCCGCTGGCCAGCCAGTTGTTAACGGCTTCACGTTTGAAAGTTTCATCGAATTTACGACGAATCTTGGCGGATGGTTGTGTCATGGTCTGGTTGGTTCATTGTCGACCCAATCCTCCGTCCGTCAATTCGAAGCAGCCCTACTTGGCATGCGAGACAACCTTCGCTGCCTCACCACGACGGAGCAGGTCCAATGGTCGTTCACGATTTAGGGAACGCCTTGCACCTAGAAAGTACAACATTAGGCGCCATTGGTCGTCGCTCCGAAAGACTTTAAGCACACTTTCAACCCCGGTTAACAATTTGCCATTGCGGAACTGCCAGACTGGAAAATGCATACCTTTTTCGTCCCGCCACGCGATTATCCGAAATGCACACCAACGCTTGATTACGCTCCTCTCTGTCACGCCGAGCACCCGGGCGGCCCGTGCCGGCGAAATCGCGCCACCCTCCGAGGCGGCCATTTTCTTCTTGGCAATAACGCCACGCGCGAGGGCGGCAGCATAGCGTGGGTCAAGATCTTGAGTCGCGCCCATGTGTGATACCGTCGTTGCAGTCTTTTTCACGTTCAGTTGGGGAATTGTCATCTTCATTTCGCCTGCATTTGACCTGGTAGACTGGTCATTAAATTCACCTATTACAAATGTTGTCTCCCTGGAGAGACAGCCTTTCACTGGAGTTTGGTTTGCCGGGGTCTTCCACCTATTTTGACGCTTGGCGAATGATTTGTATACCTTTAGACAAAGCGGAGCTTGTGGATAGTGCAATTGCGGTAATTGGTGTTTGAACAGCTGATTTCACCTCCGCCAAGTTGGGTGGGCGTTGCTCGGCCAGGACAATGTGTCTGCGTTGCGTGGCACGGAGAATATCCTGATGCCAAGCCGACAGGCATCCCCATATGCCGTTGAAGATCAATACCGGCGCTGCCGACGTCAGCAGTTTGGGCATCAGTTCGGCAGCCACTTGACTGACATGTCTAGCACCTGATGCTCCGTCAACATAAACCACGCCTTCTACTGGAACAAACCGAATGGGTGGATGGATGTCGATCCCGGCCACAATATCCTGCTTGCCGTCGGGACGCTGGCACGCGTGCCCCAGGGCCCCGACCAGATGACAGCGGCTGTCGTCATCGCCGCCAGAAATGAGGGTCAAGCCCGGCTGATTCAGTAGTTTTGTGAGATGGTCGTCATCCTTGGGGAGCTGGGGATAAAGCCTGCAGTGGGCGTCAATAAAGGCTTGCCGGCGGTCAGGTGGCAAATACTCGAGCAAACACATGAAGGCAATCAGGAGTGGGTGCGAAACGGTATGGCACCACCTATGGATGCTGCCTCGGTATTCACCGGTGATTTTGCCCAGGCGTTCGTAGGTCAGGGGCTGACCCAGTTCAACAGATAGTTCCCGATGCAGATCTTGAAGCAGCCTCGGGCCAGGGAACGGGTA
>CAJAQO010000165.1 GCA_903944085.1 uncultured Verrucomicrobia subdivision 3 bacterium
GTGCCGTGGAAAATTTTCCGCGTGAACGCGGTTTATTTCGCCGCGTTCGGCCGGGCGGGCGAGCAACTGCCTTCGGCGCAACTGGCGCAACTGGCGGCGGAACTGGACCGGAAAAAACAAAAATAAAAAGTTATGGCCATCATCAATCAAGCTACCAAGGAACTGCAGGTCAAGATCGTCTATTACGGTCCGGCGATGGGCGGCAAGACGACGAATCTCGTGCAGGTCCACGACCATGTGCAAACCGCCGCCGGCAACAAGGGCAAACTTGTGTCGCTCGCGACGAGTTCCGACCGCACGCTGTTTTTTGATTTCCTGCCGATCGAGGCGATGACGATCAAGGGTTTCAAGACGAAGTTCCAGCTTTACACCGTGCCGGGCCAGGTGATTTACAACACCACGCGGCAACTGGTGTTGCGCGGCGTGGACGGCATCGTGTTCGTCGCGGATTCGCAATACGAAAAAATGCCGGAGAACGTGGAGAGCTTTCAAAATCTCGTGGATAATTTGAACGCGCTGAAGATCAACCTCGCCGAAATCCCGTATGTGCTGCAATACAACAAGCGCGATCTGCCCAACGCCGCGCCGATGGAATACCTGGAATTTTTGCTGAACAACCGCGACGTGCAGGTGCCGTCGTTCGGCGGCACGGCGCACAAATGCGAGGGCGTGTTTGAAAGTTTGAACATGATCACGCGGATGCTGCTGCAAAAGTTCATCAACCAATCGGTGCCCCAATACGCGTGACGCATGGCCACCTTGCCCCAGCTCATCGAGGAGGACATCCGGCGGCTCGACGAAACGCTGCGGGAGTTCGTCACGCAGACCGACGCCACGGTGGCGCTGCTGATTGACAAGGGCGGTTTTCTGCTGACGCACCAAGGCGAAGTCGGCGACCTCGATCTCACGACCATCGCCGCGCTGTCGTCGGGCGCGTTCATGGCCAGCCAGACGATTGCCGGCCTGGTGAACGAAAAAGATTTCAACCACACGTTCCAGCAGGGCGAACGGTTCAGCCTGTTCACCAGCAACGTGGATGAACATTGCCTGCTGGTGGTTATTTTTCCGCCGCCATCCGGCGTGGGCATTGTGAAATATTATTCCGCCGGAGCCGTCAGCCACATCGCGCAGCAACTGGCGGCGGCGCGCGCGCGCGATCCCGCCGGCGGCCTGGATCTTTCGGAAATGAATGTGGCGGACCCGCAGGAGCTGTTCCGCAAAAAAGCGGTTTAAAAAACACGGAGGGTAAAATGAAAAACATGCTGACTAGGAATGAGCTTGACCAGTTGTTGAAAGCGATGGTGCAAAGCGCCGGAGGTATTTCTGATCTGTTGTTTGTGGCCGGCAAGCCGCCGCAGGTGGAGGTGCATGGCGCGCTGGAGTCGCCGGCTTTTGAATGGCCCGAAGCCGTGCTGACCGGCGAACGCATCGAGAGCCTCGCCCGCGCGATCCTCAATAATAATTCCAAGCTGCTGCGCGATCTGGCGGAACACGGCTCGTGCGATTGCAGCTACGCGCTGGAAAATCTCTGCCGGTTTCGCGTCAACATTTACCGGCAGAACGGCAGTCTGGCGATGGTGCTGCGCCGGCTGCAATCGGAAATTCCATCCTTGGATTCGCTGGGACTGCCGCCCGCGTTCCGGGAAATTGTGCAGGAAAAAAACGGGCTCGTGTTTGTCACCGGCGGTTCGGGCAATGGCAAGACTACCACGCTCGCCGCGCTGCTGCACGAAATCAACCTCACCAGCAAAGTTCACATCGTCTCGCTGGAAGACCCGATTGAATTTTTGCATCCGCAGCTCAAGTCCACTTTCAGCCAGCGCGAGCTGGGCCGCGATTTTTTCAATTTTCCCGACGGCTTGCGCGCGGCGCTGCGGCAGGCGCCCAAAGTGATTCTCGTCGGTGAAATTCGCGACCGCGAGACGCTGGAGATCGCGCTCACCGCCGGCGAAACCGGCCACCTGGTTTTCAGCACGCTGCACACCATCAGCGCCAGCCAGACGATCCAGCGCATTCTCGGCATGTTCACCAAGGACGAGGAGCAGCAGGTGCGCGAACGGCTGGTGGGTTCGTTGCGCTACATCGTCGGCCAGCGGCTCGTGCCGAAAAAATCCGGCGGGCGATTGCTGGTCACCGAATTGATGGGCAGCAGCCTGCGCACGCGGGAAGCCATCGAGCTGGGTGAAACCGAAAACCGGCGGCTGCACGACATCATCGAGGCCGGCGGCAATGGCGGCTGGCATAGTTTTGAACAGTCGCTATTCAAGGCTTACGAAGAGGATTTGATCACCGAAGAAACTGCGCTGCTTTACTGCGGCAACAAACCGGCGATGCGCCAGCGGCTGGATGTGGCCAAAACCCGGGTGCATCGTTCGGCCAAGTCGGCGCCCGCCATTCCCATGATGGTGGTGGCGGCGGCGGCGGCACCCGCGCCAGCGGCGGTCGCGCCGCCGGTGGCCACTCCGGCCATCCGGCCCGAACCGCATTCGAGCCTGCTGAAAGGCATGTTGAACGGCTTGATTTAGGCGGGCACGCGGGCCGAACGGCGGCACCCTGAAATGGGTTGAATTATTTGCTGGTTTGCCGCGCCGGTCGGCTTTAGGCTGACGGGAAATCAACCCTTCCAATTATGGACATCGTTTTCAACTGCCCGAACTGTGAGCAGGAACTGGCTGTGGATCAGACCGGGGCCGGCTCGCAAATTGACTGCCCGGCCTGCGGCGAAACCATCACGATTCCCGCCGGCAGCGGGAAGGTGACCACCGGTTCGCTGCCCGCCGCGCCGCTCACGCCCGCGCCAAGCTCCATCAACACTTCGGCGGCGGCGAAAGTGGAGCTGCACCTGAAAGTGCCGGTGCATGACAAGCCGGTGGAGTCGCTGATCGGCAAGGCCAAGCCGCCGCTGGAGGTGGTGCAAAAAGGCGCGGGCAAGCGGCTGCGCATCCGCACCATCCGCCGCGCGGCCTGCATTGAAAACGGCCATGACACCTTCGATGAAAAAGTTTCGACGTTTTTGCAGGAGGTCGGCGAGTCGAATCTCGTCAGCACCCATATCATCGTCTATGAGCAATTTGACGTGGGCATCCAAAAGATCATGACCGATTATGGGATGCTGGTTGTTTATCGCGGTTGAATGGTTTTGACTTGGCGAAAATTGGTCGTTAACGTGCGCGCATGAAGCTTCGGTTTGGCATCTGGATTCTGCTGTTTGTCGTGGTGGTTTTGCTGCCATCACGCTCGCCCGCGCCCTTGATTTATGTTCCGGGCGAAGGCTGGTATTACGAAAATTACGGCGAGACCGGCAAATGGCAGCGGCCGCGCGCCAAGGAGCAGTTGGACGTGGCCGAGCAATCGTTCACCAACAAGGATTACCGCGTCACGCTGCACGCGGCGCACCGCATTTTACGCGTGTGGCCGCTGTCCGACTACGCGCCGCGCGCGGCGTATCTGGTGGGCCGCTGCCTCGAGACGCAGCACCGGGACGAGGCCGCTTTCAACGCCTACCAGCAGATCATTGAAAAATATCCCAAGAGCGGCCAATTCAACGAAGTGCTCTGGCGGCAGTATGAAATCGCCAACCGCTTCCTCGGCGGCGAATGGTTCAGGTTATGGAACCTGATCCCGCTTTATCCCTCGATGGACGAGACGGCGAAATTGTATGGTAAAATCGTGGACAGCGGTCCTTACAGCGAAGTTGCCCCGCACGCCCAATTGCGCATTGGCGCGGCGCGCGAGAAGCAGCGGAACTACGCCGAAGCGGTGAAAGCCTACGAGACCGCCGCCGACCGTTACCAGGAGCAGCCGGTGATCGCCGCCGACGCCATGTATCGCGCCGGTGCCGCCTGGGAAAAACAGGCCGACACTGCCGAATACGACCAGGGTGCCGCCGCCCAAGCCATTGCCTCCTATACCGATTTCATCACCTTTTATCCCGACGACAAGCGCGTGGCCGCCGCGCAGAAAGCGATGGTCAAGCTCAAGGCCGAGCAGGTGCGCGGCAGTTTCCAGATTGCGCAGTTTTATGAGCAGAGCCACAAATGGGCCGGCGCGGTGGTGTATTACAACTCCGTGCTGCAGCTTGACGCGAATTCGCCGCTGGCGGCCCAGGCCCGGCAGCGCATTGACGTTTTGAAACCCCGGCTGCAGGCACCGGCGGGAAAATAAACCCAATGCGCGCGCTGAAAATTTTGTTTCCGGGCCTCGCCGCTTTCCTGCTGGCGGGCTGCGCCTGTTATCACCTCGGTGCCGTCAACGGCACGGTGGCCGGCGAAAAATCCATCGAGGTGCTGCCGTTCAACAACCAGACGCTCAACCCCCGGCTCGGTGATACGCTTACCCAGTCGTTGCGCGAACGACTGCAGACGGACGCCACTTATCATCTTGCCACGCACGGTGCCGGCGATGTGGTTGTCACCGGCGTCATCCGGCAATATACCCGGCAGGGGCTGGGCTTTTTGACCACCGACGCGGCCACGCCGGAAGATTACCGCGTGGATGTCGTGGCCCACGTCATCGCCCGCGAGCGTCTTTCAGGCAAGCTGATTCTGGACAAGGATGTCAAAGGCCACACCTTTGTTCACATCGGCGCCGATCTGGCCAGCGCCGAGCGGCAGGCGCTGCCCTTGGTGGCGGAAGACCTCGCGCAAAACATCGCCGAGATTTTGGACGAAGGGGTCTGGTGATTTTTTTTGAAACCTTTGGCCGGAAAACTGGTCTGATTAAACGCAACAAATTTAAAACTATGAAAAATAATATTATCAAAACCTCCCTGTTCTCGCTGGTCGCCGCCGCGCTGCTGGCCGTTCCGGTTGTCAGCCGCGCCGCCGATGCCACCAACACGCCGGCCGCCACGGCCCCGGTGCCCAAGAAAAACGGCGCGCTGCCGTTCCACGGCAAGGTCGCCTCGGTGGACGCCACGGCAATGACCTTTACCGTCGGCACCCTGACGATTGCCGTCACCTCGACCACCAAGATCTCCAAGGACGGCCAGCCGGCGACCTTTGCCGACATCACCACGGGAGCGACCGTGGGCGGTTCCTATAAAAAAGACGCAGCCGGCAAGCTCACCGCCGGTTCGGTCAGGATCGGTGAAAAGAAAAAGAAAGCCGCCGCCGCCCAGTAAGTTCGCCGGCGTTCGCTACTCTGGCAACTGCCTAAAAAATCTCATTTAATCCGGACGCCACTCGCGGTGTCCGGTTTTTTTTTACCGAAACCGGCGATTGCCCGCAAAAAAGGTTTGCCAAAATCTGTGCGCCGGGCATCGTAATGGCAAAGGATTGAGTCAAGGACTCGAAAACACCCGATTGCATGAACAGCCAACTGCCCGCACATCTCATTGCGCACATCAACGTCAAACTCGCGCTCATCGGCTGCGCGCCGGTGCCACTCCAAGGCGACCGGGAGTTCGTCGAAATCGCCGCCGCCATGGCCGCGCAGTCGCGCGAAAAAGACCGCCTGCTCGGCCAGCATCTCTGCCCCGCCGACCAGCGCATCCAGAATTTTCTCCACGATTATCTCCAGGAAATTCCGACGCCGAAGCTGCCCGCGCGCACGTTCGCGCTGGACCGTGCCGGCTTGGCGCGCGTGCTGTCGCTGCCGGTGGACCGCGAGGATTTTTCGTCGGACATCATCAATTCCTACCGCGTCAAGCAAGGCGTTTTGCACAATCCGAAAAGCGACCGACGCACGACGGCGGGAATTTTTCATGTCGCCGAAGGCGGCTTGCCGATTCCCGACGACAAACTCGGCGTGCCGAAATTGACGTTCGCAAAAATTTTGCAGCTCGCGCTCACGCCGCCAAAAGAACTGCTGAAGCTGCCGTTCACCTCGACGCAGCCGGAGCCGGCGGAATGTTTTGTGTCGCTGCTCATCCGCCCGCTGGTTTCACCGGACGTTCCCGGTTTCACGCCGGAAAAAAGAATGGAAGTCCGGTTCTTCGTGCCGGGCAACCTCGTGAGCAATCTGGATTTCGTCGAGGCGATTTTTGAAAATGGCGGCGACCCGTTGTTGCCGGAAAATGACGCCGCGCTCGACAGCGAACATTGGACCGGCCACACCGGCTGCATCATTCTCGCGCCGCATCTCATCAAGGCGACGAAAAAGTCCGTCGGCCTGCCGCACTTTGACCAGGCCACCGAGCGCCAGCGCCGCGACGGCATGTGCTGGAAAAAAGAAGACGAACTTTACAACGGCGGCAACGCGTTCAAACTCACCGCGCGCGACGAAACCGGCGTGATCGTTACCATCATCGCCGACAATTATTTTGGCTATTGCAAAAAAGAGGTGAAGACGCAGTTGAGCTACGCGGCGAATTTGTTCGGCCTGACCGAAGAGGAGCACGCCGGCGGCGCGCTGGTGTTTGCCAGCTACGATCTCGGCGAGGAGTTCAACGGCGACGCGCTCGCGCGGCGGCTGCCGCATTCGTTTTTGGAGATGACCTCCATGTTTGGCTCCATCATGGACGTGAAGCCGGAAGGCTACGCGGTGGACAAAAAATTTCCGGAAATCGTCTATGTTCCGGCGTCGGCGCGTTTTGATTTGCAGAGCCAGAAGATTTCCTGGACCAACCCGAATTCCGGCGAGCAAAGCATCAAACTCTCGCCAGAAAAAACCTACGTCCGCCCGTCCGGCTACAAAATCCGCATGGAAAAGCCGCCCGGCCACGGCCGGCAATGGCGGCTCGTCGGCACGGTGGCCGAGGGAACTTTTTGTCACAAGCCCTGCACGGTTTCCGGCGGCGGCAAATCGGAAATTTCCAAGCCCATCACCGACGCGATTCTCACCGGCCCGGTGTTCGTGGCGGATTTGAAAAATGATTTCGACCGCGTCGCCGAACTGATTGACCGCGATTATTCCACCCGTTTTGCCGACAGGTCGCGCACGGACCTGCGCAAAATTTTGTCGCCGGAACGCTCGCTTGGTTCCGTCATCAAATTGCTCACACCGGATGAACATGATTACACTCCGGAATACAACGCGTGGCTTGTCAGCGTGCCGCAGCACGTCAAGGAGCTCGTTTTCGTCGTCAAGCGCTATCACAAACCGGAATGGGAAGCCGACTGGCGCGGACATTTCAGCGTGGACATCATCAACGGCACGCCCGGCAACGAATTGAAATGCGACAACCGCAAGCTCGTCACGACTTATTTGCGCGTCGGTTTTGACGACGACGGCGCGTGGCGCACGTTCGGCCTGCGCAAAGATTTTCATCCCGCCGTGAAAGTGCAGATGGAAGATGACATCACGGCCTCCACCGTCGTTCCTGCCGGCGTGCTGGAAAACTTGCCGGAAGGCACGGACAAAAATCTCTCGCTGAAATTCGCGCAGAACTGCGAACAGCGTTTGTTCCAGCGGCCCGACGACGCGATTCATCGCGGCTACGACAAGCAGGCGGAACTGGATTTCGTCCAGCCGGATAATTTCTTTTCCAATTACGAGCCGCTCACGCCCGCCAATGCGAAAGAAATGGTCGAGGACGCGCTGGGCTTCAACCAGTTCACCGAGCCGATGCAGAAATTTGTGCGCGAAGTCGCCGTGACCGGCCAGCCGGATTATTTTGTTTGCACCGCCAATCCGCGCCTCGTGGACGGCAAGCCGACGAAAAATCCGCGCTATCTGCAAAAACGTCCCGACCTCGTCCGCGCCGGCGAAACGTATCTCGCGGAAATTTCCGCGCGCCTGCGCCGCCGCGTGCCGCCGGGCAAGCCGCTGCACACGCCTGTCACCGCCGTGCTGCCGGGCCGCCGCAACAATCCGCCGGAAAAAGGCGTGCGGGCGCTGGCGTGCTACAATCCGATTCATTTTTTTGAGCTGCCGGAATTGTTCATGGAAGTCATTTGCAGCATGACCGGCAAATCGCCGTCCACCACCGGCGCGGGTTCCGAAGGCGCGCTGACCAAAGGCCCGTTCAACGCGCTGCCGCCGATCATTGATTTGAACAACGCGCTGGTGTCGTTCATTCTCACTGGCTCGAATGCGTTCGTCACCGCCGCCGGCTACGTCGGGCCGAATCTGCGCGTGGATCACGACGTGAGTTTGATCGTGCCGGAAGTCTGGTGCCGCCTGACCGCCGAGGAGCGCGATCCGAAATTTCTCATCGAAAATAAATTTCTGGAAAAATGCCAGGACTTCGAGCTCGCCGGTAAAAAAGTGTTCGCGAGCCGGCTCGGCTGGCGCATCAACGCGCGCTTCGTCCACGCATTTTTCGGCCGCGTGTTCAACCATCCGCATGCCGTGTTCACCGAGGCGATGCTCAAGCCGGAATTGCAGTCCAAGGACATTTTCGCGGACGGCATGGACAACATCGTCACCACGCAGAAGCGCGTGGCGAAAATGTATTTTGACGACGGCAGCATCCAGCAGGCGTGTCCGCCGCTGAAGGCGCTGCTGCACATCATGCTCAATGACGAATGGGAAGGCAAAGGGCTGGAACATGCCGACGTGCGGAAATTATTTACGCGCGAAAATCTTTTGGCGAGTCCGTGGTATGCCGCGCGCCTCGCGGCAAAACAGAAAGTGGACCGCGCGCTCTGGAAACGCCACGTCGAATGTTTGAACCAGTTTCTGCGCCGCCCGAATTACACCGACGTCGCGGAAAAACTGCACATCGCCGAACGCCTCACCGCCGCGCGGAAAACTTTGGAAGCTGTGGAGTCGGCGGAATATCCGCAGCAGCTCATCGGCACACTGGGCGCGGAGCCGATTGAGAATTATGTCCGTTAAAGTAGTGGCACCGGCGTCTCGCCTGTGCGTTTCGGAATAATCTGGTTGCGCGCGCAGAAACTCACAGGCGAGACGCCGGTGCCACTATGCAATTTAATTGATCCGCTCGGCGACTTTGTATTTGAACATGCGCTTTTTCATCCAGCGCACGGCGAGCAAATCGTAGAATGACGCGAACAGCCGGTTCCATACGCCATAATTGCTCTGGCCGGCGAAACGCGGATTGTTGCTGACTTCGATTTCCGTGACCGTGTGGCCCTCGATTTTGAACAGTGTCGGCAGGAAGCGGTGCATGCCTTTGAAGAATTTCAAATTCTCAATGCACTCGCGCTTGAACGCGCGATAAGTGCAGCCGGCATCGGCAATTTGCTCGCCGGATAATTTATTGCGCACCGCGTTGGCGATGCGCGAGGACGCGACGCGGATAAAATTATCGCCTTCGCCGCGCGCCTTCACGCGTGTGCCGCAGACGCAGTCGAAGTTTTTCAACGCTTCGAGAAATTTCGGCAGATCCTTCGGGTCGTTTTGCAAGTCGGCGTCGAGCGTGAACAGATATTTGCCGCGCGCCGCCTTGAGGCCGGCGAAGCTCGCCGCACTCTCGCCGCAGTTGAACGCAAATTTTTGCACGCGGATGCGCGGATCGCCGGCGGCCAGTTCTTGGAGGATGGTCCACGATTTGTCCTTGCTGCAATCGTCGGTGATGACGATTTCGTAGGCAATCTTCAACGGCTCGACCGCCGTGCGGATGGCTTTGACGAGTTCGCGCAAATTGCCTTCCTCGTTGTAACACGGGATGACGAGGCTGATTTCAGGAGCTTCATTGTTCATCGGCTGGAAATGAAAACATGAAATTGGCGGCCTGGCACGAATTTCTTTTGGTGAGTTGGAACTGGCCCGCTGATTTTATTGCGCGTCGTGTTGGGGATGCGGCCACGGCCAAAAAATTCCGCCGCCCTTGACGTCGCAGTGATGGCCGAAGGTTGTTGCTGGTTGGTTGGCGCCGGAAAAATCAGCGGCGCGTCTCTGGCCAACCGCAAACTCACCCAAAGAGCCAACGGCGTGGCGAAGCGATGCAGCAAATCCGCCGAACGGACCAACGAAGCGACCCCGTAATGCCGCAGAGCAACCGAGTGGGAAAACGGCGTGGCAAAATAAAACAACGGCGCAGCAAAACTAAACAACGACTCAGTCTAATAATTTACCAGCTCAATAAATCGCACTAACAGCGTGTTTGTGTTATACGACAGAGTAAGCTAAATATTTAACAACGTAGCCAAAATAATAAATAGTTTAGTCATGGATATCTAAATTTTATTAAAGTAGTTTAACTGGATGATCTTTAAAATAGACAAGTTACTATTATTACCTAATAGAGCATTCGCATTATATGACGGCTTAATCTTCGATTGACAGGATTTTGCCAATAAATACATTGTTTTCATGAATCCGACCACCGAATCACCGAAAACCGCCTTTGGCACGCCTTTGCCCGACTTGACCCGGCTGGTCAGCGGACTCGGCCACACCACCCGCTGGAAGATGCTCAAGGAATTAAGCGGCGGCGAGGCCCGGTCCATTGACGAACTGGCCAAAGTTTCCGGCTGCACTTACGCCAATGCCGCCAAACATCTCATCAGCCTGCGCCGGGCCGGCCTCATCGTGCAGGGCCGCGGACGGCTTTACAACATTCCCAAGCAGTATCTGCCGTCGCCCGGCCAAGCCGTGGTGGATTACGGCCATTGCCTGCTGCGGCTGGACGCGGCGGGATGACCATAAGAAGTGGCACGGGCGTCTCGCCCGTGTTTCAAGTGGGTTTTGACAGCGGTGTCATAATCGCGGGAACTCACGGGCGGGACGCCCGTGCCACTATGCTGCGGCGCCTGCGGCGCAGAGGATGTCGGAACATCTTTGGCGAAGGTTTGCATCAGGCGGTGGACTTGCTATCTGGAGTTTTCAGCTATTCAATTTTACGGGTGGTTTAATCCTTTTGAGGATTTGTCCAAACTTCCACAATGCGCGGTCCAAGTTGCGTGGATTTGGATTTTTCATTTCCTTTTCTAACTCGAAGTAAAACGGGAGATATTTTTCGAGATAAAATTCTACTTTTTTGGGGTCTCCCGAAGGAATCTCCAGCCCTTCACCTGTTTGAATAAACTTCATTGCCCTGAAAACGTGTTGGTCAAATATGGGATACTTAGGATTCCAAATATGAAGAAAGAAAATTCTCCAAATTGCACCGCCAGCCTTAAAAACATTTAGCCATTGATCGGGAGGTGTGTCTTTTGGGAAAGTTCTAAGTTTTGAAATACTCGAGACGAAATTATCATTCACTGACTTGGCTTTTAATTTTGAGAGCTTTCCGCCGTTTTTCCAGAAGAACAATTCTCTGATGCCTTCTTCAGTGAGAGGCTGACCAATATTTTTTGTGTATAAAGAGTCGCCTGCTGAATAGTTATAAGCTTCCGCCCAAAACTTCACAAATTCTTCAAGGCTGTCGTCTCGAAGAATTTGATAGCGATAGCTCATAGCTTTTCTGGAAAACTCAAAGCTTCTTCCCCGTCAGCTTTTCATACGCCTCCAAATACTTCGCGCTGGTTTTGGCGACGACGTCATCCGGCAGTTTCGGGCCGGGCGGGGTTTTGTCCCACGTCAGCGTTTCGAGATAGTCGCGGACGAATTGTTTATCGAAGCTCGGCTGGCCTTTGCCGGGCGCGTATTGGTCGGCGGGCCAGAAGCGCGAGGAATCGGGCGTGAGCACTTCGTCAATCAGGATGAGCTTGCCCTCGAACAGGCCGAACTCGAATTTCGTGTCGGCGATGATGATGCCGCGCTGCCGGGCGTAATCGCGTCCGGCTTTGTAAATTTTCAGGCTCAAGTCGCGCGCCTGCGTGGCGAGTTCCGTGCCGGTGATCTTGCACGCCTCCTCGAAGGAAATATTTTCGTCGTGCCCGGCTTCGGCTTTGGTGGACGGCGTGAAAATCGGCTCCGGCAATTCGGCAGATTCGGTCAGGCCGGCGGGCAGCTTGATGCCGCAGACGGTCTGCGATTTTTTGTATTCCTTCCAGCCGCTGCCGGAAAGGTAGCCGCGCACGATGCATTCGATGGCCAGCGGCTTGGCTTTTTTCACGATCATCGAGCGGCGCGCGAGTTGCGCGGCGAACGGCTGAAGATTTTTTGGCAACGGATCGTTCGCGCCGGCGAGCAGGTGATTCGGCACGAGCGCCGCAAATTTCTCGAACCAGAAATGGGAAATTTGCGTCAGCACTTCGCCCTTGCGCGGAATGCCGTTGGGCATGATCACGTCGAAGGCGGAAATGCGGTCGCTGGCGACGAGCAGAAAGCGGTCGCCGAGGTCGAAGACTTCGCGGACTTTGCCGGAGCGGACTTTTTTGATGCCGGGCAGATCGAGCTGCAAAATTGGTTCGTTCATGCCGTGAAAAATAATGTCCAAAGTCCAAAGTTCAAAGTCCAAAGTCGCGCCGGCTCAATTTTCTCGACAGTTTCCGTCGTGCTTGGCAAGTTCGCGCGACCAAAATCGTGGCGACCAATTCCAATTCCACCACCGGGCCAGCCGCATGCCGGCGTGAGCTACGCATCCTCGTTGGCGGCTGGCTGGTGCTGGCGGGTTTGCTCATCGCCTTGGGCTGGCAAAATCTTTCGGCCCCCGGACTGTTTTACGACGAGGCGATTTACGGCGGGCTGGCGAAGGATTTTCTGACCGGCCACGCCGGCCCGCACATGCCCGGGGTTTCAACCACGGAAATTTTCGGCGGACCGTTTCCCATATTTGTGCAGCCGTATCTGGGCGCGTTAAAATGCTGGCTGCTCATTCCGATTTTTAAAATCTTTGGCTCAACGCTCGCGGTGTTGCGCGGCGCGAATCTTTTTTTCAGCGCGACGGCGCTGCTCATTTTCATGATGTGGACGTGGCGGTTGCTGGGTTTGGCCGAAGCGCTGCTCGCCGGATTGCTGCTGGCGGTGGACCCGGCGTTTTTTTTTCTTGGCGTGCTGGACTGGGGTTCGCTGCTGCCGAGTTTGCTGTGCCGGTTCGGCGGATTTTTTCTGGTGTTGCTCGCCTGGCGGCGGCAGCAGGCACGTTGGGCGTTGGCAGCCGGTGTCGTGCTTGGCCTGGGCTTCTTCAACAAAATTGATTTTGGTGTTTTGCTGGCCGGCACCGCGCTGGCCGCCGCCGGCGTTTATGGAAAATCTTTTTTCGCACAGTCTCGCCGCCGGCCCAAAATCATTTTGTCGGCGATGCTGGGTTTTCTCGTTGGTGCCGGCCCGATTCTGGCCATTTTCCGCGCGATTCTGAACGCGGTGTTTTGCCCCAACGCGCCGCACAATCCCGGCGAACTGGCGGAAAAGCTGCACACCTGGCGCGCGATGTTTGACGGCTCGTATTTTTACCGACTGATGGACGCCGGCGGATTGTTCGACACAATGTATCAAACGCCGTCGCCGGTTTGGACGCCGTTTGGCATCGTCGTGCTGCTCGCGATCTTTTTTTTGATTGCCGACGTGATTCTTTCCGCGAAAGAAAATCCCGCGCGGCCAACCAAAATGTTTCTGCTGCTGTCCGCCAGCTTTGTGACGCTGGGTGTTTTGATGTTGCCCGGCGCGGTGCGGATTCATCACACCACGCTGGTCTATCCGTTTCCGCATCTGCTCATCGCGGCTGCCGCCGTGAGCGTGTGGAATTCTCCGCGGAAGAACTGGCCGCTCCAATGCGTCGCGCGCGGCCTGCTCGCTGCTTGCCTGCTGTTTCTCACGCTTGGTGAATTCCACGTCATCGCCCGCACGCAGCACTTGATCCGCGAAACCGGCGGGCGCGGCTGGTGGAGCAATGCACTGGTGAAATTTTCCGAAGCCACGAAAAATCATCCCGGCCTCATCGTCAGCAGCCTCGACTGGGGTTTCAACGAACAACTGGAATTTCTTGCCGACGGGTCGCCCCTGGAAGAGCCGTTCTGGCAGGCAGCGTTCGGGCAAACGCCGGAACTGCCGCGCGACACGAATCACATTTACCTCGCGCATCCACCGGAGTTCAGCCTCTCGCCGCTCGGCGCGCAATTCATGGAATCAGTTTCGCGCGCAAACAAAAATGCCGTCGTGCAACCGTGGCGCGATGGGCAGGGAAGAATAGTTTTTTACAGCATCACCTTCACCGCGCCATGAAGTTACGTCTGCGGCGTGTTGCCCGCCATCTGGCGCACGAGCAGCGGCACGCTGGCCACGGATTCATTGTCTAGCCGCACATCCACGGAATACAGTCCCGGCTCGTCAAACTTCAACTGCTGGATGTTCACGATGAAATTGCGCGTGAGAAAATGCGCGTCGTCCGGCAGCGTCACCGGCACCGGAATTTCGATGCTCTGCAAAATGGCATGGCCGTCGGCGTTGATGAAATTCAGCGACAGCTTGCGCGTGCCTTCGTCGCCGGGCTGGAACGTCGCGCGCAGCGCCACCGCGCATTGCGGATGGATGGCCGGCATCTGCGGCGCATAGATGGTGTCGAACGCCCCGAGGAGATTCATCTTGCCGTTGTCGTCCGTCGCCGCGTCGCAGAGGACCGCCACTTGAATGTTCATGCGGAAATCAAACCACGAAACGCCGGGAATGGCACGCATTCTTTTGTCGCGCCGTTGCGCTGCGTTCCGCCGTGCCGCTGATAGGAAAGAATTCACGCCGGTCCGCCGCCCCAAAAACCGCGCTCGACAGAAACTGGCGTTCCGAATAGCGTTGGGCATGCCACCGGATGTGTCGCAGCAAAGTCATTCATTGTCCGTCCAGCGTCGGAATTTTTTTATGAGAACTGGTTTGTTCACCGTTGCCATGCTCGTCGTGGCGGCCAATTGCGTTGCGGCTGCCGACTGGAAACTGGTCTGGGCCGACGAGTTCAATTACCAAGGTCTGCCCGACCCGGCCAAATGGGGCTACGAAGAAGGCTTCGTGCGCAATAACGAACGCCAATACTACACCAAGGCCCGCTTGGAAAACGCCCGCGTCGAGGATGGCCATCTGGTCCTCGAATGCCGCAAGGAGCATTTCACGCCCGCGAATCATGCGCCCGTGGAATACACCGCCGCCAGCCTCACCACGCGCGGCAAGGTGAACTGGCAATATGGCCGCATCGAGGCGCGCGCCAAAATTCCGCAAGGCCGAGGCGTTTGGCCCGCCATCTGGATGCTCGGCACGAACGAAAAAACGGTTGGCTGGCCGCGCTGCGGCGAGATTGACATCATGGAATTTGTCGGCAAAGAACCCACCGGCATTCATGGCACCCTGCATTATGCCGTGGATGGCCAGCATCAATCCGACGGCGGCGCGTTGCATACAAACCAGCCGTTCGCTGATTTCCATATCTATGCCGTCGAGTGGACGCCGGAACGCATTGATTTCTTTTTCGACGACCAGAAATACCACACCGTTCACCTGGACAAGGCGAATCAGGGCGCGGGCAATCCCTTCCGCGCGCCGCAATATCTCATCCTCAACTTCGCCCTCGGCGGCGCTTGGGGCGGACCGATTGACGACGCGGTGCTGCCGCAGAAATTCCTGATTGATTACGTCCGCGTTTATCAGGCAGCGGACACCAAATGACGCATCGCCGGGCGAGGTCGGTCTGACGTTGCCGCCGCGCGCAGGCGGAAAAGGACCGCGCCGCCAGTCCGCCCAGTTGCGACGGCTTGCCACTATTCCAAAAGACCCGCAAGTCGGCCTGCGACGCCCATTTTCAGTTTGCGACGGCCTTTAACGCACTTGCGACGGCAAAAATCCGACTTGCGACGCCAACGATTCGAGTTGCGACGGGTCACAAACGACCTGCGACGACCCTGATTCGAGTTGCGACGCCCGCCAAAGCACTTGCGACGGCCCTCCGGACAGTTGCGACGGCCATTATCCCAGTTGCGACGGCCAAAACCCGGTTTTTAATGGGTTTTGGCCGTTTTGAGGTGGTCAAAAAGAGACAGTTAACGCCGTTTCGAGGTTCCCAACCCGTTTGCCCGCAGGCGACCGTCCCGACAAAATCTGCCTGTATCGGCGGTGGTCGCGCGTGATGTCGTTCTTGAGTTCGTCGAGCAAATGGTGGCCGTCTGCAAAGACCAACTCCAACGGAGTTGCGTCATTCAGCCCAGCGTTGACGCGCAGCGGCTACGCTGGGGGAATGGGCAAAATGAAAACAACTCTGAAGGAGTTGCAGCGGGGCGGCGGTGGATTTGATGCAACGCCTTCAGCGTTGAGGAATTTGTGGGGACGGTTTCCCAGAATAGGCGCTCCTTGCCTGCCGGCGCGGACCGCCAACCCTGGGCTGATGGATTTGAATCCCATTGGGATTCGCAAACCGGAGCGCCGCTAGGCGCGGCATGGTTGTAGAATTCAAAATCAAACAAGGTTTCAAGCTCCGTCTGGTGGCCGTGCGCAAGCACCGGAATATGCCGCCCCGACGGGGCTGGGGAATGGGGTGGCGCGGGTGGCTACAAAGATTTCGCTCCGGACGGAGCGGCGAACCGGCGCGACGCGCAATGAGTTGACAATAGCCCAGCCATTTATGGCTGGGTATCGCGTCAATCAAATATAAAAGTCCCGCCGGGACGATAGAACGGTTCTTTCGTCCCATCCGGGACTTTGGAAAATTGCGGACCACGAATCCCAGCCATAAATGGCTGGCTATTGTCAGGGCGACAAGACAACACCTTCAGCGTTGATGAATTGGTGGGGACGGTTTCCCAGGGCAGGCGCTCCTCGCCTGTCCGGCGCGGACCGCCAACCTTGGGCTGATGGATTTGAATCCCATTGGGATTCGCAAACCGGAGCGCCGCTAGGCGCGGCATATTTGTAGAATCCAAAACCAAACAAGGTTTCAAGCTCCGTCTGGTGGCCGTGCGCAAGCACCGGAATATGCCGCCCCGACGGGGTTGGGGAATGGGGTGGCGCGGGTGGCTACAAAGATTTCGCTCCTGACGGAGCTGCGAACCGGCCAAACAATCAGCCTTCTTGTTCGATTAGGTCGAGTTGACCATTCTCCGAACATTCGCCGAATTTTTTGCCCTTCAACGGACGAAGATCAATGACCGCGCCAAACTTGCTGAAAACAGCGAGAAATTTTTCAAAATCTTCCCCCCAATAAATCATGGCACAAGACATCGGAGCGCCTTTGCCACCGTTCTTGCCATCAACGAGGAACTTCAAGCGCGTGTCGTAGAGAAAACAAACAGCTGTGGCCGCGCCGAAAACATATTTTTTCCAATGACCCGTGTTGGTTGCCACCGGAACGAGCGCCAAAACTTCGGAATCGTGTTCCTTGTATGCGGTGGCGCATCTAAGAAGCCATTTTTTGATGGACGTGCCCCGTTCTTTATCAATTCCGTATGGAGGGTTGACGTAGATGTTTTCGAAATCCCAGCTCTCGCGGAGTCCATCCTGTCTGGGAAGTTGATACTCAACTCTCGCATGGACAATCGAATGCCGGTTGGAACAAGGGTCGAGATCAATCTTGCCGCCAAAGAACTCCCGCACCGCATCAACGTATTTGTGCGGAGTTCCCCACTCCTGACTCAATGTATTAAGTGTTCGGCCTGCGCTCACGAGTGAATCTCCTGCCAGTTTTTGCTCTTCAACGTATCTAGCTCTTCTTTCAAAACGTCAAGTCCTTTGCCCGCTGGAGCAATTATGTTGAACCAACCTGCAATCACTTTTTTACGCGAGTGGAAATAAGATTGAAGCGCGGCATCCGCCTGAAGCGAGAGCTGCTTCTTTGTGAACTGATTCACGCCCTTCTCGCCGGTGTAACTGGCGAGAAAAGCATCTCTGGCCGCAGACAATTCTTTCGTCGGATGGAAAAGCAGTTCGTCAATAAATTGAGCGACACCGGCATCGGTGAGGAAAAGTAGCCAGTCATAGGACTGGGCAAGCACCTTCAACTCCTTGTTGTGATCCTGTGATTTGTGATCAAACCAGTTCCCGTGATTGCTGACCACACCAACTGTCAGGATGAATTGCGAAAGCAATTCTGGATCATCGGAAGCGATGACTTCAGCCATCAACTTGTAATAATTTCCATGCCGGAAAGAGCCATCGCGCTTTTGAATTAGACCGCCCATCGAACCGTCTGTGAGTCTGATTTTTTGCAGCGCCGATACGCTTTTTGCCACATAAGCACCTTGCTTGGCTTTTTCAATCGTCTGCGGCCCTTTCTTCATTCCTTCCTCAACGCCTACCCGCTTGCACTCGAAAATGGCAAATGGCTGCTGGCGCAGCGACACGATGGAATATGTGCCAGTGTCCTTTCCAAGCTCGTCGAGGTAAGCGTTTAGAAAATGGTCGTCAGATTCAGAAACCGTGCAGGAGTTGCGAAGGATTAACTCCTTGCTCAAAAGCGTTGATTTTCTCAACGACTCTTTGGTGATTCCAAGCGCAGCCAGCTTTTCGTGTTTGGCAATTTTCGTTGTCGTCAGTGGCAGTGAATCACGGTTGAACTCGATTTGCACCAGCGGCGTTGCCGGATGCAAGCTGTATTCAACATTGTGCGTGATGTCATCGTTCGCAAACTCCGGTAATTTTCTCTCAATCGCAACGTGCCGTTCCAGATCCCAAGATTTCAAGGCATAGAAAGTAATTATTTCCACAAGCGTGCCGAGCGCACGGCCAGCAGCTTTCTTCGAGTCCTTGGCATAATGAAATACCTTCTCGGTTAAAACCTTTTGGAGTTGGTCAACTGATGGATATGACATTGCTTTGTTTGTATGAAGATTTTTGTTTCAGTTCTTCGCCCCCGCCAGTTCCTCCTCAAAATCCACGATCTCTTTGATCTGCACCAGAAACCAGCGGTCAATTTTCGTGAGGTTGAAAATCTCCTCGATGGTGAAGCCGGCGCGCAGGGCGTGGCGGATGAAGAAGATGCGTTCGGCGTTGGGCACGCTCAGTTTGCGGCTGATGACGTCGCGCGGGAGGATGTCGCGGTCGCCATAGACTTCCGTGCCGATGCGCCAGGGTTTGCCGTCGCCGCCCAGGCCGCTGCGGCCAATCTCCAGCGAGCGCAGGCATTTTTGCAGGCTTTCCTTGAACGTGCGGCCAATGGCCATGGCTTCGCCGACGCTTTTCATCTGCGTGGTGAGCGTGGGGTCGGCCTGCGGAAATTTCTCGAAGGCAAAGCGCGGAATCTTGGTGACGACGTAATCAATGCTCGGCTCGAAACTCGCGGGGGTTTCGCGCGTGATGTCGTTCTTGAGTTCGTCGAGCAGGTAGCCGACGGCGAGTTTGGCGGCGATCTTCGCGATGGGAAAGCCGGTGGCCTTGGACGCGAGCGCGGAACTGCGGCTGACGCGCGGGTTCATCTCGATGATGACCATGCGGCCATTCTCCGGGCTGACGCCGAACTGGATGTTCGAGCCGCCGGTCTCCACGCCGACGGCGCGGATGACGGCGAAGCTCTGGTCGCGCATGATCTGAAATTCCTTGTCGGTCAGCGTCTGGATGGGCGCGACGGTGATGCTGTCGCCGGTGTGGACGCCCATGGGATCGAAGTTTTCGATGGAGCAGATGATGACGCAGTTGTCGGCCTTGTCGCGCATCACTTCCATCTCGTATTCCTTCCAGCCGAGGAGGGATTCTTCGATGAGAATTTCGTTCACGGGCGAGAGTTCGATACCGCGCTTGGCAATTTCCTCAAACTCATCGCGGTTGTAGCCGATGCCGCCGCCGGTGCCGCCGAGCGTGAACGCGGGCCGGATGATGAGCGGGAACTTGCCGATCTTGTCGGCCACGGCGCGGGCTTCGTCCATGTTGTGCGCCACGCCGGAAATCGGCACGTCGAGGCCGATCTGCAACATGAGATCCTTGAACGCGAGACGATCTTCGCCTTTGTTAATCGCATCGGGCTTGGCACCGATCATTTCGACATCGTGACGTTCAAGCGCACCGTTTTTGTGCAACGCCATCGCGGTGTTCAAAGCCGTTTGGCCGCCGAGCGTGGGGAGCAAAACGAGTTTGCCGGTCGCGCCGAGACGTTTCATTTCCGCTTTTTCGCGGATGAGAATTTTCTCCACGCATTCCGGCGTAATCGGTTCGATGTAGGTGCGGTCGGCAAACTCCGGGTCGGTCATGATGGTGGCCGGATTGGAGTTGATGAGAATGACGCGGTAGCCTTCCTCGCGCAGGGCTTTGCACGCCTGCGTGCCGGAATAATCGAACTCGCACGCCTGGCCGATGATGATCGGGCCGGCGCCGATGATAAGGACGGAATGGATGTCGGTGCGCTTGGGCATAAATCGAAACGGGAAGATGAAACACGAATTAACGGCGGAATAAAAGACAAA
>CAJAQO010000166.1 GCA_903944085.1 uncultured Verrucomicrobia subdivision 3 bacterium
CTGCAAGGCGTCGTCGCGCATGAGTTTAGCCACATTTTGAACGGTGACACGCGGCTCAACATGAAATTGATCGGCCTCGCGCACGGTTTTTTCTGGCCGACGCTGCTGGGCCGCGTGCTGATTTATGGCACGGCGGACGAATTGCCGCCCGATGCCTCGGTGCTCGTCGAAGAAGATCAGACCAAGCTTCTGCCAACGGCGCCGCTGGGCTGGGTGTTTGTCATTCTCGGCTCGGTCAGCCTGCCGTTTGTGCGACTCATCAAAAGCGCCATCTGCCGTCAGCGCGAATGGCTGGCGGACGCGGCGGCGGTGCAGTTCACGCGCAATCCCGCCGGCGTCGAAGGTGCGCTCAAAAAAATCGGCGGCCTGTTCAAGCAGGGCCGGCTCGATTCGCCCCACGCGGAAGTGGCCAGCCATTTGTATTTTGCCGGCTGCGACGACGATCCGTGGTTCGCATTTCTCGCCACGCATCCGCCGCTGCCCAAAAGAATTTCCGCGCTTGACCCGGCGTTCAACGGCGATTTTCCCAAAGTGAAAATGCTCGCGCCGAACCAGTTTGAACGCGACCAGGCGTTTGAACAGGCGGTGGGCAACGCGATGGCCGTCGAGCGCGCTTTGCCGGAAAGTCTGGTGGCGCAATCCGGCGACGTGATCGCCGCGCATCTCAAACAAGTTTCGTTGATGCGCTTGAATTTGCCGCCGGAGCTGAAGCTCGCGCTGCGCACGCCGACGGGCGCGGCCGGCATCGTTTATTCATTGCTGCTGAGCGAGGATGACGCCGTGCGCGCCCGGCAAATGGAATTGTTGCGGACCCGGCTCGCGCCGGAAACCTTCGCGCAAACCAGCGCGCTGGCACCAACCATCGCCGCGCTGGGCGACCGCTATAAACTGGTCCTTGCAGAAAACGCCGTGCCCGCGCTGCGCGAAATCAATCTGGATGAACACGACGCGTTTCACCAGACCCTGCGGCAGCTCGTCGAAAGCGATGGCGCGATTGATCTGTTTGAATACACGCTGATGAAAATGGTCGCGCGCCAGTTGCGAGCGCATTTTGAAGGCGCGGACACCGGCAGAACCATTTACGGCAAGGTGGCCGACGTGCTGCCGGAATGCGCGCTGCTGCTGTCCGCGCTCGCGCACATCGGCGCGGAAAATGAAATGGCGGCGCGGGCGGCTTTCGCCAAAGGTGCGGAATTTCTGGATCTGCCCACCACCACCCAAGCGCAATTCCTGCCGCGCAGCGAATGGGATTTGGCAAAAGTGGATGCGGCGCTGACGCGCCTGGCGCGCAGCCCGGACGCGGTCACCCGCAACATTCTGCTGGCGTGCGGCAAAACCGTCGTCGCCGATGCGCAGGTCACGCCGCGCGAAGCCGAACTGCTCCGCGCCATCGCCGACTCGCTGGCCTGCCCCATGCCGCCGTTCGTGGAAGCCCTGCGCGGCGAAGCGCTGGCCCGAGCCGCGTGAATCACGCGTTGGCAACGGGTTCAACTCGCGGCGATACGTTCGCCGGGGCCGACCAACCGCGCACCAGATCGGGAAAATGGCAATCCGCGCAAACCGCGTTCGCGTGTTCGCAAAAATCCCGCACAATTTGGAGCAGGCCCTGCTGCTGCGCCGCACCGGTTAAAATCCGCGGCGAAGCGGTGCCGAGCAACCGCTGGCGCGCGAGTTTCAGCACCGCATTATCTTCTGCTGCGGGCCACGCGAAAAACCGGCGCTCGACGGCGCGCAGAATTTTTTCATTGCCGCCTTCCCACGCGCGAATCCACAGCCACGGCAAAACCACGTTCACCGCCAGATCCGTCACGCGCGCCCCGCCCAGCAGCGGCTGCGGTTTGGCCAGCCGCGCCGATTGAAACGTCCAGTGCCACGACCAGAATTCATCGTGCTCAACCTGGAAAATTTCGTGGAGCGCGGCCGCCCATTTCTTTGCCGGCAATTCCGCCGCACCCCAGGCTTCAATTTGTGAAACCAGATTTTCCGACGCCAGCCAGTGCGCCGCCAGCGCGAGCCGCCGCTGCGGATGGTTGGCCGGGCGCAGGCCGTGAAATTTCCAAACCGCGCGCGGCAACCGGCAGCTTTCAAATTCATCGCGGTCGCGCCACCAAAAATCCCATGCGCGCCGCAAAAAGGTGTCCGCAATTTTTTGGGCGCGGGTCAATTCATTCGGCAGCAGGCTGCTGAGGCCAAACAAGCGCGCCTGAATTTCAAATGCGGAATCCGCGCCGCGCGTCCAGCGCGCTTTCGTTTCCGCGAGATTTTGCATCGGCCAAACATTGTGTTTGTAGCCGAGCCCGCGAAATAAGTTTTCCCACAACACTTGTTCCCAACCGGAATTTCTGGCGCGGGCGAGCATCGCGCGGGCCTTGTTTTGAAAACGCACCTGTGCGGCGGCGTGCAATAATTCGGCGAGCTGCGGTTCGGAGAGTTCGCGCAAGGGCGCGGCGCATTTGCCGCGCAGGGCTGCCGGCAGGCCGGATTCATTTTCCAGCGCGAGCGCGAGTTCCGCCAGCGGCGCGTCGAGCACGTTTTGCAGCGGCAGGGTTATCGGCGAACTTTGGGCTTTAGACCTTGGACTTTGGATTTCGGCCCAGACGACATGCAAAATGACGTTTTGAAAATTCGCATTTTGATCGTGGCCGTGCGCGCGCCAGCCGCTGGTTTGCAGGTCAATTTCCACGTCGCCGGAAACTGGCTGGTCGTTTTCAAACTGCAAAACCGCGCCGCAAAAATCCGGGCCGCCCTCGGCGCTGGCAAAACCGGGATGCAGCACTCGGACGCTTTTTCCATCGGCGGTTTTGAGCTGGTCGCGGCGGAGGCGCTGGTGCAGCCAGACGGCCTGGAGCAATTTTTCCGGCGGCGGGGAGCCATCCTCGCGCAGTCCGTTGACGGCGCGGCAGCCTTCGCGCCAGACGGCGTAAAAGTTTTCCGTGTGGAAGTTCATTGAGCAGATTTTAGTTCCTTCCCAAAAACCTCAACTTCCACATAATGATTCAATTTGTTTGCGTTGTTTCCATTGCTGTAAAGCCGCACATAACGACCTTTAACCCCTTTGGCGTCTATGAGCTTGCCCATGAAATCATCGATATAATTATAGTCGCTCCCTTTCCCCAGCCCGATGGCATTTTCAATATCATTGTTGAAAATAACTTTGACGTCCTTCTTGAATTCAGGATCGTCAGAAACCGCCACCACCACATTCAGATAGACACGGCTTTTGTAATAATAATGCCAGACCAGAACGGCGTAGATTTCCGATGGGCTTTGCAAGTCAATCTGAACCCATTGCTTGCCCGCCTCCAATTCCATCCAGCCACCATCATCCCCGTCTTTATCACCGTCAGTGATCATGGCCAGGTTGCCAACCGTAGCCCGGCAACTTGCGGTCACAGGTTTGTGCAGCGCAAGATTGGTCGTGCCGACTGGAACATAAAATTCCCGTTTTCCATGAAGTCGGTGTGGTTCCATTTTGGTAGGGTAAATGGGAACAAACTCACTCACGAAAGGAGGCTTTGGAATCTCGGTTTTCAACAAGACTTTATTTTCTTCGCCGGAAACGCATGCCCCATAACAAAACATCAGCACACAAATTGAGAGTAAGGTTTTCATATTTGGTCATCGCTGACAGCTAAAACTGCCAACGGCGAGCTTGCAAGACCAGATTTAATTTGAACGCAACTCTTCTGGCTTTTGCCTGTTTAATGTTGGCCCGGTTGAAATTTTTGTTCGCCGCAACGGGATTTTTCCGGCTACACTGGCAAAGATTTCTTACGGTTCACAAACCTGATGATTGAAGTTTCCAATTTGACGAAGCGCTACGCGGGCAGAACGGCGGTGGA
>CAJAQO010000167.1 GCA_903944085.1 uncultured Verrucomicrobia subdivision 3 bacterium
ATGCGCTCGGAATTTTCCGCCAGATGAACGATGACGAACTGTCCCGGCTGCCGGATTTGGGCGATGCGCGGCGCGTGGACATCCAGCCGCGTGACGTTCGGGCTGAGAGTTTGTTTGGCCAAAATACTGTGCATTTTCAGTATTTTAGCCCGCGCCGTTTTTTTCCGCCTCTCCTTTATTGTTTTATCGTCGCCAATTTTTGAACACCCCTTCCGACGAAGGCGGCGATTCCCCGGTTCACTTCACCCATTTGACTTCCGTCGGCGGCCGGTGCGCTTGCATCCGGCGCAACAATTTCTCCACGTCGCTTTCGGCCATCACCAGCTCGCGATGCTGGGCGCGGATGAAACCTTCGCGCGTCGTGTGATCCAGAAATTCCAGCAGCCCGCGATAAAACCCGCCGGCATTGAACAGCCCGAACGGTTTTTGGTGCCACCCAAGCTGACTCCACGCCAGCACCTCGAAAAATTCCTCGAACGTCCCGTAGCCGCCGGGCAGCGCGATGAAGCCGTCCGCCAGCTCCGCCATCAGCGCCTTGCGTTCGTGCATGTTTTTCACCACGCGCAGGTCGGGCAGCTTTTCGTGGACGACTTCCTTGATGACGAGCTTTTCGGGAATCACGCCGATGACGTGGCCGCCGTGTTTCAACACCGCGTCCGCCACAATGCCCATCAAGCCAACCATGCCGCCGCCATAGACCAGTTCAATTTTCTCGCGCGCGAGCAACGTGCCGAGTGCCTGCGCCGCCGCCGCGTATTCCGGGCGCGCGCCTTGGTTGGAGCCGCAGTAAACGGCGATGCGTTTCATATTTTGAGATCATTTCACGCGAAGACGCAAAGATGCAAAGTTTATTTTGCTTTACCTCTTTGCGCCTTTGCGTCTTTGCGTGAAATTGTTTATCACGAAAGGTCTGCGTGCCGGAAGCATGTCACCAAATGATCGTTGACCATGCCGACGGCCTGCATGTTCGCGTAACAAATCGTCGTGCCGACAAATTTGAATCCGCGCTGGATCAAATCCTTGCTCAGCGCATCGGAAATTGGCGTGCGCACGGGCACGTCGGCCATGCGGCGGCGGCGGTTGATGATCGGCTGGCCGTCCACGAACCGCCAAAGGTATTTGTCGAAGCTGCCGAATTCTGCCTGCACTTTCAAAAAGGCTTTGGCGTTCTGAATCGTCGCGGCGATTTTCAGGCGGTTGCGGATGATGCCGGCGTTGGCGAGCAGCGCGGCGACTTTTTTCTCGCCGTAGCGCGCGATTTTTTCCGCCTCAAAATTGTCGAACGCCGCGCGATAATTTTCGCGCTTCTTCAAAACCGTATGCCAGCTCAAGCCCGCCTGCGCGCCTTCCAGAATCAAATACTCAAACAGCCGGCGGTCGTCGTGGACCGGCACGCCCCATTCTTCGTCGTGGTAGCGGCGGTAAAGTTCGTCCGACGGCCACGGACAGCGGATCAGTTCTGGTTTCATGCTTGCGCCGCGAAATCGTTTTGCGAAGATTCATTCATGGCCGGACGGATAGCAGACGAAATGTTCGGGCCGCCGTCAAAACTTTTCGGCTCCAACTGTGCCGGCTGGTCTCCGATCAAAATCAGCCGCCTTGGGTCGGGTTAATACACTTTTCGGCATGCGCACAAGTCTTAAACCGGTGCTTACGTTGTTGCTGATCACGCCGTGTTTGACGGAATTGCTCTCCAACAACATGCCGCCGCAAATGTTCTTCCAGCCGGTTGTCTTCCTGCTGCTCGCGACCGTCGCCTACGGTTTTCCGGTTTTGCTGCTGCGGGAATTTGCCTGCCGAAACCGGCTGGGCCTGCCGGGGCTGCTTTGTCTGGGTCTGGTCTATGGCATCATCAACGAGGGGATTTTTGCCAAAACGTTCTATCTGGCCGAAGGCGTGCCGGTCCGCACGTTCGACCATTTTGGTTACGTCGCAGGCATCTCGATTCCGTGGGCCATCACCATCAGCGTCTGGCATTCGCTGCATGCTTTGCTTTGCCCAATGCTCGCGACCTATTTTTTCTTCCCGGCGCAGCGTGACCAGCCGTGGCTGACGCGATCCGGCGCCTGGTGGTTGGCGATCCCCACCATCGCGCTGAATACGCTGGTTTTTTTCAGCCACTCCAATGATCGCGCGGCGGGCCATCTTTTCCATTTCGTGCTGATGCTCGCTGGCATGGGATTTTTGACCTGGCTCGCCACCAAAGCGCCACGGAGCGGGCAACTCACCGCTGGTGTCTGTTTTCGGCTCAAACCGTTGGCGTGCGGTGCCGCCAGTTTTCTGATGTTGCTCCTGGTTCCGGTTCTGTTGTCGAAGGCCAAAGTTGACCTGTGGTTGTTCTACGGATATTTCGCCATCGTCTGCATCTTGGTTGTGGCCTGGCTTGCCCGGCAACCCACGATTCCCGTGACGGCAGTCCTCCTCTTTATGATCGGGAATAATCTTGTAACCCTCTTCTGGGCCATGCCGAGCGCCCTCGGTCGTGCGGGCATTCTTCAATTGGTGGCTGATGCTCTTTTGGTGATGGCCTTCGCGTTGCTGCTGGTCCGAGTCTGGAAGGACTCTCGTGTTCAGCCAACCCCCGGCAACAATTGCGCCGCCTGAAATGATGCACCATCCATGAGCCGGTGATCTAAACATTTGGCAGTGTCCTAATCCTAATCGTCATCGTAATCTTAATCCGCTTCAAACCACGATTTCGATTACGAACAAAATTAAGATTAGGACTGCACCAAATATTTTCACGCCGCCCGCACCGCCGCGATAAACGCCCGCACTTTCGCGGCGTCTTTTTTCCCCGGCGCGGATTCCACGCCGCTGGAAACATCCACGGCGAACGGCCGCACTTGTTTCACGGCGTCCGCCACATTTTCCGGTGTCAGCCCGCCGGCGAGAAAAATCGGTTTGCCAAACTTTTGGGCGGCAATGGCCAGATCCCAATTGAATTTTTCGCCTGTGCCGCCGAGACCAGCCTTGGAATAAGCATCGAGCAAAAAGGCGTCGGTGTGAAAATTGTCCAGTTGTTTCAGCGATGCCGCATCGCGCACGCGAATGGCCTTGAGGCTCATCAAACCGAACTGCGTGCAGAAATCCGAAGCTTCATCGCCGTGAAATTGCAGCAGGCTCAAGCCGCATTCCGCAATGGCGCGGGTGACGAGCGCCTCGGCCGGATTCACGAACACGCCGACGCGCTGCACAAACGGCGGCAGCGCGCGGGAAATTTCCACGGCAGTGGCCAGCGTGATGTGCCGCGGACTCTGGTCATAAAACATCAGCCCGATCATGTCCGCGCCGGCTTCAGCGGCGGCCAATGCATCCGCCACGCTGGTCAGGCCGCATATTTTCACCTGCGTTTTCATTTACGATTCACGATTTACGATTTACGATGGCTGCGTTTTGCATATCGCTCGTAAATCGTAAATCGTAAATCGTAAATTGCCAATGCCGCGCACGATTTACTTTGATTACAACGCCACCACTCCGCTTGATCCGGCGGTGCGCGACGCGATGCTGCCGTTTCTGGACGAAATTTGGGGCAATCCTTCCAGCGTGCATCACGTCGGTCGGCAAGCCCGCGCGCTGCTTGATGAAGCGCGCGACCGCGCGGCAAAATTTCTGGGTGCCAAGCCGAGCGAAATTATTTTCACCAGCGGCGGCACGGAGGCAAACAATCTCGCCATCTTCGGCTCGGCTCGGGCGCTTAAAGCCAAAGGAAATCATCTCATCACATCCGCCGTCGAGCATCACGCGGTTTTGCAATGCTTCGATTATCTCGAAAAGCACGAAGGTTTCTCCGTCACCCGCCTGCCGGTCAATTTTGAAGGCCGTGTCGCGCCGGACGATTTGAAAAATGCGATCCGACCAGACACGGTTTTGGTTTCCGTCATGGCCGCGAACAATGAAATCGGCACGCTCCAGCCGGTCGCGGAGTTGGGCGCAATCTGCCGCGAGCGGAAAATTGTTTTTCACACCGACGCCGTGCAGTGGTTCGGCAAGGAGCCGTTTGAAAACATGCAGCAGTTCCACGCGGACTTGGTTTCCGTTTGCGCCCATAAATTTCACGGACCGAAAGGCGCGGGTCTGCTTTACATCAAATCACCGCTGCATCCCGATCCGATTTTGTTCGGCGGCGGACACGAAAATGAGCGGCGCGCCGGCACGGAAAATCTTCCGGCCATCATCGGCTTGGTCGCCGCGCTGGAAAAATTTATGAAGCCGCCAGTTTTTGCACCGGCCAAGCTGAAACCGCTCGTCGCCAAACTAGCTGCCGCCATTGAAACAATTGAAGGCTGTGAAATCGTCAGTCCGCAGGAAAAATGTTTGCTCAACACCGTTTCCTTTGTCGTGCGCGGCGCGGACGGCATTGCGCTGATGGCAGGTTTGGACATGGAAGGCATTTGCGCGTCGAGCGGCTCGGCGTGTTCGGCGGGTTCGTTGGAGCCGAGTCATGTGGTTTTGGCGATTGGAAAAAAAGAGTCGGCCAATTCGCTCGTCCGTTTTTCGCTGGGTCGGGATTCGACCGAGAAGGAAGTGGATTTTGTCTGCGCCGTTTTGCCCGAAGTCATCCGCCGCGCACAACTCGGCGGATTGGCGGCCAAGCGATTGTGAATGACTTGTGCACAGTGCCAACAACTTTGACTTTTCATTCTGTCTGGTTTGGATAGCTTGAAGTTGTCACCGATGACATTTACACTTTTTTTCAGTCGCAGACGGCGGTTTGAAAGTTGTTGGGCTTGTTCACCGGCCTTAATACGGATAGTAATTTTTAAATTGAAGATACATATTAGACGCGCATGAACCTCACGATCACCAAAGAACAGATCATCGCCGGCCTGCAAGCCGCGCAAAATGTCGTCAGCACCCGCACCACGCTGCCGATCCTGTCCAACGTCCTGATTCGCGCCGAGGACGGCCATGTGGAGTTCACCGCCACCGATCTGGACGTGACCGTCGCCTGCAAGGTCGAGGCCAAGGTCACCAAGCCCGGTGCCACCACGCTGCCGGTGAAAAAATTGTTCGGCATCGTGCGCGAATTGAACGGCGAAATTGACATCGAAGTGGACGAGAAGAACATCGCCAGCATCCGCAGCGGCTCCTCGTTCTTCAAAATTCACGGCCTCGGCGCGGATGAATTTCCGCCGCTGCCGAAATTCAAGGACGACAAAAAAGTCACGCTCTCGCAGGAAACCATCCGCGCGATGCTCAAGAAAACCTCCTTCGCCGTTTCCACCGACGAATCGCGCTACGTCCTCAACGGCATTTTCATCAGCCTCAAGGAAGGCAAAATGACTTTCGTGGCCACCGACGGCCGCCGGCTCGCGATGGTGGACGAGATTGTGGACCTGCCCGAAAAGAGCAGCGGCGAATTCATCGTGCCCGCGAAAGCCGTCAACGAGCTCACGCGCCTGTTGCAGGACAAGGGCGACGTGGAACTCAAGTTCGGCGAGAACCAGGCCTCCTTCGCGCTCAAAAACGAAACCGGTTTTTCCGTGCTGCTCATCACCAAGCTCATCGAGGGAAATTATCCGAACTACCGGCAGGTCATCCCCGGCGAGGCCAAGGAACGCATCGCGCTGGGTCGCGAGGAATTTCAGTCCGCGCTGCGCCGCGCCGAGATCATGACCAGCGACAAGGCCAACTCCGTGAAGCTGGCGTTTGGCAAGAACACGCTCACCATCACCGCCAACTCGCCGGAAGTGGGCGAGGCGCGCGAGACCATGGCCATCAACTACAAGGGCAAGGAGCTGGCCATCGCCTTCAATCCGCGCTACCTGATTGACCCGCTGGCCGCACTGACCGAGGACGAAGTGTTCATCGAGTTGATTGACGAACTCAGCCCCGGCGTGGTGAAGATCAACGGCCCGTTCCTCTACGTCGTCATGCCCATGCGGCTGACGTAACCCGCCGCCACGAGCTAAAGCGGCTTGGGCACGGGTGCGGACGGCGGGAAGGCATCATGAAAAAGTGTTCATACTGCGGACGCGACAACGCTGACGAGGCGGTTAATTGTCGTGAATGCGGCACGGAGTTTGAGGCCGTTGCCGCAAAGCCAGAAGCCGCAAGCATCCCGCCGGAAGCCGAAAAGAAAACGCTGACCGTTCGGATTTTTCCCAATCACGAAGTCGCGCAAATTGCCGCCGCAAAATTGAAAGCCCACGCGATTGAGTGCTGGGTGAATGCGGACGACTGCGCCGGCCTGTATCCCAGCCTGACCACCGCCGAGGGCGCGCGCTTAAATGTGTGGGAAGGCGATGCCGCGATCGCCAGTGCCGTGCTTGATGCGAAAACCACGCCGGAGGAAGATAAACAAATCGAAATCGAAGCGGTGCTCGCCACTCCGCAAAAAAATGGGTCCCTTAAAAAACTGGCACCAGGGCAAATGATATTTGGCGTTGCGGTCGGGATAATTCTTTGTCTGCTTTACCAATGGAGCGAGAAGATTGGATCAAAAACTTTCTACAGCTACACAGCCGATGGCCATTGCTATCAAGCCGATATTTATCAGGATGGTCAGAGAATTGAGTTGGTGAAAGACCGAAACCTGGACGGCAAATGGGACGTCTGGACTTATTATAAAAACGGGCACTTGGTGCGCTCGGAATTCGATAATAATTTCGATGGAAAGCCAGACGAAACTTGGACTTATTCAAACGGATCTCCGGTAACTCTGGAAAAGGACTGCGACTTCAACGGCACACCTGATATATTCTGCACCTACAAATACGGCATCCTTGAACGTGCAGACGTGAAACCAAACGGGTCACACTTTACCACGGTTCGTCAAATTTATAAGAATGGCGTGCTGACGGAAGTCTGGCGCGGCGGCGACAGCAACGGCCATTTCAGCGAGGTGGTGCGCTACGATCCTTTTTTCAATCCGATCAGCACAAACGCGCCAGCGCCATAGGCGCGGCATCGTTGTAGCCACGCCATTCGTCATGCGCTTTAACCCGAACGCCGAAACTGCGGCGGCATGGAGTTCCGACGCTGCGGCCGGAGAGTGCCCGTCCTCGGGCGCTGCGATATTTCCTGTCCAAGCCAGCGGATAATTTTCCACGCACTGGCAGTTTCACATTGCAGCGCCCGGGGACGGGCGCTCTCCGGAATTTGGGTTTAACCCAGCCTCGAAAGGCGGCGCAATTTTCGGAGCGCCGTCGGCGCGGGCTGGTCACAATTCTTCGCCTGTCCGGGTTTCAATCTTCGCTCCGGCAGCTTCAGCTCTCAGTCTGGAAGCATTAACATTGCCGTCGGAAGATTCCGCCATTCGGGTGGGAGGTTCAGCGCGGTTGGTTGAGGGTTCGGCCCGCATCATTGAATGTCCAACTTTGAGCGATGAAGCTTCAACCTTGAAGGTTGGAGGTTCCGGACTCGGGGTGGAAGCTCCGGCTTTCAAAGCTGAAGCTTCGCGGATGAAGGCGGAAGGTGCCCCCGACAGAAATGGTCATCCGCACTTTGAGTTGGAACCTGGCGAGAAAAGGAATATTTAACCATTTCTTAATCGGTAATTATACTTTTCCCGGGCCGCTTGTCATTTTCCAAAACGGGTATTTAATGGGGGGTGACCGGCCGCAGGAAACCGGCGGTCGCAGGAAAAACAAAAACAAAGCGAAAGGCAAAACTATGCCACGAAAAATCGTCAGGGTGGACATTCCCACCAATCCGCAGGAACTGATTGCCCTGGGGTTGAAACTCCAGGCGCAGGACGCGGCGCTCGGCGCGGCCAGCCCGCTCAAGGGCATCAAAGACTGGGCGAACTTCGCCGGCCTGATCACCACGGCGGACACGCAGCAAAAGCAGTCCGACCTCTTGTCCGAGCAGGCCCAAACCGCGACGGAGAGCCGCGACATCGCGCTGAATCACAAGGGCGAGCTGCGCGAAAACACGGTGCGCCATTTTGTGGTGGCCGCACGCGACGTGCTGCTGGGCCAGAACAAGGGCAATGAGAACGTGCTGGGTGATTTTGGCTATGAGGTGGCCAATTCGCCGTCCGCCGCCGCCCAGGCCAGAAAGGCCGCCAAGGCTGCCGCGAAGCCGTCGGCGCAGAAATAAAGTTTCTGCCGCACGCGCCGGATGCCGGTTGACATTGTCGGCAGGGCGTGGCTAAGTGGGGGCGAATATCACCGCCAAGGCCCACCGCACCACGACCCTGAACGGGCGCAGTGTTGGTATTCACCAACGATTGAACCATCCAAAAGCATCAAATTATGAATAAAAATATATTTCTGATCGCCCTGCTGCTGGCCGTGAGCCTGCCGCTGGTGGGTTGCAACAAATCCGGCAAACTGGCCAAACGCTCCGAGTTCAAAGCGCCCAGCGGCCCGGTGGAATTGAAAATCAAGTGGCCGCTCGGCGAACGCGTGGAGCAGGACCTGGACATGAAACAGAAGATGGACATCAACATTCCCGGCCAGCCCGCGCCCATGCACCAGGAAACAACCATGGGCCAGGGTTTCGGGCTGACGGTGTTGCAGGCGCTGCCGGACGGCGGCACGGAAGTGGAGATGGATTTTTTGAGCGCCCGCATGTCCTCGAAGATGGGCGAGAAGACGCTGGTGGATTATGATTCCACCAAGAAAGCGGCGCCCGGCGCGGCGAATCCCGTGGCGGACATGTTCGGCAAAATCATCGGCAGCAAGATCCAATTTTTTCTGGACGCCAGCAATGGGGTGCAGCGGGTGGAAGGCGTGGACGACATGATTAAACGGATGTCCGTGGGGGCGCAGGCCCAGGCGCTGGCTCCGCTCAAGAGCCTGTATAGCGAAGGCTATTTCAAGCAGATGATGAGCGCAAACCAGTTCATGCCCACCAACGCGGTGCAGCCGGGCGACACGTGGCCGATCCACATGGAATTTCCGATGGCCGGCATGGGGAGCATCGTGATGAACTACGATGTGAACTTCGCGCGCTGGGAAATGCACGGTGCCCGCAATTGCGCGCGGCTGGAATTTTCGGGTGCCCTGCAAATCAAGCCGGACCCCAACGCCAAGCCGGGCGCGATGGTCATTACGATTCCTGAAGGCAACACTTACGGCGCGTCGTGGTTCGATCCGGAACTGGGCATCACGATTGACACGACGATGAATCAAACCATGACCATGGTGATTCAACTGCCGCAGAATCCCAAAGCCAAACCGGGTGCGCCGAAGGGCATGACCATGACGAATCAAATGACGCAAGTCATGACCATCAAGCTGGCCTCGGTGAAATAAGCCGGCGCGGCGGGGCGGATTTTTCTGACGAACCAGGCGCGGCGCCAGCCGCGCTTTTTTTTCCGCTGGAAGCATCGCTGCGGCTGGTCAAAGCCGGCGCCAGGCTGATTTATTTTCCCCCGAGGCAGTTGCGGATGGTGGCGGCGATCACGGACGAGCTGCTGGGCTTGGGCAGATAGACATAGCCGGAATCAGCCGGGACGCCTTGCATGCTGATTTCGGTGCTGTAGCCGCTGGAGATGATGACCTGGAGCGACGGTTTTTCGCGCTGCAACTTTTCCGCCAGTTCCAGGCCGGTGACGCCTTCGGGCATGACCATGTCGGTGTAAAGCAGGTCAATGCGGTCCCGATGCACGCGCCAGAGCGCCAGCGCCTGGTTGCCGGTGGCGGCTTCGATGACCTGATAGCCGAGCTTGCGCAAATATGTGCCGATGGGGCGGCGGACAATCTCCTCATCCTCGACCAGCAGCAAGGTGCCGCAGCCGCCCAGCACCGGCAGATGGCCAGCCGGGGCTTCGGGCGCAATGGGGGCCATGATTTTGGCGGGCAAATAGACGGCGAAGGTGCTGCCGCGCGCGGGCTGGCTCTGGACTTCAATCCAGCCCTGATGCTGTTTGATGATGCCGTGCGCCGTGGGCAGGCCGAGGCCGGTGCCCTTGCCGACTTCCTTGGTGGTGAAAAAAGGTTCGAAGATGCGCTTGAGCGTGCCTTCCTCCATGCCGATGCCGGTGTCGGTCACGGCCAGAGTGACGAACTTGCCGGCCCGGCGTTCGGAGTGCAGCTTGGCCGCCTCCTCGTCCAACTCCACCACGCCGGTGCTGATGGTGAGGTTGCCGCCCTTGGGCATGGCGTCGCGCGCATTGACCGCAAAATTCATCAGCACTTGTTCCACCATGCCGATGTCCACCTCGACGGCTGGCAACTGGCTCTGGCTTTCAAACGTGATGGTGATGTTTTCGCCGAGCAGCCGGCGCAGCATCTTCAACAGATTCTGCACGAGCTCGTTCATGTCCACGATGCGCGATTGCATGACCGAGCGGCGGCTGAACATCAGCAACTGGCGCGTGAGGTTGGCGGCGCGCTTGGTTTCCACCTCCAGCTCCTTGAGCGCCTCGGAAGTTTCCTCGTCGAGATTGGGATTTTGATGCAGCAAGCTCAGATGCATCATGATCGCCGCGAGAATATTGTTGAAATCATGCGCCACGCCGCCGGCGAGCTGGCCGATGGATTCCAGTTTTTGCACCTGGCGGAGCTGGGATTCGAGCTGCCGCCGCTCCGTGACGTCGGTGAACATGGCGAAGGCGCCGCGATAATTGCCGCCGTCGTCGAACAGCGGTGAGCCGGAAACCCAGGTCCAAAATTCCCGGCCATCGTGATGCCGGAGCCGGCGCTCAAACTGGCTGGCCTGGCCCTGCCGGCCGAGTTGCAACTGGCTGTCGTGATCCGCCAAGTCATGCGGATCAATGAAATCGCGCACGGGCCGCTGCAATAATTCCTCCGGCGAGTAGCCGAGCATTTGGGCCAGCCGGTGGTTGGCAAACGTAATTTGGTCATGCTCGTCGGTCACCCAGATGCCTTCGTTCGCCGTCTGCACAATCTGCCGGTAACGCTCGTCGCTCGCCCGCAGTTCGGCGTCGGTGCGCCGGCGGTTTTCCTCGGCCCCCAGCGCGGCGGCGAAAATGCCCAGCAGCCGGCGGTCGGCTTCGGAGGGCTGGTAAGGCCGGTTGAAATACAGACAGAGAATGCCGGCCGGCTGCTGCTGACAATCAACAATGTGGCCGAGGAGCGCATGGTTTTCCGCCACGCAGCACGCGAGCGGATCCGTGAGCGGATTGGCCCGGGCCGCGCTGACATGCCGCAACTGGCCGGCGGCGTAGTTGAGCGTCTCGGTGCAGGCCGCACAGCCGCACCGCAGGCAGTCGGAAAAGTGTTTGCCCACATGCCACTCCGCGACCGCGCGCAATTTCTGGCCGTTGACCTGATTGTAAAAGGCAAACTGCGCGCCGATTTCGCGCGCCAGCAGGGAAATAAGGCGGCTGACATTTTCGACAAAGTTCGGCCCCATCGTGGCGAGCAGATGGTTGATGGCCTCCAGCCGCGAGTCGGCCTGTTTCCATTCCCGGAGATTGTTCCATTCGCGCAGCGAGCGTTCCACCAGGTGCGCCACATCCGCGAACGTCTCCGGCGATTTGATAATGTAATCGAGCGCGCCGGCCTTGATGGCTTCCACGGCTATGCGTTCGTCGCCAAAGGCGGTGAGCAGGATGACGGGGAAACGGTCCGCCGCCCAGCCGACAAATTCATCGCCGCTGCCATCCGGCAGGCGATAATCCACCAGCGCCAGATCGGGCAGCGACTGTTCGGCCAGCGCGCGGCCCGCCGCCAAGGTTTCGGCATGGGAAATTCTATAGGGCGGTGCGGCATCGGCCAGCGCCCGCTGAATCAGGTCCGCGTGGTCCCTCTCGTCCTCGATGAGCAGGAGGTGCTTCATGCATCAGCCAGGGCCGGCGGCGAGCGGCGGGTTTTTGTTCCACGCGAGCCAGTAAAAGCCCAGGTCTTTGATCAGTTGGGCCAGCCGGTGAAAATCCACCGGCTTGGTCACGAAACTGTTCGCGTGATGTTCATAGGCAATTACCACATCGCGTTCGGCGTCGGATGTCGTCAGCACCACGATGGGCGTGCGGTGCAGCGTCGGATGGCTTTTGACGTGGCGCAAGACTTCCAGCCCGTCCACGCGCGGCAGGCGCAAATCCAGCAGCACCAGATCTGGCGCGGGATATTTCACGCGGTCGGCATAAATTTTTTGCCCGAAAATATAATCAATCGCCGCCTCGCCGTCCTCGACGTGGTGCAGGAAGTTGGCGACCTGGAAATTTTCCAGATTGCGCCGCACCAGTTCGGCGTGGTCCGGGTTGTCTTCCACGAGCAGGATGTTCAACGGTCGGCCGCTCATATTTTCATGCCTTCTAAAATATCAAATTATTGTTGCGCCAGATAGTGCCTTGCGGCCGGGCAGAGTGAAATAAAAAGTTGTGCCGTGGCCAAGGCCGGCGGATTCCACCCAGATGCTGCCGCCGTGGAATTCCACAATGCGCCGCACCAGCGCCAGGCCGATGCCCGTGCCCTCCGAGCGCGGGTCCAGCTTGTTGAACAGGCCGAAAATTGTTTCGTGAAAGCGGGCGTCAAGGCCCTGTCCGCGATCGCGGACAAAATAGGCGGTCGCCTCGGAAATGGCAGTGAACCCAATTTCAATTTCCGGAGCGTGGTCGGCGGCGGAAAACTTGAGCGCATTCTCCACCAGGTTTTGCAGGACTTCCTGCAGCCGCTGCGCGTCGCCGAAGGCGTCCGGCAAACCGGGCTGCACGGTGACCTTGGCTGAACGTTGCTGGATGGGCCCGGCCAGCAGCGCCAGCACGGCTTCGACAATTTTGGACATGGAGACAGTTGCGGGCGGATTGACGATCCGGCCGATGCGCGAAAGCTCCAGCAGGCCGTTGAGCAATTCCGACATTTTATCGGCGGCCGCGATGATGCGCTTGAGGTCTTCCGGCAGCCGCTGAGTGCGTCCGGCGGCGGCATCGGCCAGCAACGCGCCGGCGAATCCTTTGATGGTGATGAGCGGGCTTTTGAGATCGTGCGAAACGGTGTAGGTGAAACGCTCCAGCTCGCTGTTTTTGTTTTTTAACTCGTCCTCCTGCCGTTGGCGGTCCGTCACGTCGCGGGCGATGACCATGATGCCGCGCGGCACGCCCAAGCCGTCGCGCAGCAACGCTCCGTTTAATTCCGCCACGAACGTGCCGCCGTCAGCGCGGCACATGCGCAGCCGTTCGTTCGCGGGAAACTGGCCCGCCAGCGCGCCGCGCAACAGCCGCTCCGCCCGTTCCTGGTATTCTTCGCTGACAAATTCCACCGCGTTCCGGCCCGGCTGGGATTCCGCGTTGGGCGAGCCATAAAAAAGTTCCAGTGCCTTGGGCGAAGAAAACAGGACGCGGCCTGCGAGATCCAGCACGCAAATGGCGTCCGGCGAGGTGTGGACAAGCGTGCGGTAAAGCTCCTCTGCCTCGCGCTGCGCGGCCTCGGCCTGCTTGCGCGCGGTGATGTCGCGGACAATCGCCTGAATCACCGTTTGGCCGCGCAAGTCCAGCCGGTTCAGGCTGACCTCGGCATTGAACAACGTGCCGTCGCCGCGCGAGTGAATCCATTCGAAAAACTGCGGGGCGCCAGCCAGCGCGGCCGAGATTTTTTCGCCGGCCTTTTCGGCGGACTGCCGGCCGTCGGCCTGCCGTTCCGGCGAAAAATGGATCGGCGACTCGCCGATGATTTTTTCACGCGCGCTGCCATACATGATTTCGGTCATCTGGTTGCAGTCGAGAAAGACCTTTTCATTCATGATCAAGATGGCGTCATTGGCCGTCTCGAACAGCGTCTTGAACTTGTGCTCGCTTTCGCGCAGCGAGGTGACCGCCCAGTGCCGCGCGGTGACATCGCGGAAACTCCAGACGCGGCCCACCACGCACCCCTCGACCAGCTGCGGCCGCGAAAACCGCTCGAACACGCGGCCGTCCGCGAATTCAAGCGTGTCAAACGTGTCCGCCTTGGTGGTGTCGTTGAAATGGCGGACGCGCGACCGCATCGCCGCCGGATTATTCAACTGCTGCAGGACATATTCCGAAAGCGCGGCGGTGTCGTGCGTGTCGAGAATTTCTTTCGGCACGCGCCACAGCTCGACGAACTGGCGGTTGTAGCTGGTGATCCGGCCGTCGGCGGACACGGCCAGAATGCCGTCGGCGGTGGCCTGCAATGTGCCTTCGAGCAACGAATGATTCTGGCGCAAGGCTTCCTCCACATCCCGCCGGTCGCTCACATCCCGCACCACGCCGGTCCAAAACGGCGGGCGGTTCGGCAGCAGCGTGGGCCGCGATTCGATGAGCAGCCAGCGCGTCTGCCCGTGGACGTTGGCGCGGCCTTCCCAAGTGAAAGCCGCCCGGTTGCGGAGGGCGTCGGCGTTCAGGCGATCAAACTGTTCGCGTTCCTCGGGATGAATAATTTCAAAGGCTGCAGCCGCGTCAGCCAGCAGGGCGGCGCGCTCGGTTCCGGTTACTTCGCAGAACCGGTCACTGATGTATTCAAACGCAAAATGGCGGTCGTCTTTCAGCGCTACCCGGAAGACGCCCAGCGGCACGCTGGACACCAGCTCTTCATAAAGGCGCCGGCTTTCGTGCAGCGATTCTTCCGCGCGCTTGCGGGCGGTGACATCCGAAAAGACCACGGCGAACAGACCGCGCTGGGGCGAGAACGCCCAAGTGTCGAAAAATTTGCCGAGTTCCGCCGAAAAATTTTCGTAGGCGATGGGCTCGCCGGTCAGTGCCACGCTGCCGAAAGTTTCAAAACCCGCCGGCACCGGTTTGCCCAACTGCACCGACAACTGTTCGGCGCGGGCGGCGATTTCCGCCGAGACATGCAATGTTTCCGGCGTGGCTTTGCCCACCAGCTCCGCCGCCTGCCGGCCCAATAATTTTTCCGCCGCCGGATTGAGGCTGGTGATGCATCCGGTCGTGTCGGTCGAAATGATGGCGTAAGCGGCGTCGCTCAAAATGGCGCGCTGAAAACTGGTGAGCTGGCGGAGCGCCGTTTCCCGCTGGCCCGCGCTTTCCGCGATGCCAGCCAGTTGCGCCAGCGGCGACAAGACCCAGCGGCGCAGCAAAACAAATTGGAGCAGCATGATTACGCCCAGGATCAGGCTGACCGCCAGCGACAGCTCCGTCAACATTTGCCGCTCCCGCTGTTGCATCGCCGCAAGGCTCATGCGGATGAACAGATGCGCGGGCCGCGCCGCGCCGGGTGTCAGGCTCTGAATCAGTTCGGCGTTGTTACCGGCAATATAAATTCCCTCCGCGCGGTTCCACCCAGCAGGATCTCGCGGCGGGCTGTCCGGCGGATAGCTGGCGAGGACGCGGCCATTGGGAAGAATGATGACGGCGCACCGAATTTGCGGATTGGATTTGAGACTGTTGAGAATCTCCTGCGCCCGCGCGGAATCCTCAAAATCCACCGCCACCGCCGTGCCGACGGTGATCATCTCCGCATAGGGTGCGAGCAACTGCTGCACGCGCGTTTGCTCCAGGCTGTCCCGGTAAACCATCAGCCCCAGCCCGAAAATGACCAACGCCAGCAGCGCCGCGCCGACGAGTGCCGTCACGGTGCGCTTTTGAATGCCGATGAGATTGAGCCGCATGGTCTATTTCAGTTTTTTCCGCACGCCGTTTTCGTTGACTTCGCTGGCCACCTCCCGCATCCGCTTGTCAATCGCCAGCCGCGCCGCGCCGGCTGGCCGCTGACTGATCCACCAGCGGGATGGCATATTCGGATGGAAAACCGCGTGCGCCGATGGCCCAAGTTTCGCTGTTGATTTGCGCCATGTTGAGCCCCGGCACATTCCGCAAGGCTTCGGGGATGGACGTTGCGCCGAAGCGCGCGATGTCGTCGCGGCTGACCGCCTGGCCGGCGGCCGGCACATCTTTCAACGCTTCGGAACGCTTGCTGGCGCTGACGATTTTAACACTGGCCAGTTGTTCCAAGTCCAGCGCGCGGATGTCTGCCGGCGTGGTGTTCGTGAGGCTGCCCGCGCTCGCCGCCCTCGGGTAAATCAGGGCCAGGACCGGCAAAAAAAAGATTTGTTTATGCCAAAAAGCACAATTTCTTTTCATGGCACAAAACCTCCCGCCGGCCCGGCTCGAAAAGCCGGGCGTTTCGCATTGCGCATGACTCTGAGGCTCATGACTGCATCAGCTAACACATCACGTTAGGAGGCGGGTTTTGACATGGCAAACCAAAACCCCGCCGGCAAAAAATCTTTCAGGTTGAAAACACAACGCAGCCGCGCTCGCAGGCTGCGTTCAAGGCATCCTGGCTGCGGTTTAAAATTTCACCCGATCGCCGTCGAGGGGAATTTCCGCATGCCGGGCTTGCGCCTTGGTAATGGAGTTCTTGAACGGCGGCGCTGGCTGGCAGCCGCGAAGATTCGTGTCAATCTTACAGATATGGCCGGTCAGCCAGTCGGCGAGCATCTGTTTCAACTGGATTGCGAGCCGGGACGTGGAGCCGCCAGCCTGCGCCTGGGCCACTAGCTGCTGATAGTCCGCCAAAAACTTCGCGTGCGCCGCCTTATTCTTGCCGGCCACCGGACAATGATGCTGCTCCATCGTATTTTCCTCATGGGCGAAATGTGTCGTGGCATACTGGCCGAGGAATTTCAATTGCTGCATCAAATTCTCCGTGGCCGTGCCTTGCATACAGGCGGCGTGCAGCTCGTTGATGAGCCGGATCAATTCCTGGTGCTGCGCGTCAAGGGACTCGACGCCGGTGGACATCCGCGCTTCGTCCCAATGAATGATGCCGGATCGCGAGCGCGACTGGATCGGATTTGCCGCCGGTGCGTTGGCTTGCGGCTGCCCGCTGAAATGCGCCGTCGCTTGTGTGCCGCCCACCAACTGCAAAAGTTCGCCGACCACCTGTTTCATCACTTCCGCCTGCGCATTCAATTCTTGGGCGGCGGCGGCGCTTTCTTCCGCGCTGGCGGCATTGCCCTGGGTGACTTTGTCCATCTGGCCGACGGCGAGGTTGACCTGCGCGATGCCCTGGGTTTGTTCGCGCGAGGCGCCGGCGACTTCGGCGGCGAGTTCGTCCATCTCGCGGGCCTTGGCGACGATTTCGCTCAGCGTGACCGAAACTTTCGCGCTCAAATCCACGCCGCGCGCGGTATTGCTGATGGCACCTTCAATTTTCGCCGCCGTTTCTTTGGCGGCCTGGGCGCTGCGCTGGGCGAGGTTGCGGACCTCGTCGGCGACGACGGCAAAGCCCATGCCGGCCTCGCCGGCGCGCGCCGCTTCGACGGCGGCGTTCAGCGCAAGAATGTTGGTCTGAAACGCGATCTCATCAATCGTGCGGATGATCTTGGCGATGTCATCGCTGCTGGACTTGATGGTGTTCATCGCGGCGGACATGGCCTGCATGTCTTGCGCACCTTTGTCGGCGGCGCTGCGGGTCTGCCGCGCCAGGGCGTTGGCTTTTTGCGCGTTGTCGGCGTTGCGCTTGGTCATGCTCGCCATCTCTTCGAGCGAGGCGCTGGTCTCCTCGATGGACGCGGCCTGCTCGCTCGAACCCTCCGCCAGTGTCTGGCTGGAAGTCGAAATCAGTTCGGCGGAATTGGCCGAACTGCCGCTGATCTCGACCAGCTTGGAAACGATGACGCACAAAGTTTCCGTGATACGGTTTTTCAGCCGCCAGCCGGCAAACATAACAAAAACCAAAACCAGCGCCAACAAGCCGGCCCGCCAGCGGAGTTTGCCGGTGATTTGATTCTGCTGGAGGGCCAAGGCCTGCTGGGTTTCCGCCTGGACCGCCTCGTGATATTTCCGGATTTCCTCCAGCACCGCGCCGCCCTGCGGACTGACTTTTTGCAGAAATTTTTCGTAAGCCAGCCCGGCATCGCCTTTGATGAAATCCGCCAACACGGTTTTTTCCAGCGCCACCAGCGCGTTGAATTTCGTCTGCACGCCGGCGCCGGCCTCGCCACAGCCGCCGATCAAAGCCGCCGAATTTTTCTGGCTCGCCTCCAGATTTTTTATGGCCAGCTCAATTTCATCCGGATCAGTCTGCCGGAGCAGTTGCTGCAGGCTGCTCAGGTCGCCGGAAATTCGTTCCAGCAAATCATAGCTTTGGTTCAGCCGGGCGACGGCAACCGTGGTCACCGCCGAGGAATCCTTGAAAGTCTGGAGTGAGTTGAAATAATAAAGCGCCACCGCCGCCAGCGTCACACTGGCCGCCAGCGAAAGCAGCAGCAGCAACTGCCGGGGAATGCTTTGATTTTTTTTGGTCGTGTTCATAAAAGCGGACGAGCTTCCAACTGCGGTGTCGCTGGCGATTGCCGCCAAAAATTATTCCTGCAACTTGGCGACGCTCAAGCCGACCACCAAGGAGCCGACCGGCTTGCCGCCGTCCAGCACGGGCACGGACACCTGCACCTGTTGCAATCCCGTGGCCTTGTCCTGTTCCAGCGCGCCTTGCCAGATTTTTCCGCTCATGGGTTGCTCATGCTTGAGATCGCCCTTGTGCGACCATTTCAAGGTCTTGCTGGAAAAGCCCACCTTGATGCCGTTGGCGTCGGACACAAACGTGCGCAGGATCAAATCCGTCTTCTTGCTCTTGAGAAATTGTCCGGCCTCGTTTTTGTTGAACGAGCGGACAAACGGATCCAAGATCGTCAACGCCGCCCATTTTTCCTCTGTCATCACCGCGTAATCCGCCGGGAGATTGGCGTTCTGCGCCTTGACGGCGTTTACGAGCACCGGGTCGGCGGCCCAGGATTGAATCTGTTTCACTTGGGCGTCAATCTTCGCCTGCAACGCCGCGTCAATTTCCGCGCCGGCGGTTTTGAAGCTCAATCCTGCCGATCCAATCAACAGGAGTGCGAGCAATGTCAGCGTCTTGATTTGCATGAGCGGATTTTACGGTGAATGATTAAATTGGTTTTTTGATTTTGTCACAGTGCGCTTGGCGGTGGGTTTGGAACTGATCCACCGCCGAAAGTTTTATGTGCCCGCGAGAGTTTTGAGACTCTTCAGCGTGTCGGCCCCGACGATGCCGTCAATGTCCAGCAGCGCCTTGACCAGGCCTTTGACTTTGGCAATGCCGATGATGTAATCCGTGCAAATCTGGCCGCCAAAGCTGGGCGTTTCCTCGATGTCGTTCGCGGCGATGTTGATGACTTCCTCGACGCCATCCACCACCAGGCCCATTTGCGTGGCCTTGCCGTCCGGCAACTTCACCTGCACCACGATGATGCATGTCTGCTCGGTATTGGCGGCGGAATCAAATTCAAAGCGCACCCGCAAATCCATCACCGGAATGATTTTTCCGCGCAGGTTGATGACCCCGCGAATGTGCGCCGGCATTTGCGGCACAGCCGTGATGGAGGTGAGGCGGATGATCTCGCGCACCTTCAACACGTCAATGCCGTAGGATTCGGCCGACAAATTGAAGGTGAGATATTTGCCCGTCAAACGGCTGGCAGTTTTGGATATGGTGCTCATATAATTTAGCTAATCGGCAGTCCGCCGGCCCGCTTGAGTTTAAACCGCTCGGCCGGAACCTGCGGTTTGTGGCGGTTTCCGAAAGGCAAAAGGCACAGCTTAAAACCAGCGGCTGCGCAGAGCGGTGGTGTTTAGTTGTGCCTTCATCTGACCGGCCCAAAGACCTGTCCGCAAAAGCTCCCGCAACCAAATTGCGGGTCAAGTTCAATGACTTCATCGGCTGGCGGCAAAAAAACTTTAGCCAAAATCTTCCGGCGCGGGCGGCTTCAAAAATCCTTGAAGTCGCCTTCCATCGGAATTTCTCCCCGGCGTTTGGCCGTCGTGGGCAGTTCCGGCGCGACGGACGCGTGGCCGTTCCCGTTGCTGGTGGTGTGCGGAGTGAATCGTTTTGCCGCCGGCGTGGCCGCATGAACTGGTCTGGCGTGCCGGGCATGCGCCGCCGGTTTTCTCGCCGGTGTTTCGCGCTGGTCGCCCACCAATTGGAGCAGTTCGGCCACGGACTGCTGCATGATTTCGGCTTGCGAATTCAGTTCCTCGGCGGCGGCGGCGCTTTCTTCGGCGGTGGCCGCGTTGCTCTGCGTCATCTTGTCCATCTGGCCGACGGCCACGTTGATTTGCGCAATGCCCTCAGTTTGTTCGCGCGAAGCGCCGGCCACTTCGGTCACCAGTTCGTCCACCTGGCGGACTTTGGTGACGATTTCGTTGAGGGCCGCAGCCACCTTGCTGCTGATATCCACGCCCTGGCCGGTCTTGACAATCGCGCCCTCAATCTTGCCGGCCGTTTCCTTCGCGGCTTGCGCGGAGCGTTGCGCGAGGTTGCGCACTTCATCCGCCACCACGGCAAAGCCCATGCCCGCCTCGCCGGCGCGCGCGGCCTCGACGGCGGCGTTGAGCGCCAGAATGTTCGTCTGGAAAGCGATTTCATCAATGGTCTTGATGATCTTGGCGATGTCATCGCTGGAAACTTTGATGGCTTCCATCGCCGTGGACATGGCTTGCATGTCGCCCACGCCCTTGTCGGCGGCGTCGCGGGCTTCCTTGGCGAGGTCATTGGCCTGCCGGGCATTCTCGGCATTGCGTTTGGTCATGCTGGACATTTCTTCCAGCGATGAACTGGTTTCCTCCAGCGATGAGGCCTGCTCGCTCGCCCCTTCGGCCAGCGACTGGCTGGCGGCAGACACTTGGGCGGCGGAAGCCTCGACATGAGTTGAAGCTCCGTTCAAATTCCGGCTTAAGGCGAGGATCACCGCATTCAATTTCTTAACCGTTAGCCAGACGACCACGGCCACCAACGCCAAAACCGCGCCCATGATTTCCAAACTCAGCCATTGCTGATGCCGAAACGAGGCGACCCGCACGGCGAGCAAGTGATCCAATTCATCCGCCCCCACCGCCCCAAAAGAGAAACTTTCCGCCCGCGCGTTCCAGCCGGCGGTTTCAAAGTCGGCGACCGGAACTTTTTCGCCGGCCATCAAGCGGTTGAGCAGACCGATGAAAATCTGGTTCGCCGCCGTGTATTTTGCCATCGCCGCCGGCAGGTTCTTCTGCAACGTCTCGCTGACTCCGTAAAAATTTTGATCTTCGCTCAAGGAAGTCTGGGCGTCGCCGGTGATGCGATCCTGATCGTCCTGCTGTAGCATCGCCGCCATGATCGCGATCTGCGTCTGGTTCGAAACCACCTGGTCACGGCGCAGCCAGCCGCCGACTTGCAGGGTAATATCGCTCAAGCGCTGCTGCGTTTGCGGCAGCGCGCACAGCGTGATATCCATCAGGTAATAACTGTCGAGGTCGGAATCGAGGATAAGGTTGGAGAGGTCGCCGGCGTGGGTGATCATCGTCCGCGTGGCGGCGACGAGTCGGCCGACCGTCTCGCCAGCGGCGGCCACCGCCGGCGGCGAGCTTTTGAGCTGCTGCCATTGCGCCTGCACCACGGAAAGCCGCGCGTCGTCACGCTTCCGCGCGGCCAGTTCCGCGTCCGTGAATTTCAAGGCCTGACCCAGCTTGCCGTTGTAATTCGCCGACAGCACGTCGAACGCCTGATCCAACTCCGTCTGGATTTCGGCCAGACTTTGTTTGCCCGCGTCCTCCCTGGCGAGCGCCTGACGTGCCGCCGCCTGATAGCGGGGCAGCAAATCCAGCAACTGCTCCAGCGGACGCTGAAAGGCGTCACCCCGGACCTCCTGCTCGCCAAAGGCGATGCTCTGATTGATGGAGTGATGGATCAAAAAGACCGAAATGATGGCCAACGGCACACTGGCCGTCATCGCCACCACGACGATCCATTGCCACAGCTTGAGACTCCTTTTCATATTTAATCTTTGGTTACAACACCTTCTGACAAAAGAGTTATCGGCTGGAAACGGTTGGCGGTTAATAAAAATCAACAGGCAAATCTTGGGAAATTGCAGGCGTTTTTTGCGGCTGCCCGTCCCGCATCAATTCGAAAACCAAACCTCCGGCTGGCGACCTAAGCCGTGATTGCTCCAGACCGCGTTCCGAAGTGGGGAGCACGCCCACTCCGGCCGGCGCTTGCGCTCGCTCGCTCCTATTTCGGAATGCGGGTTCAGTGAGTGCAGAAAAAAGCTACTCCGGAAAACCGGGGCGGCTTTTTCTAGCTTCGGCAAATATTTATTGGCCCGGCTTGAGATAAACCGCTGGGCGGACGAGCTTCAGAGTGTGTTTCATGCTGCTCAAACTTTCCGAGTGGCCCACTAGCAGGTGACCGCCCGGCACGAGCTGTTCCGCCAGCAGCCGCACCAGCGTCTCCTGCGTGGGCCGGTCAAAATAAATCATCACGTTGCGGCAGAAAATCAGGTCGAACGGCCGCGTGAACGGATAGCCCGGTTCCAGCAGATTCAAGTGCTGGAAATTCACCCGCCGGCGCAGCTCGTCTTTCACGCGGAAATGTCCGGCCCATTGGTTGGTCCCGCGCTGAAAATGCCGGCGCAGCAAGTCCGGCGGGATGCTGGCCAGCCGGTCCGTCTCATACACCCCGCGCTGCGCGACTTCCAAAACCCGCGTGGAAATATCCGTGCCTTCAATCTGCCAGCGGCCCGTTTCCGCCGGCGCAAAATGTTCCGCCAGATGGATCGCGATGGAATACGCTTCTTCGCCGGTGGAACTTGCCGCGCTCCAGATGCGGCACGGCTCGGTGCGCCGCGCGTCGGCTTTCCATTTCGGAATAACCACCTCTTGCAGAAAATCGAAATGCTTCAGCTCGCGGAAAAAATGCGTGTGGTTGGTCGAGATCTGGTCAATGAGAAAGGACATTTCTTCCGCGCCCGCCGGCGAGCGCAGCAGCTCGCAATACTCGCCGTAAGTTTTCAGTTCGTGGTGCCGCAGCCGCTTGCCCAGCCGCGACGACACCAGCACCCGCTTGTCCGGTCCCAAATGAATGCGGCTCCGCTCGTAAATCAGGCGGCATAAAAAATCGTAGTCCGCATCCGCCAATTGCGCAGTGGCGAAACGGCCATCGGCGTCGGCGATTTTTTTGGAGGCGCTGGCGGACATGATTTGCGGGGATGAAACCAGCGCGTCAGCCGAGCAGTTGTTTGACGAGCGCCAGCAGTTGATCCGCCGAGAACGGCTTGTGCAAAATCAAATCCGCGCCGGCCGCCTTGGCCTCCGCGATGCGGTTTTCCTCACCGAGACCAGTGATGATGACGCTCTTGAGTCCCGGCTCGATCTGCCGCAGCCCGCGCAACATTCCCGGCCCGTCGAGCTGCGGCATCATCAGGTCGCTGACCACCAGCTTGATGTCGCGGCGGTGCTCTTCAAAAACTTTGGTGCCTTCCCGGCCCTCCGCCGCCGTCACGGTGCGGTAGCCGCTGCGGATCAAAATGGCGCTGGCCAGCTTGCGCACCGAAGGCTCGTCGTCCACCACCAAAATCAATTCTCCCTTGCCGCGGATTTGTTCCGCCGGGCCGCTGCGATTCTCGCCCGTCGCTTCGCCGGGCGCGATGGGAATGTAAACGAAAAAGGTCGTGCCCGCGCCGGGCTTGGTTTCCAAATGCACAAAACCGCCGTGATTTTCGGAAATGCCCAGCACGGTGGGCAGACCCAGCCCGGTGCCTTGGCCGAGCGGCTTGGTGGTGAAGAACGGATCAAAAATTTTATCCACCAATTCCGCCGGAATGCCGGTGCCGGTGTCCGCGACCGAAATCACCACATAACCGCCGGGCTTGGCTTTGGGATGAATGGCGGCCCCGGCGAGATCCAGTTCTTTTTTGTCCAAACCGATGGTCAACGTTCCGCCCTGCGGCATGGCGTCGCGCGCGTTGACGCACAAATTCATGATGACCTGCTGGATTTGCGTGGCGTCGCCGAGCAGCACGCACGGCTGTTTGGAAATGCGCGTATTGATCTCGATGGAGCGCGGGAAAGTCTCATTGGCGATGCGCTGCATCTCCTGGATGAGATGCTTCGGATTGATCAAAATCCGTTCGCCTTCCACGCCGCGCGCAAACATGAGCACTTGCCGGATGATGTCCGCGCCGCGCCGCGAGCAGGTTTCCAAAGTCTGGAAACAAGCCTTCATGCCGTCGTCCTCGGTGTTGTCCTTGATGAACTGCACGGCCATCATGATCGGCGCGAGCACATTGTTCAAATCATGCGCCAAACCGCTGGCGAGCGTGCCGATGCTTTCGAGGCGCTGGCTGCGGAGCAATTGTGACTCAAGCTGCTTCTTTTCGGTGATGTCGGTGTTGACCACCAGAATGGCCTTGGGTTTGCCCTCCGGTTCCCGCACGAGCGTCCAGCGGCTCTGGATGGTCAGCTCGCGGCCGTCGCGGGATTTTTGTTTCACCTCGCCCGTCCACTCGTCGTGATGCTGGACGGTGTGGAGCGCGCGGGTGGATTCAAACGGATTGTTGTCCGGCATCAACTCGGTGGTGATGCGGCCCATGGCTTCTGCCGGCGTCCAGCCATAAAGCCGGTGCGCGCCTTCGTTCCAATACAAAATGCGGTCGGAAAAATCGCGGACAAAAATAGCGTCGCCGGTGATGTCCAGCAGCGCGGCCTGCGAACGGATCTGCTCGTCGGCGCGGACGTTTTTGGTGATGTCTTCCAAGCACATCAGCACGCGGACGGTGTGGCCGAGCTGGATGCGTTCGGCGGAAACGAGCAGCACCACGTCGCTGGGCTGGCCGTTGCGGAAGATTTTTTTGGTCATCTTGACCTGGCGCTGGCTTTTGCCTGTCGTCAGGGTTTCCACCAACAGGCGGCACAGTTCGCAATTGCGGCAGGGAGTTTGCCGGCTGGCACCGTCGTTTTCTTCGCCCGGCTGGCAATGGAGAAATTCCGCGACATACAACGGGCCGGCGCCGGCATCGGTGCGCCCCGCAAATTCCGTGGCGGCCAGGTTGGCGCGGACAATTTGCAACTGCTCGTCAAACAGGCACAGCACGCTCGGCACGCGGTCATAGACGGTGGAAAGTTCCGCCTCGCTGCGGCTGACGGCTTCGCGCGCCTGCAAGCGGTCGAACAGCGTGGCGAGATAATTGGCGAGGCTGCCGGCGGCCTTGACCACGCGCGGCTCCACCAAAATTTTTTCGCGGTGCGAGAGGCTCAAGGTGCCGACCACCTGGCCGTCGGATTTGATCGGCACGCAGACGAAAGTTTGCACGCCGAGCATCCGCAGGATGGGCGCGGCATATTCGCGGCGGTCGGAAATATTATTTTCCACCAGCACCTCGCCGGTGTGCGCGACCTGGCCGGAAAGCGACACGTCCATCGGCACCTCGAACGGCGACGGCATTTCGTGCAGCGGAATGCCGTGCGCGCCGCGATAGACCATGACCGCGCGGTCAAAATCGCACAGCTCGATGGCCACCATCGGAAAATCCGTCATGCCGCTCGTCTCGCGGGCGATCGTGTCAAAAATGGATTGTGTGGACTGGCCGGAAAGCATCACCTCCGAAATGCGGTGAAACGCCGTCAGCTCGCGGTTCTGCCAGAACAATTCCTGTTCGGCGCGCCGCGACTTGGTGACATCCATGATGACAAACGTCATCTCCGCCTGACCGGGTGCCCCATGGATGGAGGTCAGCATCACTTCGATCACCGAGCCGTCCTGGCAGCGCATTTTCGTCTGGCAGGCGGCGGCCCCGTGGTTTTTCAGATCTACATAAATCGTCGCGCCCACGCGCTGATAATCTTCCGCGCTGGCATAAACCATCGCGGTGGAGCGGCCGACCAATTCCTCGGCGGGATAGCCGACCATTTCGCAGAAGCGCGGGTTGACCGCGACGAAGACCCGGCCGCACACGCGCGCAATGCCCATCGGCAAGGCGTGGAAACCCGCGCCGTCGGCCGGCAGGGCCGGCAACGGCTGGCGTTCACTCATCAAAGTGTTATTCATGAATGGCTGAACCAAGCGGCAAAAATGGATTAATTGCGTCCGGCTCTATTTCGGCCAAACGGCGATAAACTTGAGCGGTAGATTACAACTACCCTGCTAATTTAAACGCGATGCGGCCAGCCGTGCTGCGTGGGTGTCGGAACATTTGTATTCCGCTTGTGTCCGGCATGAGGTCTGTTAGTTTGCCGAAGTTATGCGGTTCATAATGCGCCATTGCAAGCGTCACCGCCAGGCTGTCATTGCCTCGGTGCTGGCCGGTTTTGTCCTGTTGCTGAATGCAATGGCCGCATCACCGTCGCTTCACGAATGGTTCCACGCCGACGCAGGTAAGGCCGAACATCAATGCGCCGTCACCCTCTTCGCGCATGGCAAGGTGGACTCGGCCACGGTGGAAGTCGCCGCCGTTGCCCCGACCATTCCGGTTGAAGCGGTTCCGCAACTGACTTTTTCCGTTTTTAGTCCGGCCATTGAATATCTTCCCGCCGGACGCGCCCCGCCCGTTCTCCCCGCAGTTTCCTAATTCGTCAATTCCAGCCGCGCGCTCGCGCCGGTTCGGAATTGGTTTCCAATGTTAATTCTTTGCATTGCGCCGTGGGCGTTTCGCAAAGACGTGAATCCGTGAAAGGTTCACGGAGTCCTTTAGAAATTTTAACCAATTTGAATTATGAGAATGTTGAAAGCACAGAAAAACCAGAATCGCAGAATTTATTTGTCAGTTATTTCGGTGGTGGCGTTGTCCTGTGGCGGCAAGGCGCTGGCGCAGACGAACAATGTCGGGGCGGCGGGCAGTTCCACGAACGTGACGGAACTGGGCAACATCACGGTCATTGGCAAACTGGAC
>CAJAQO010000168.1 GCA_903944085.1 uncultured Verrucomicrobia subdivision 3 bacterium
AGTAGCCGGACAAGATTCGTCCCGCCGCTCATAAGTCCATAGCTAAAACGCACGCCGGTTTGCCGATGCAATTCAATTAAATCCGCGACGGGCAGATCACTTTCATAGCCCGCCCGCACCCAGCGAACGCCCAAAAACTTGGCGGATTGGATTGTCTGCGTCAGAGTTTCCCCGCGCCGGGAAACGGCGGAACTAACGCCGAGGCTGTTGAGGAAATTACCGGCCGGAACGGCGGTCGTCTGCGCCAGCATCGTTCTTGCTTCCACGGCAAACACGGCAACTACGGTCAATGACAAAACGAAATTTCGGTTCATATCGAATCCTCGGAATGATGCGCGGCGGCCAATGTTAGCGGTTTCATAAGTGAAGTTACGCCGCGCTGGTCTGCTTGCGCAGACCGCATGGCTTTGTGCCGGCGAGTGTGCGCCGGAACAGCCGCCGCGTCAAACCGGATTCCGCCAAGCCGGCGGAAAATTCCGGTCGCCATTTCAGGGAAGCATCAGCCGATAAAATGTGGCGCCAGCGGACATTGAGTTGGTCAGCATATTTGAGGTTCCAACGACCACCGGGGATTTCAACACCTTGGTCCAAGTCGTCCCGGCGGAAAGATTGGTGGTCGAATACAAAACGTAGCCGGTCCAGTTGGTTCGCCACGAAAGAACCAGATTTTTTCCAACCGGAAATGACTTAATCGTCGGCGCGTCTAAAATGTGGATGAGATGCCGCACATAACTGGGTGCCGATCCCTGATACCAAGTGTTAGCCGAAACATCCAGGCAGGAGGCGGAATGAGACGCGAGCAAGCCGTTGCCCAAATACAAGGTGACGTGATCGAGATTGGCGATATTAGTGTCTCCTTCCCAGTTCCAACCGACGACATCGCCTGGGGACAGACTGTTCAAAGAAAACACCTCGGTGGCATAGCCCGGACCGATCAAGCAGGTGTTGACCAGATGGGCGGCTCCAGGTTCGCCGTAAGTAATGTCGCGGGTGTAAATATTAAGACCGCCACCGCGTTGGTGAGGCTCGCTGCCGATACAGCAGGAAACGAAATGCGCGCAGTCATCACCCAACCCGCTGCTCGGCGCATTCGTGCCGGGGACAAAGGTGCCGAAGGTGGAGCTGTTCGTCCAAAAATAACCATCGCTGCAAACATAGCCGGCGTAGTTGTTGGCATAGGAAACGGCCCGGGCGCGGTCATACTGGTTGGTGGAACCGGCTGGCCGGACCACGATTTGAATGGTGTTGGTCGGACCAAAAAAAACGCTGCTGGCGTTGTTCAATTGAAAAGTGTCGGTGACGGAACCGGCGGTTTCCGGCACGATGAAATTCATGGTGAACGTGGCCTGCGCTCCGGGGGCGACCGAGTTGCCGCTGCCAATCGTCGTGGAGAGAGTGTGCGCGGAATACGTCTTGGCCGCAGGCGGCACGGCACCCAGACTGTCCGCGCCAACCAGATTCATGGTGTAACCGCTATAACTGGGCGTCCAAGTCGTGGTGCCCGTGTTCTTCATGGTCCAGATCTGGGTGAACACCGTTCGCGGCATTACCGGCGTGCCGTTCGTGACCGAAACGGAAATCAACTGTGCCGCGTCACCCGCCAACGCATGAGTTTGTCCGGCGAACATGCCCAGACAAAAAAGGAGCACCAAGATATGCTCTGGAAATATTTTTTCCGGTTGGCTTATGTTTGCCATTTTATAATGTCACATTTAAATGGTGCAACTGTGAAATGTTCCTTGTCTTCAGCGATAGCCCCATTCGATTTAAAATACGAAACCTCTGCCAAACGCCGAATTTAACTGGAGCGCGAAGCATTGTTCCGCTCGAAAGTTTTGCCAAGCCGCGGAGCAATGCTCCGCGCTCCGGCAGCATGCCCGGCCATTTTCAAAACCGGCCGGGGAGATTTGGAAAGTTTTAACTCGTTTTGTTTTACGCACACTTTCTTGCCTGATTGCCAAGTCGAGCTACGTCCTGCCGGCCACACATTTTCGGTCATTTGACAATCCCTGCGCTGGGGCCGAAATTGCCGCATGAAAGTTTTTATTAAAAATTTATCGTTGTGTCTGGCCGGCATTTTCCTGGCCGGAGTTGTGCAAGCGCAAAACAAATCCGAACTGTCTCACCAGCCAGGCAGCAAACGGGATACCCAAGTGCTCACCTTGAAAGCGCAAAGAGAACCGTCGTTGCCGTGGGTTTCAAGAGTTCGACTCTCCGGTCTGTTTGTGGATTTAGTCAAACCGCAGCAGGCTTGGCCCATGCTCTATGCATCCGCGCCAGCGCGCCCCGTGCCCGAACCGATACCACCATATCTGCTGCCAGTCAAAGCGCTCCGTCCGATGAATGACGATCTCGCGGTTCACGAACCTGATTTTGTGTTGCTCAAGTTGAGCTTTTGAACGGGCAATGCCGCAAAGCTGCGGTCGTGAACTCGGCTTCGCGCGCTATTAAAACCGGCCAGTCTGTCAGGCGTAGAAAAAGTCCAGCCACGCTTTTTCTCGCGTGTTCCATTCCATTGCCATCGCCGAAGCCGACTGGCGCCGGGCGTATGAACAGCAGCCGGGCGATGCCGGCAATTTGATTGGCTACCACTATCTGCCTGGACGGGATGACGCGGGAGGCGTCGCTTTTTCTTACGGCAGCATTTTAACCACCAGGCGGGAGTGGGTGGTGCGCAAAAAATTTGGCGGTCTTTATCGCCTGGCTCCCATCATGCTTGACCGCGTGCAGCAAAACGGCACCGGCTGGATGGAATCGGTTGGTGGGCAGAGCACCCTTGGCGAGGCGCATCGGGGCAACGGGAATGTTCCGACCGGCGCAAATTTTTACACGAAGACGGACATGTCGAATGGCGAAAGTTCAATTGGAGCAGTTCGACAACGACCATTGACAAAGGCGTTCAAGGTGGACAATACACCGAGTATTTCCGACCGGCTGACATGTAAGCGCTTTTCGTGGTATAAAATTTTCCTACGGTCGTTGCCGTCGCGGTCGGACCATTCAGCGCGGGTCGTCACGGCGAAAATGGCCAGCCTGAAAACTAGGATCAGGCTGGCCGATTGCTCTTCCCCCAACCGCAACAGGCGGCCAGCCCACGTAACGCAATTTTAATGTATTGTATCAGCCGTGCTTTTGCAAATTAAAAAGGCGCAACCGGCGCGACGGCGGGCAATGATTCAATTGCGACCGGGCGGCATCGGCAAAATTGAGCGCAGGTTCACGTTCTTCCGGTCGGTTTCAAATTTCGTTTTCAGCATGGCCAGGATGCCAGACAAGTCGGCTGTGATTTTTTGAGAATTGAGTCCCGCAGGTTAAATCGCTAAGTTCTGGCGGAAATGATTTCCGACGTGAAAAAATTCAACTTGTCCGTGCAGCTTGGAAAATTGCGGATGCAGAATCCGGTCACCGTGGCGTCCGGCACGTTCGGCTATGGTGCGGAATATGCGCGGCTGCTGGATTTGAATCAGCTCGGCGCGGTCACGGTTAAGGGCATCCGGCTCCATCCCGTGCCCGGCAATCCCACGCCGCGCACCGCCGAAGTCACCAGCGGCATGCTCAACGCCATCGGCCTGCAAGGTCCGGGCGTGGACGGCTTCATCAAAAAATACTGGCCGTTCCTCAAATCGCTGACCGTGCCGACGATCATCAACATCTGGGGCACGACCGTCGAGGAATACGCCGAGGTCGCGCGGCGCTTCGATTCGTTGGGCGGCGTCGGCGCCTTGGAACTCAATGTTTCCTGTCCGAACATCAAGGAAGGCGGCGCGCAATTCGGCACGGATTGCAAGCTGCTGGCGCAGGTCGTCGCGGCCTGCCGTCAGGCCACAACGCTGCCGCTCATTACCAAAATGAGTCCCAACGTGCCGAACATTGCGGCGCTGGCCAAAGCCGCCGAGGACGCCGGCAGCGATGCGCTCGCGGTGACGAACAGTTTTCCCGCGATGGCGATAGACATCCGCACGCGCAAGCCGAAGCTCGCGAACATCACCGGTGGCCTCACCGGCCCGGCCATCAAGCCGATTGCGATCAAGCTCGTCTGGGAAGCCGCGAAGGCCGTGAAAATTCCGATCATCGGCATGGGCGGCATTCAGACTGCGAACGACGCGATTGAATTTCTCATGGCCGGTGCCACGGCGGTGGCCGTGGGCACGGCGAACTTTTACGAACCGCAGACGCCGCTGCAGGTCATCGCCGGCATCCGCAGCTTCATGGAGCGGGAAAAAATCGGCGACGTGCGCGAAATCACCGGCAGCGTGCAGCTTCCCAAAAAATAAAAATCTCCGCATGTTCGAGCATCACACCAAGCCGCTGCTGCCGCGCAAAGTTTATTACCGGCGCATCGCGCGCAACGCCGGTTTGGGCGCGCTCGTCATCGCGGTGTCGCTGGGCATTGGCATGACGGGCTATCACGTTTTTGAAAAGCTGCCGTGGCTGGATGCTTTTTTGAACGCCGCGATGATTCTTTCCGGCATGGGGCCGGTCGCCACCATCCAAACCGACGGCGGGAAAATTTTTGCCGGCTGCTATGCGCTCTACAGCGGCCTCGCTTTGATTGCCATTCTGGGCATCATCTTTGCGCCCGTGGTCCATCGCTTCCTGCACAAATTTCATCTGGAAGACGAAGGCCGGGGCGGTAAATAAAAGCGTGTCGCGCGACAGTTTCTTGAGTTCTGTTTTTACACCGCCCGGGCAAATTATTATCTTCCGCCGATGCAAATTGCTTTCACCAAATATCACGCGCTCGGCAACGACTACATCGTCATCAATCCGAAAGACCTGCCCGCGCCGCTCACCCTGGAACAGGTCAAAACCATTTGCCACCGCAATTTCGGCGTCGGCTCGGATGGCATCCTGCTCGGTCCGCTGCCCTCGTCCACCGCCAAGTGCGCGCTGACAATTTACAATCCCGACGGCAGCATCGCCGAGAAAAGCGGCAACGGCGTCCGCATTTTTTCCCGCTATCTCTGGGACACGAAATTTGTCGGCGCTGAAGAATTTGCCCTCCAGACCGACGGCGGCCTCGTGCGCTCAACCGTTTTCGCCGGCGGCAAAATGGTGCGCGTCGAAATGGGCAAGGTCAGTTTTGACAGCGAGAAAATCCCCGTCACCGGCGCGAAACGCGAAGTGCTGAACGAAAAAATTTCCGTGGGCGGACGCGAATTTGTTTTTTGCGCCGCGACCATTGGCAATCCGCATTGCGTGGTGGTGGCGGCGACGCCCTCGTCGCCCGATGCGGCGGAGCGCCGCAGCCACCTGGAAATCAGCGCGAAGCTGGCGCAAGAATTCGGCCCGCTGCTGGAGGTGCATCCGAATTTTCCGCGCAAGACCAACGTGCAGTTTCTGAAAGTGCGGGATCGCGCGAACATCCAGATCGAAATTTGGGAGCGCGGCGCGGGCTACACGCTGGCCAGCGGCAGCAGCAGCAGCGCGAGCGCGGCGGTGGCGCATAAGCTCGGACTCGTGGACAAAAATGTTTCAGTCCATTGCCCGGGCGGCGTCATCCAAATTGAAATCCGCGACGGCTTCGACATTTTGATGACCGGCAGCGTGACGAAAGTTGCCGACGGCTTCATCAGCCCGGAAATTTTCGGCTGAAAGCTGCGTCCGCAAAATTGGGCGACCCATTGGCAGCCTTCGTTGCCATTGCATGAAGGAAATCAGTCGCGGTTTTGGTCAAAAAAATTTGCTCGACAGTCTTTTACGTCCGGCGCAGGCTTGGATTCATGAAACTTGATAGACCACAAAAACTGAGGTCTAATTATTGTTGGTAGTGTCCTAATTTGAAATCAAACCGACTAAATGAGATTGCCGGTTTGCGGCGGTTTCGGCTCTTCAATAAATTCAGGCTGACAGATTTTAAGCGCTGGAGACCCAATCTGGTCGGATAACTTTATGAGATCATCTCGGTCGTATGTGTGCATTTCGTCAATTTGTTTTGAGATAGCACTAGCGACATGAATCGCATCTTTGGGCTTCAAATGCGGGAATTGCCAAATCAAATTACGGGCAGCTTCGGCTATTTGCCGGTCGCAATTGATTGCCCGGATATATTTATGCATGAAAAACTTCTGAATAATCTGCTCATGCTCTTTAGAAAGTTTATCTGGTTGCCCTTTAATCCAAATACATTCGACAAACGTCACTGTCGAGGTGTAAATCTCAATTTCCCCATCCTGAGCAGCTTTGTGAATGCGCATACACGTTTCCGCCCGCCCGGCTTCTTTTCCGAACAATGCGTGAAAAACACATGCGTCCCAATAAACCGTTTTTAGTCCCCCCATATCATTTGAATAGCGCCTGAACCTCTTCGATTGTTGGTAATTCGGATTCCGCTGGGAAAATTCGTATAGTATCAACAACAATGCTTGTGGGGTGGCCTTCTTTCGCGTAGCGAATCAATCCGCCTGCCATCACGCGCTTTCTAAAACCTCGATACGCCTCTTCAGCGACTTCGCTTTTTTGAAAATAACAAGTGATGTCGTGATGAAAAACCGGATCTGTGATGCTGCAAATAAAATTCTGCTTGTCAGAAATGGAATCTATTTTCCCCTCAATTGAACCAAAAGCAGTAAACGCCTCGCCCGAAAGAATGGATTCGGCTGTCTCAACAATGGTTTGCGGCACATCTTCCGGCTCGCTACCGTTTTTTATGGAAATGGACCGAATGCCATCCCCATTTAGAGCGGCCAGGCTTTTGCAGGCTAAAACCTCCCGTTTTGTGAAACCGTATGGAATGGTTCTTGCCCCAGAGCGCAGAGAACGAACACCGCGACAAATTGTATCAACAGCATGTCCAGACTCGACGCTGGGATTTTCAACCCGTCCCCGCACGCGGGCGCTTCCCTTTTCAACCTCAACAACCCAGCGAATTGGTTTTGCGGTGACATTTTTTGCCACGCCCTCAACCATATCGAAAAAAGCCCGAATCGCCTCAATGAATTTTTCAGGCGTCAGCTTTCCTTCAATTGTAATTTCGACTTGATCGTTCATTTTGCATTCGCCTGCGGTTTTTTACCGGCATCGTCAACGTAATCCGATAATAGTTTTTCCACAAGCGGCGACTGTTTACCACGCCAGAGTGACAGCGCAGATTGCCAAACCGCCCGGTTGACGGAAACACAAATTTTCATCTTTGTGATTCCCGTTTTGGGATGCCCTGCCCGCTTTCTTGGGCCACCCCACTTTGTTTTTTTTGACTTTTTGTATTTGACATTCAACTTGAATAAAGTAATACTCTATTCAAGATAACAAGTCAACCGAGATTTTTATGGCAAACGAATTAAAATCCGAAGCAAAGGCGCAAGTCGTCAGCTTGCTCTGCGAAGGCAGCAGCCTCCGCTCCATTGAACGCATCACCGGCATTCACCGCGACACCGTAATGCGGCTTGGAGTTCGTGTCGGCACAACCTGCGCCAAAATCCAAGACGAGAAAATGCGCGGGCTGAATTGCGCCAATATCGAAGTTGACGAGATTTGGGGTTTCGTCGGAGCGAAGCGTAAAAACGCGGAGCGCGCCGGAGCGTATGGCGACGTTTGGACTTTCATTGCGCTCGATTCCGACTCCAAGCTGATTCCGTCTTTCGTTGTCGGCAAGCGTGACGCCTATCACGCGAAAATGTTTATTGCCGATCTGGCAACGCGGATGCAAAAGCGCGTTCAAGTTTCTTCTGATTCTCTGGCAGTGTATGCGGATGCAATGGAGCGCGGATTTGGAACGGAAGTGGATTACGGCCAGGTTTCAAAAACATACTCATTCACCAATTTAACCCAAAACGCAGCGGGCCGTTACAGCCCGGCTGAAGTCATCAAAATCGAAAATCACCAGATGGAAAAGAGTTGCGGCCAGACGTAAGCGTTGGGCAGACATTCCCAAAATGGTTAAAGAAGCCCCGGTGATCGCGCCCTTGCCGGAACGCTTGTTGGATCGCAGCCTGCCGGCCCCCGGATTACTGGCGCAAATTTTAGTCGGCAAATATTGCGACCATCTGCCGCTCTCTCGGCAGGAACAAATTTACGCGCAACGCCACGGCGTCCAACGGCACCGGCAGACGTTGGCACGGTGGATCGAGTTGGCCGCCGACTGGCTCAAACCGATTTACGAGCAGATCCGCACCGGGGTGATGGCGGGCGGCGATGTGCAGGTGGATGAAACGCCGATTGATTATTTGGAGCCAGGCCACGGCAAAACCAAGCAAGGTTATCTCTGGACGGGCAGTCGTCCCGGTGGCGATGTGTTTTTCCATTGGGAAACCAGGCGCGCGACCGCGTGCCTGGATAACATCATTCCCGCCACTTTTACCGGCACCATTCAATGTGATGGGTATGCCGCCTATCGCGCCTTTGCCAATCGCCGCGGCCAAACTATTGAATTGGCCGGTTGCTGGGCCCACGTGCGTCGCAAGTTTCATGAAGCCTTGGAATCTTCGCCGCGCCTGGCGAGCTGGTTGCTGGGCCAAATCCAGCAACTCTACCGGATCGAAGCCAACCTGCGGTCACACCACGCCGGCCCGCGTTTGCGCGCCGCCGTGCGTGCCAGCGAGAGCCGACCCGTCGGCCAACGCCTCGAGCGCGCCTGGCTCAAACTCAAAGCCAGCAAACGCCAGTTGCCCCAAAGCCTCTTGGGAATCGCGATGGATTATACCTTGGGCCAATGGCGCACATTGGAAATTTATCTGGCC
>CAJAQO010000169.1 GCA_903944085.1 uncultured Verrucomicrobia subdivision 3 bacterium
AGTCGGCGGCTTTCCAGTCATCCGCAAGCCGATGCGTCAATGGATGCTCCGCATAACCGCCTACGCCGAGAAACTGCTGGCCGACCTCGACACGATTGACTGGAGCGACTCGCTTAAGGAAATGCAGCGGAACTGGATTGGGCGTTCAGAAGGAGCGGAGGTCAGGTTTAAGGTGGCAAGGGTTCAGGGTTCAGGAACTGAAACCTCCAACCTTGAACCTGAAACCTTCATCACCGTTTTCACCACCCGTCCCGACACTTTGTTCGGCGCGACTTACATGGTGCTCTCGCCGGAACACAAATTGGTGGATCAAATTGTGCCAAACCAATGGCCGGAGGGTATTCCCGACGTTTGGAAAGGCAAAACCGGGTCGGGGAACTCAATTCCGGCGTCGGGGAACTCAATTCCTGCGTCGGGGAATTCAACTCCGGCGTCTGGGAACTCAATTCCCGTGTCGGAGAACGCTGTTCCGGTGTCCGGGAATTCAATTCCTGCATCCGGGAATTCAACTCCGGGATCGGGGAGTTCAATTCCTGAGTCCGGGAAGTCATTTCCCGCATCCGGGAATTCAATTCCTGAACGCCGGAACTCATTTCCTGAACCCGGAAAATCAATTCCCAAAGCAGGAACGACTCATTTTGAGACACCGAAGGCGGCGGTGGAGGCCTATCGGGTCTTTGCCGCCGGCAAGAGTGATCTGGAGCGGACGGAATTGGCCAAGGATAAGAGCGGGGTCTTCACCGGTGCTTACGCGATCAATCCCGTCAACGGCGAGAAGATTCCCATCTGGATCGCCGACTACGTGCTCGCCAGTTATGGCACGGGCGCCATCATGGCCGTGCCCGCGCATGACGAGCGTGATTGGGAATTTGCCAAGAAATTTAGTTTACCAATTGAGCAGGTTGTAATTCCAATCGGTTTGAAGCCGCTTGAAATCTCGCCAAAAAATTTCATTGGTGGTGCGATTGGCCCACTTGAAAAACCGTTTTGCGAAGAAGGAATTGCAATTTCATCGCCAGAATCTGGCTGGCGTTTGAAAGATTTGTCGGGTGAGCGGTGCGACATTAAGGGCCTGCCCACTGCCGAAGCCAAAGCAAAAATCTCCGCCTGGCTCGAAGAAAAAGGGCTCGGCAAGAAGACCATCAATTACAAGCTGCGCGACTGGCTGTTCAGCCGCCAGCGTTACTGGGGCGAGCCGTTTCCGATTATTTGGAAAAAGGATGCCGCCGGGAATTTGTATCACGAGGCGTTGCCGGAAAGTTCGTTACCACTGTTGCCGCCGACATTGGAAGATTACAAGCCAACTGCTGGCGGCGAGCCGCCGTTGGCGCGGGCAAAAGATTGGTTGCACGAAATTCCCGGCGCGACGCGTGAGACCAACACCATGCCGCAATGGGCCGGCTCGTGCTGGTATTATCTGCGCTATACCGATGCGAAAAATAATTCCGCGTTTGTCGGCAAAGACGCGCAAAATTATTGGATGGGCGCGAACGGTTGCAAGTTGAAAGTTGAAGGTTGCAAGTTGGATTCCAGCATGACGCAACCTGTAACTAGCAACCTGCAACCTGCAACTCCGGGCGTTGATTTATACGTCGGCGGCACGGAACACGCCGTGTTACATCTGCTTTACGCGCGGTTCTGGCACAAGGTTTTGTTCGATCTCGGCTACGTCTCGACGCCAGAGCCGTTTTACAAGCTCGTTAATCAAGGACTGATTCTCGGCGAGGACGGGCAGAAAATGTCCAAGTCGCGCGGCAATGTGGTGAACCCCGACGACGTGCTCGTGGAATACGGCGCGGATGCGTTCCGGCTTTACGAAATGTTCATGGGGCCGTTGCAGGACACGAAGCCGTGGAACACCAAGGGCGTCGAGGGCGTGTATCGTTTTCTCGGCCGTGTGTGGCGGTTGTTCGTGGATGAAAATTCGGAAACGGAATTTGAGCAGGCGGAAACATTAACCACCAAGGCACAAAGTCACCAAGATTTGCTGAACCTGATCAAACTCAATGCGGCCATCAAAGACGTGGCGGCGACGCCGGCGCAGTTGAAGACGCTGCACGCGTGCATCAAGAAAGTCACCGAAGACCTCGATGGGATGCGCTTTAACACGGCGATTTCCGCGATGATGGTTTTTGTGAACGACGCGATCACTTGGGAAACGAAGCCGTTGGCCGTGCTGCGCGAGTTTTTGATTTTACTCCAGCCGTTTGCGCCACACATCGCGGAAGAGTTGTGGCACAAGCTGCTTTCCGCTTTCCGCTTTCCGCTTTCCGCTTTGGCTTATCAGCCGTGGCCGAAGTTTGATGCGGCGTTGCTCGTCGAGAGCGAGATTGAAATTCCCGTGCAGGTGAACGGCAAATTCCGCGACACGATCAAAGTCGCCGTGGATGCCGACCATGCGACGCTGGAAGCCGCTGCGAAAGCCTCCGAGAAAGTGCAAACCTTCATCGCCGGTAAGACCATCAAGAAAGTCATTATCGTGCCGAAGCGGATGGTGAACTTGATTGTGGGCTGATTTTGTAGGAGCCGACGGAAATTATTTTTCCCCGCTCGCCAGAATCGTCTGAAAATGCGGCGACTGTTCTTCGGCGGCCACGATGCTGATTTCGATTTTTTTGAAACCGGCGGCTTCGAGCCAGCGGTGCAAATCGCTTTCGGCAAAACCCAGCCAGCGGTCGCCGTAAAGCTCGCGGGCCTTGTCGAAGTTGTGTTTCAGCAGGTCGAGCAGCAGGATTTGTCCGCCGGGCTTGAGCAGCTTTGCCGCGCTCGCCAAGGCCGCCGCCGGATCTTCGGCGTGATGCAGGGCCTGGCTCAAAATCACCAAGTCCACGCTGTTCGCTTCAATCGGCGGGTTCTGCAAATTGCCCAGCCGGAACTCCAAATTTTTCAATCCGTTTTTTTTCGCCTTGGCCGCGCCGAAGGCGACGATTTTTTCCGAGTTGTCCACGGCGATGACTTTTTTGCAGCGGCGCGCGAGGAGTTCGCTCAGCAAACCTTCGCCCGCGCCCAAGTCCGCGACGACGAGCGGCGGCAAAATTCTCAAAAGCAAATGCCCGAACGCCTGCCACGAACGGCCAGGGCCGTAAACGCGGTCGAAACGGCCGGCGACTTGGTTGAAGAAAACCTGCGCCTGCTCTTTGCGGCGGGCGAGGACGCGCTTGAGATTAATTTGATCGCCGTTATGTTCGGCGAGTTCCTTCGCGCCGCGAATGGCGAGTTGGATGAATTCGCTGGCGACGGAGTCGGCCTGCGGATTGAGTTTGTAAAAGGTGCGCTTGCCGTCGCGCCGCGATTTCACGAGCGCGCAGTCGGCGAGCAGGCCGAGGTGCGTCGAGATGCGCGACTGGCCGAGACGCGTGACTTCCTGCAGTTCGTTGACCGACAGTTCGTCCTTTTCCAGCAGCGCGACGATGCGCAACCGCGTCGGGTCGGACAAAGCCCGCAAAGATTTCAAGGTTGAGGTCATGTTTATTTTGGCGCGTCCAACTTTTTCTGAAATTCCATTTGACGCGTTCCAGAATCTTTATATCATCCTATCAAGATACGTCAATATGTTGTTGTCGTTAAACCAAAATATAATCCATGAGCAATAGTTACATCTTCTCCTCCGAGTCCGTCGGCGAAGGCCATCCGGACAAAGTCGCCGATACCATTTCTGACGCTGTCCTCGACGCCTGTTTGTCGCAGGACAAGTTCAGCCGCGTCGCCTGCGAATGTTATGTGAAGTCGAACATCGCCATCGTCGGCGGTGAAATCACCACGAAGGCGAAGCTCGATTTCGTGAAGCTCGCGCGCGAAGCCATCCGCGAAATTGGTTATGTGAACGACGACGACGTGTTTCACGCCGACAAAGTGTTCGTCAATGTCATCGTGACGCAGCAGTCGCCCGACATCGCGCAAGGTGTGGACGCCAAGAAGGCCAAAGGCAAAAAGACCGCCAAGCAAGGTGCCGGCGATCAGGGTTTGATGTTCGGTTACGCCAGCAACGAAACGCCCGAGCTGATGCCCGCGCCGATCATGTTCGCGCATCGCCTCGGCCGCGAGTTGACGAAGATCCGCAAGAGCGGCAAAGTGCCGTGGCTGCGTCCCGACGCGAAGTCGCAGGTCTCCGTCGTTTATGAAAACGGCAAGCCGGTTTCCATTTCCAACGTCGTCATTTCCACGCAGCACGCGGCGGATGTCGAGCACGCCGAGATCGAAAGATTCTGCATCGAGAATATCATCAAAAAAGTTTTGCCGGCAAAAATGCTCACGCCGCAAACGGAATTTCTCATCAACCCCACCGGCCGTTTCGTCGTCGGCGGACCGCAGGGCGACACCGGTTTGACCGGCCGCAAAATCATTGTGGACAGCTACGGCGGCATGGGCCGTCACGGCGGTGGCGCGTTCTCCGGCAAAGATCCGACGAAGGTGGATCGCAGCGCCGCTTACATGGGCCGCTGGGTCGCCAAGAACATTGTCGCTGCGAAGCTCGCCGCGAAATGCGAAATCCAGTTCGCCTACGCCATTGGCTATCCTGATCCGGTCAGTATTCACGTGGATACGTTTGGCACCTCAACTGTCGATGACGCGAAGATCATCGCTGCGGTCAACAAGGTGTTCAGTTTCCAACCGTCTGACATTATTGACCAACTGGACTTGCGCCGTCCGATTTACTCGAAGACGACCAACTATGGTCACTTCGGCAAGAGCGACAAAGATCTCACTTGGGAAGCGACGGATAAAGTCGAAGCGTTGCTGAAAGCAATTTGACAAATAGTTTCAAGTGTTCAGTGTCAAGTGTTCAGCAACAAACCGTCGCGCTGAACACTTGAAACTTGAAACTGAACACTTTGGTTATGGCCTATCAATCGTTTGAGGATTTGGAAGTTTGGAAAAGGGGCTGTCGTCTGGCGGTGGAAGTTTGCCGGACGGTGGGCGAGTCAAAGCAATATGCTTTGCGCGACCAGATGCAGCGGGCGGCCATTTCGATTTCCTCGAACATTGCGGAAGGCTGCGAGCGGGACAGCAAGCTGGATTTTATCCGCTTTCTCCGCATCGCCAAAGGTTCGGCGGCCGAACTCCGAACCCAAACTTACATTGCATTGAAATTAGAAATGATCTCGAAAACGGATGCGGACAAGCATATCGCGGAACTAAAAGAAATTTCCGCGATGCTTCAAGGTCTCATCCGCTCAATAAACGACCGAATTGCAAAAACTGAACACTGAACACTTGAAACTGAACACTTAATTATATGTCCAAAGCTAAATCCTCCGCCGCCGCTGCCGTCATTGCTGAAGTCAGCGCGGCGCTGCCCAACCTCGCCACGTTCGCCGCGCAAACGCCGGCGGGCAAAGATTATATTGTCCGCGATTTCGCGCTCGCCGAATGGGGCCGCAAGGAACTCAACGTGGCCGAGCACGAAATGCCCGGTTTGATGTCCGTGCGCAAAAAATACGCGAAGACCAAACCGCTCAAAGGCGTGCGCATCACCGGTTCGTTGCACATGACCATCCAGACGGCAGTGCTCATCGAGACGCTCGTCGCCCTCGGAGCGAATGTGCGCTGGGCTAGCTGCAATATTTTCTCCACACAAGATCACGCCGCCTCCGCCATCGCGGCCACCGGCACGCCGGTGTTTGCGTGGAAGGGCGAGACGCTCGAGGAATATTGGGAACTCACGCTCAAGGCGATTTTGTTCCCGGGCGATCAAGGTCCGCAGCTCGTCGTGGATGACGGCGGCGACGTGACCTTGCTCATTCACAAAGGTTACGAACTCGAAAACGGTTCCAAGTGGGCTTACGAATCCAAAGGCGACAGCCATGAAGTTTTTGTCGTGAAAGCGCTCCTCCGCCGCCTCGCAAAAGACAAGCCCGGTCTCTGGACGAAGATCGTCAAAAATTGGCGCGGCGTGTCCGAAGAAACGACCACCGGCGTCCATCGCCTCTACCAGATGAAGGAAGCGGGTAAGTTGCTCGTGCCCGCCATCAACGTGAACGACTCCGTCACCAAATCGAAGTTCGACAATCTTTACGGCTGCCGCGAATCGCTCGCGGACGGCATCAAACGCGCCACCGACGTCATGCTCGCCGGCAAAGTTGCCGTCGTCTGCGGTTACGGCGATGTGGGCAAAGGCTGCGCGCATTCGCTCCGCGCCTATGGTTCCCGCGTCGTGGTCACCGAAATTGATCCGATCAATGCGCTGCAAGCCGCGATGGAAGGTTTCGAGGTCAACACTGTCGAAAGCACGCTCGGCGTCGGCGACATTTACGTCACCACCACGGGCAACTGCGACATCATCACCGCCGAGCATATTCTCGCGATGAAGGATCAAGCGATTGTTTGCAACATCGGCCACTTCGATAACGAAATCCAAGTGGACAAGTTGAAGAAGGTCAAAGGTGTGACCATCGAAAACATCAAGCCGCAATACGACCGCTATCACTTGCCCGGCAACAAGAGCATTTATCTGCTCGCCGAAGGCCGCCTCGTGAACCTCGGCTGCGCCACCGGCCATCCGAGTTTCGTGATGAGCAACTCGTTCACGAACCAGACGCTCGCGCAGATTGATCTGTGGGCGAACAAGGACAAATACGAGAAGACGGTTTACCGCCTGCCCAAAAAGCTCGACGAAGAAGTCGCGCGGTTGCACCTGGAAAAAATCGGCGTCGTGCTGACCAAGCTGACCAAGTCGCAGGCCGAATATCTCGGCGTGCCGGCGGACGGTCCCTACAAGCCGGAACATTACCGCTATTGAGCCGTTAGAATTCCGAGGCGGACGGGCTTGATGCTCGTCCGCCTTTTTTTGCGGAAAAATTTTTAATCAATTACGCCATGCCCAATCTTCCCAGCGGACATCCTGATTCTCTCGGTCCGGTCGCCGCTGGTGTGCCGAAACGAATTCGCGCGCCGCGAATCGCCAAATCGAAATTCGAGGCGGCGACCAAATCCGGCGTGGCGGAAACGGCGGCCGCGCCGAAACCGGAATTTAGTTTTGCGCTCAAGCCGGCGGACATTGCGCGGTATCTGAACCGCTTTGTCATTGGGCAGCGGGAGGCGAAAAAAGTTTTGAGCGTGGCGTTGTGCGACCATTTTCAGCACGTGCGCTTCACGCTCGAAGGCAACGCCGCGCCGTTTTACCAAAAACAAAATGTGCTGCTGCTCGGTCCGACCGGCGTGGGCAAAACTCATTTGATCCGCTCTGCGGCGGAACTTATCGGCGTGCCGTTTGTTAAAGCGGACGCCACCAAGTTCAGCGAGACTGGCTACGTCGGCGGCGATGTGGATGATCTCGTGCGCGATCTCGTCCGACGTGCCGGCGGCGACGTGAAAAAGGCCGAGCACGGGATCATTTATCTCGACGAAGTGGACAAGCTCGCGACGCGCGGCGAACCGGCCGGTCGCGATGTGTCCGGTCGCGGTGTGCAGACGAATTTGCTCAAGCTGATGGAAGACGGCGACGTGCCGCTGGTTTCGCCAAACGATGTCACCGGACAGCTTCAAAGCGCGATGTCGGCGATGCGTGGCGGCGGCGCGACGCAGCCGGAGACGATCAACACGCGGCATATTTTGTTCATCGTGAGCGGCGCGTTTTCGGGCATCACGGAAATCATCCGGCAACGAACCGGCTTGCCGGCCGCCAAGAGCAAACCGGCCGTTGACCTGCTGAATGCCCAAGTGACGACGGCAGATTTAATTGCTTACGGCTTGGAACCGGAGTTCATCGGCCGCCTGCCGGTGCGCGTGGCCTGCCACGGTTTGGATGCGGACGATTTGTTCGCCGTGCTGCGCCGGAGCGAGAGCAGCCTCATTCACCAATACGAGCGCGCCTTCGCCGCTTACGGCATCGCCTGCGAATTCAAAGACGACGGCCTGCGGCAGCTCGCTGATCTGGCGGCCACGGAAAACACCGGCGCGCGCGGCTTGATGACGATTTGCGAGCGCGTGTTCCGCGACTTCAAATTCAAGCTGCCATCCAGCCGCGTGAAAAAATTTTCCGTGACCGCAAGACTGGTGAACGCGCCGGCAGTAGAATTGCGCCGGCTGCTGGCCGGCACCCTCACGGCCGGCTGATAATGCTGATAAAAATTTCTGATTTCCTTCGCGGCGGATTTTTTCCATCGTGTCGGCATGGGAACCATTTTTGAAAAGAGCGGACGGCTGGCGCTGCTGCTGATTTTTCTCGCCCGGCCGGGGTTGGCAGAAACCGCGCCGGTGCGAATTGAGGTGGACGCCACCGCAGCGGTGCGCGGGCTGTTGCACGCGCGACTGCACATTCCCGCGCCGCCCGGCCCGCTCACGCTGTTTTATCCCAAATGGATTCCGGGCGAACATTCGCCGGACGGGCCGATCAATAATTTGACCGGCCTGCAAATGTCGGCGAACGGCCAGCCGCTCAACTGGCAGCGGGACGCGGACGACATGTTCGCGTTTCACCTCGCCGTGCCGGCGGGCGCGAACGCGGTGGACGTGGAGTTTGATTTTCTTTTGACGGCGGGCGGCGCGTATTCTTCCGGCAGTTCGGCCACCGCCCGGCTGCTGGATTTGAGCTGGAACCAGGTTTTGCTTTATCCGCAGACGGCGTCGCCGCTGAAACAGGCTTATGCCGCGAGCCTGAAACTGCCTGCGGGCTGGAACTTCGGCACAGCGCTGCCCCTCGGCATTTCGACGCGAAGCCAAGCCGGCGAAATCACATTCTTACCCGCATCCTTGGAAACGTTGATTGATTCGCCGGTGCTCGCGGGGGAATTTTTCCGCACGGTGGATTTGACGCCGGGGGAAAATCCGCCGCACTACTTGCACCTTGCGGCCGACAGCGCGGTGGCGCTGGAAATCAAGCCGGAGGACGCCCGGAAGTTCACGCGTTTGGTGCGGGAAGAAAATGCGCTGTTCGGCGCGCATCATTATCGTGACTACCATTTTCTGCTCACGTTGAGCGACCACGTGGCGCATTTTGGCCTGGAACATCACGAGTCGAGCGACGACCGCGTGGACGAAAATTATTTGACGGACCCGGACGCCTGGACGGTCCACTCCGAATTATTGCCGCATGAAATGGTGCATTCGTGGAACGGAAAATTTCGCCGGCCCGCCGGCATCGCCACACCGGATTACCAGCAGCCGATGGAGGATGAACTGCTCTGGGTTTATGAAGGGCTGACGGATTATCTCGGCAAGGTGCTCGCCGTGCGCAGCGGCCTTCAGACAAACGCCAATTTCCGCGACGAATTTGCGCTGACGGCGGCGATGCTCGACCACCGTTCCGGCCGCGCCTGGCGCTCGCTCGCCGACACCGCCGTCTCGGCGCAACTGCTTTATGCGGCTCCCGGCCCGGGCTCAAACCGCCGGCGCAGCGTGGATTTTTATCCCGAAGGCGACTTGATCTGGCTCGAAGCGGACACGCTGATTCGCCAGCAAACCGCGGGCAAAAAAACGCTCGACGATTTCTGCAAACAATTTCACGGCGGCGTAAGCGGTCCGCCCAAAGTCGTGCCTTACCAATTCGCCGACGTGGTGGATGGGTTGAATGCCATCGCACCTTACGACTGGAAAAATTTCTTTCAAAAAAGAATTTATGAAATCAATCCGCACGCGCCGGCGGGCGGCATCGAGAACAGCGGCTGGCGGCTCGCCTACACCAATGAAATTTCCCCGGTCCAGAAAATCCGTGAAAGCCAGCGCAAGTTCACCGACCTGAGCTATTCGCTGGGCGTCGTCATTGGCGCGGACGGCGACATCAGCGACGTTTTGCCGGACACACCCGCCGACCGGGCCGGCCTCAGCGCGAACATGAAGCTGGTCGCGGTGAACGGCCGAAGCTGGTCCGCGAAAAATTTTCGCGCCGCCGTGAAAACGGCGGCGACAAATTCCGCGCCGATCGAGTTACTCGTCGTGCGTGACGATTATTACCAGACCTGCAAAGTGGATTATCACGGCGGCGAAAAATATCCCGTGCTCGAACGCGACGCGACGAAACCGGATTTGCTGGCGGAAATTTTAAAGCCGCTCACGCCCGATCCGGGCACAACCGCACCGGCGGAAAAATGACGGTCCGCAAGACGCGTCGCCGCCGCGAAGTCGGTTATTTCGCCGCTGTCAGCTTGTAAAGCACTACGCCATGCGCGGGAATCGTGAGCGGCAAAACGCCGTCCGCCGCGTTCACATCAGCCACGTCTTTCTGCCGCCACAAATCGCGGACGTGCTGGTTGCCGGCCAGACCGAATTGCACCAGCGATTTGAAATCCTGGTTGATCGGCGCGGAACCGAGGTTGAAAAAGCCGAACGCGCGGCTGCCGTCTTCCAGTTCCTTTTCGTAAACTTTCAGGTTGCCTTCGGTCAGCACGCAGGTCGCCTCTTTGCCGAGCGCGTCTTGATCGAGCGCGAGCACCTCGTCGTTGCTCAACAAATTCAGCGTGAAATCATCGAACTTGGTCATGTCGCAACCGATGAGCAGCGGCGAGGCGAGCAGGCACCACAGGCTGATGTGCGTGTATTGTTCGTCCGGCGTCAGGTGCGTCGGATGCAAGTTGCCCCAGCCGACCTGGCCGACGATCAGCATGTCGGGATCATTCCAATTGCCCGGCTTGGCGAACGGCGCGGCCTTGTCCTGCCGGAAGCCGATGCTGCTCATGCTGCGCCAGGTGTCGGTGATGTCGCCGGTGGTGCGCCAGCAATTGCCTTGCACCGAACCGCCCCATTTCCACACGTCGGCCATGCCGTATTGGCAAAGGCTGAAAACGATGTCGCGGTTTTGCTTCGGCAAATACTCGCCCATGTGTTGGTAGGGACGGATGGCCTTGATCGTGTTTGCATCCGCCTCCGGACGGTTGACGGCATAAGTGTCGTGGGAGAAAATGTTGTTGTCGCCGTAGCTACACCAGTCGTATTTCAAATAATCAAAACCCCATTTCGCGTAAGTCTGCGCGTCCTGTTCCTCGTGCTGCCAGCTCGCCGCGCAACCGCCGCACGTCCACGGGCCGGGCGAGGAATAAAGCCCCGCCTTCAAGCCGAGACCGTGGATGTAATCCGCCAGACCTTTCATGTCCGGAAAACGCGAGTTGGGCACGATGAAACCTTTGGCGTCGCGAAATTCGCCGTGCAGCGTCGGGTCTTTCGAGTTGCGATGGTTCTGCCAAAAATCATCCACGTTGATGTAAGTCCAGCCGTGGTTGATGAGACCGCTCCTGACCATCGCGTCCGCCGCGCTCTTCACATGTTCGGCGGAAACCGCGCCGGCAAAACAATTCCAACTGTTCCAGCCCATCGGCGGCGTGAGTGCCATCTGGTCGCCGCAGACGATGCGGAATTTTTTCTCCGCCGTGCCCAGCGAATTTTTGGCCAGCAGCGTGACGGTGAATTCACCCTTGGTTTTCAAGGCGCCGGTGATGTGGCCCGTTTGCGCATCGAGCTTCAAGCCCTCCGGCAAATTTTTTGCGGAAAATTCCATCGGCCGTTCGCCGGTCGCCGGAATGGTGAACATAAACGGCGAGCCGGGGCGCACGCCAAAAACATTCGCGCCGTTGATGCGCGGCGTGGCGGGTGCGGACGGCGTGAGAATGTAAGGCGCGACCGGCGCCATCGGAGCTTCGCCGCTGGTGGCAAAAGTTTTGGCCGACGCCGTTTCAAATTTCGCGTCCGCCCAGTCCGCGTGGTCAAAATTAATGCCGTCATCGGCATCACCGACTTCGAGCACCAAGGCTTTTATGCCGGTGAGATCAGCTTCGCAAGCCTTGGCCGCCTCGCCCGCGCGCATCACGCCGCTTGTCCACAGCACCTTGCCGTCGCCGCGCACAATGAATTCAACACTCGAATCGGGATTTTTGTTCACTTCGTCATCCACGCCGACGCTGGCGGAAAATTTTTGCGCTCCGCCGTCCAGCTTGATGTGCAACGCGCCTTCCGCATGCGTGCCAAAGCCGCGTTCATATTTTGTCCCGCCGATGGTCAGCGCGTGGCCGTCCACGGACTGATTTTTGTGCGGCGTGCCCCAGCCTTGCGAGGCCACGGACAAATTCAAGTCATCCAGCCAGACGGTTTCGGCGGACACAATTCCCGTGGTGAACACGGCCAGTGAAAAGCCCAGCGCGAGGGCGAAGCGTGATTTCATGGCTTGATTTTGCCGGTGAAATTTTCTGCGTCAAGCTCGCCAGCAGAAAAATATTCGCTAATCTGAATGCATGACGACGCTGCTCATCGCCACGCGCAACGCCCACAAGGTCGGGGAAATCCGTGCCATCCTCGGTGCCGGATTTCAATTCCTTACGCTCAAAGATTTCCCCAATGCCCCGGCCGTGGTCGAAGATGCGGCCACGTTCGCCGGCAATGCCACCAAAAAAGCCGTGGAACTGGCGCGCTGGCTGACCTTGCCAAATTCGGAATGTGGAATGCGGAATGCGGAATTGAATTTCGTCCTCGCCGACGATTCCGGCCTGGAAGTGGATGCCTTGAACGGCGCGCCCGGCGTGCATTCCGCCCGTTTTGCGGCGCTGGATAAAATGGCAAACTCCACCGACGCGGATAACAACGCCAAGCTGCTACACCTGCTGAAAGATGTGCCGCTGGAAAAACGGACCGCGCGTTTCCGCTGCGCCATCGCCCTGACCCCCACGGAAATCCGGCCGGAAAAAAGCCCGTCGCCGGAATCTGCGTCGCCGGTTTGCTACGCCAATCAGTTCGACGCGCAGACGCAAATTATTTTTGAGGGCGCTTGCGAAGGCCGGATTCAGCTCGCCGCGAGCGGTGCGGGCGGCTTCGGCTACGATCCGCTGTTTGTGCCGGACGGGTTCACGCAATCCTTCGCCGAACTCGGCGAGGATGTGAAAAATAAATTGAGCCACCGCGCCAAAGCGCTGGCGAAGCTGAAAGAATTTTTTACAACGAAGTAACCAAGGAACAAAGTTTTCCAGAACTTCGTTGCTTGGTTCCTTGGTTGTTCAAATCATTTCAGCAGACTGCCAAGCTGAAGTTTTCTCCGCAGCTTGCCGTTGTCGGCGCACATGCGCAGCTTGCCGTTGGGCGCGGGCCGCACATAAAATTCGCCGCCAGCATTTTCCACCAGTAGCGAACCGGCGGCCACGTCCCACAAATTGATGGTGCGCTCGATGTAGGCGTCGAGCCGGCCGCTGGCGACATAGACCAACTCCAGCGCGGCGGAGCCCATGATGCGGATTTTTTTGACCTGTTTGGAAATGCGGATGAGGTGCGGCAAACTTTTTTGCAGGTTGTCCTTGCTCTTGGAAAAGCCCATCGCGACGACGCAATCGTTCAATTCCGAGCGGTTGCTCACGCGCACAATTTTCCCGTTCCGCCGCGTCGGCTGGCCTTGCGTCGTCGTCCAGATTTCATCGGTGAACGGATCGTAAATCACACCCACCACGGATTTCTGCTGGTGTTCGAGCGCGATGGAAACGGCCGCGTGCGGCATTCCGAAAAAATAATTCACCGTGCCGTCAATCGGATCAATCACCCAGCGATACTCGGCGTTCACATCGCCGGTGCTGCCTTCCTCGCCGAGCACGGGAATCTGCGGGAACGCGGCGGCGAGGATTTTTTCGATGAGCGCCTGGCAGCGCACGTCCAGCTCCAGTTTGATGTCGTGGGCCTCGGCGCAATTCACGCGCTTGGGTTTGTGCCAGTTGGCGTGCATGACTTTGCCGGCGGCGCGGGCCGCTTGCACGGCGACGGCCAGTGCGGATTTGAGTTGGATTTTTTTCATTAAAATATCAGGGGATGACTTCGCTGCGTTCCTGCAACTGCATTTCCTGCTCGTGGCGCTTGGCGTCGAGCAGGTTTTTTTCCGCGGCTTCCAAAACGTGGAGCAGGTCGGCGGCTTCGAGCAGGCGCGGCGCGGTGACGAAGCTCGCCCCGGCGGCGTAAAGCGCCGGCACGTCCGCCAGCAATTCGGCGTGGACGATGATCTTGCCGTGCGAATTCAGCTCGCGGAGCTGGCGGATGATTTTCAGATTGTTCGCGCCTTTCAAGACCATGTTCGGCAGCGAACAGATGACCACCTCCGCATGGGCAACGCCGGCATGATGCAGCACGTCGCGCGCGGTGATGTCGCCATAAACGGCGTGAACCTTGCGCGCTTTCAACTTTTCATGCACGACGGGATTGAAATCAATCACGACGATTTCAGGAATCAGATCGGCGCGGTTGCGCTCGATTTCCGCGAGCAGCGAGCTGGCGGTCCAGGAAAAACCCAGCAGGCAGATGCGGGGCGGCGCGGCATCCTCGCGCGCGAGAAACGCCGTGTTGTCCAAGTCGTGAAAACCCAGCTTGCGCAGCCAGGGCGTGATTTTGCGGAGCAGCGAATCGTTGCCGAGAATCGCGTAAGTCGAACCGATGGCGAGGAACGCAAACGCGAACGCCGCGATGCCAATGGTGTTTTCCGAAACATCGCCGTCCTTTTGGCCGAGCGCCAGCAGCACCAGCGACAGCTCGCTCATCTGGCAGAGGTTGATCGCCGGCAACAGGCTCACGCGATGGCCCTGCCGCATCGAATACAGCACGGGGAAAACGGTCGCCAACCGGCTGACGATGAGCACGAGACACAGAAACAGCGTCCACAAAATGTAGGCCACCGTCGGCACCGGAATGATCATGCCGAGGCCCACGAAGAACAGCGTCACGAAAAAATCGCGGAGGCTCGTGACTTTGGCGACCACGTCCAGCGTGTAGGGAAACGTCGAGATCATCACGCCCGCGATCAACGCGCCCATCGCCGACGAGAGCTTGAGATAATCCGCGAAGCCCGCCAGCGCAAAGCACCACGCCAGCGCGCCGACCAGCACCAGTTCCGGCAGCCGCGCGATGAATTTAAAGACGTGCGGCAGCACAAACCGGCTGGCCAGGAACGCCACCGCCAGCAGCAGGATGACATGCCAAACTGCCACGAGCATGACGCCGGCGGACGGATTTTTCAGGTTCGGCTGGACGGCAAGAAACAGAATCGTGGCGATGTCCTGCAACACCAAAACGCCGAGCGTCACGCGGCCCGCGAGCGTTTCCAATTCCCGCTTGTCGTAAAGAATTTTGACGATGATGACCGTGCTGCTCATCGCCGCCGCGACCGCGAGATAGAGCGCTTCCAGATGATTTTGCGCCGGCCCGATGAGTCCGAAGACCAGCCAGCCAAGGATCACGCAGCCGAGAATTTGCGTGCCCGCCGTCAGCGTAATGACGCGCCCCGCGCTTAACATTTTTTTTAGGTCAATCTCCAGACCGATCATGAACAGCAGCAGCGACAGGCCGATGGTGGAAATGGTCTGGATGTCGGTCGCATCGGTGATGAACTTGAAGCCGTTCGGCCCGACCGCGAAGCCGGCGACGAGATAGGCGAGCAGCAACGGCTGCCGCGCCACCTGCGACGCCACCGCCACGACCCACGCGGCGATGATGCAGATGGCGATGTCGGTGACCAGGCCGTGCTCCATGCGGACAAAAACTAACGCAGCAAATCAATTAGGAAAGCCGTAAATCACGGAAAGCGCAGCACACACACGCCATAGTCAATCACTGGCCTTCCCGCTTCCGTGCGCCGGCAATTCTCCGGCACGGCATGATGCGCCTTGCGCCCGTCCCCGTCCGGTGCCGACACCACCGTCAGCGCCCCCGCCGCGCGCAGCAGCGCCAAGTGCTTGGACATCTGGCTTGGTTTGCCGCCCACCCGCACTGCCAACTCCTGCACCGAGAGCGGCGCACTGGAAATCAATTCCCGCAGAATATTCCACCGCACCGGATCGCTTACCGCCTTGAGCAGCAGACAAGGATTGGCAAAAACATTCGGCACATCCGCCGGCATCCCCAGAGCTGACGTTGCCGCTGCCAGTGAAGCTGACGCAGATGTATTGGAAAGCTCGTCCTTCATGCCGGAATATTAAGCCGACAACGTCGGCGAGACAAGTATAGTCGTCGGTTGGAATATAAATGAAGTCTGCGCGTCAAATACAGTCGTCGGAAGGAACATATTCTACGTTTTAACGCTAAATACAGTCGTATGAAGGAATATAAAGTGCTTCGGCGACACATAAATAGTCGTCGGAAAGAATGTATTTTACCGGGGAGATGCAAGTGTGGTCGTCGGCGGGCATGTATAGCTGGTCGGTAGGCAACGTCAATACGTCGGCAGCGAAAACGGGCAAAGAAAACCCTCCGGCATGGTCGTGCCAGAGAGATTCCGGTTGCGCGGGCAATCGGGAAAGCCCGCCCGCGAAACTTCAGCCCAGTGTTTCCAGCGAGACCTGCGTATGGGCGAGCTTCGCTTTCCAATCGGCCAGCCGTTGTTCGTGCTCGGCGAGCACCGCCGGCGGGACTTTCTGCGTGAAGTTCGGGTTGGCGAGCTTCTGTTCCACCTTGCTGATCTCGGATTGGATCTTATCCAATTCTTTCGTGAGCCGGGTTTTTTCGGCCGCGACATCAATCAAGCCTTCGAGCGGCAAAAACAATTCGCCCAGTTTGGATTGCACCGTCGGCGTGCCTTTGGGCGGCGGATAATCGGCGTTCACTTCCAGCGCCTCGGCGTTGAGCAGCAGCTTGATCACTTCGGCGTCGTGCGGCGTGAGGTGTTGCGCGGGCTTGAAGACGTATTTTACTTTCTTCGCGGCCTGGATGTTGCCGGCGCGGCGCAGATCGCGGCCGTTGCGGACGAGTTCGTATTTCGTGTCCGTCATTTCGAGATAACAATCGTCGAGACCGTAGTGGCCTTTGAAATCGTCGTCGAACGGCAGCGGCCATGGGGCATTCATGATGGTCTTGCCGCCCTGATTGTCCGGCATGTCGGTGGCATAACCCATGCCGTGCCAGAGTTCCTCCGTGATGAACGGCAGGAACGGATGGAACAAACGGATTGTGTGTGAGAGCACAAAATCAATCACCGCGAGCGTGTTGGCCTTCTGCTTCGTGTCGGTGCCGAAGAACACGGCTTTGCACGCCTCCACATACCAGTCGCAATATTCGCTCCAGAAAAATTTGTAGAGCGCGGCGGTGGCTTCGCTGAATTTGTATTCGTTCAGCGCAATGCTGACTTCGCGGATCGCGGCGTCGAGCTTGAGCAAAATCCATTTGTCGTCCGGCGTGAGCAACGTGCGTTCAATCTCGCCCTGAATTTCAAACTGCTCGGACGGGGCGTCCTCGCTCGCAGGCGAGGCGCCTGCGCTCCCCTGCATCTGGCGGAAGCGGCAGGCGTTCCAAAGCTTGTTGCAGAAGTTGCGGCCGAGCTCCACATCCTTCTCGTCGAAGAGCACGTCCTGACCAAGCGGCGCGCTGCGCATGGTGCCGAAGCGGAGGGCGTCCGCGCCGTATTGGGCGATGAGCACGAGCGGGTCGGGCGAATTGCCGAGCGTCTTGGACATCTTGCGGCCCTGCTTGTCGCGGATGATGCCGGTGAAATAAACATTCTGGAACGGCAAATCTCCCATGAACTCGTAGCCGGCCATAATCATGCGCGCGACCCAGAAGAAAATGATGTCAGGCCCGGTGACGAGGTCGGTGGTCGGATAAAATTTCTTCAACGTGTCGGTCGGCTCCGGCCAACCCATCGTGGCGAACGGCCAGAGCCACGAGCTGAACCAAGTGTCGAGGACGTCTGAATCTTGCGTCCAGCCTTCGCCAGACGGAGCTTCGAGGCCGCAGTGGACTTCGCCGTTCCGATACCACACCGGAATCCGATGACCCCACCAAAGCTGGCGACTGATGCACCAGTCCTGAATGTTCGTCAGCCAGTGGTCGTAAACCTTCGCCCACCGCTGCGGATGGAACCGCATCTTCCCGGGGAGCGCGCCCGCCCCGGGCGCAGCGGCGGACGCCCCGTCCGCCGCAGTGAGGCGAGCGGATTGTCCGTGAGCGTCAAAACTTGTTGCGCGTCCTGAGTCGCCAGCGGGGGCGCTGGCTCCTACGCCCGGGGCGGGCGTGCTCCCAAATCCATCCTGCTCCACGCAGGCCTTGGATTCCGGGACGGCGGGATACTTCAAAAACCATTGCTCGCTCAAACGCGGTTCAATCGGCACATCCGCGCGCTGGCTGAAACCGACGTTGTTCTCGTAAGGCTTTTCTTCGACCATCACGCCCTGTTCCGTGAGCAGTTCCACAGCGACCTTGCGGGCTTTGAACCGATCCAGCCCCGCCAGCGGGCCGCCAGCCAGGACGTTCATCGAGCCGTCGGCATTGATAACCTCAATGAGCGGCAGCTTGTGACGCGTGCCGATGTCGAAGTCCGCCTTGTCGTGCGCGGGCGTGACCTTGAGCACGCCGGTGCCGAATTCAAAATCCACATGCTCGTCGCCGATGATCGGGATGAGCTTCTGCTCGCGCGGCAATTCGGCGGGCAGCGGACGCACGATGTGCTGGCCGATGAGATGCGCGTAGCGCGGGTCTTTCGGATTCACGGCCACGGCGGTGTCGCCGGGAATCGTCTCCGGCCGCGTGGTGGCGATGGTGAGCCAGGTGTCCGGCGCTTCCGCGACCTGCACCTTGAAGTGATACATGAAACCTTTCTGCGGTTTCATTTCCACTTCCTCGTCCGACAATGCGGTCTGCGACACGGGGCACCAATTCACCATCCGTTTGCCGCGATAGATGAGACCTTTCTTGTAAAGCTCGACGAATACCTTCTGCACGCAGCGGGAATACTCCGGGTCCATCGTGAACCGTTCGCGCGTCCAATCGCACGAGCAACCGAGCTTCTTAAGCTGGTTGATGATGATGTCGCCGTGCTTTTCCTTCCACGCCCAGACGCGCTTGAGAAATTCTTCGCGGCCGAGATCGTGGCGGGATTTCTTTTCCTCCTTCTTGAGCTGCTTTTCCACCATCACCTGCGTGGCGATGCCGGCGTGGTCGGTGCCGGGCAGCCAGAGAACTTCCTTGCCATCCATGCGCGCCTTGCGGCTGAGGATGTCCTGGATGGTGTTGTTGAGGACGTGCCCCATGTGGAGCATCCCGGTGACGTTCGGCGGCGGGATGACGATGGAATACGCGGGCTTGGCGGACTGCGGATCGGCGGTGAAGCAACCCTGCTTCAGCCAGAAGTCATACCATTTGTCCTCGACGGACTGCGGCTCGTAGGCTTTGGGAATTTCAGACATTTTAGGAAAAGGTTTTCAGCCACAGATTTTCACAGATGAAACACAGATGAAAAACTGCCTTTTCAAAATCTGTGTTTCATCTGTGTCCATCTGTGGCTACATAAATTATTTCTTCAACAGCGCGTATTCCATCGAGTCCACCAGCGCCTGTAGGCTGGCTTCGATGATGTTCTCGCTCACGCCGACGGTGCCCCATTCGCGCTTGCCGTCGGTGGACGTGATGAGCACGCGCGTTTTGGCGGCAGTGCCAGTGGTGCCGTTGATGATGCGGACTTTGTAATCGGTGAGTTCCACCGTCTTGAGCGACGGGAAAAATTTCACCAGCGCGCGGCGCAGGCCGGCGTCGAGCGCGTTCACCGGACCGTCGCCTTCGGCAACCGTGTGTGACACCTCGTCGCCGACGCGAACTTTCACCGTGGCTTCGCAGATGGATTCCTTCTGGTCGCGGCGCATGGAAACGTGATACGTCTCGACGCGGAAATGCGGCGCGAATTTTTTGTCCAAAGCGGCGCGGATGAGCAGCGACATCGAGCCGTCGGCGGCTTCGTATTCGTAACCGCCGTTTTCCAGTTCCTTGACCCGCGCGGTGATGGTTTTCAATTCTGTCGAATCGGCCTTGAATTTGAACCCGAGTTCCGCCGCCTTCATCAAAATGTTCGTGCGGCCGGACATGTCGCTGACCAACACGCGGCGCGAATTGCCGACGGCTTCCGGCGAAATGTGCTCGTAGCTGCGCGACACGCGGTCAATCGCGTGGACATGCATCCCGCCCTTGTGCGCAAACGCCGTCGCGCCGACCCACGGCTGGCGCGGGTTGTGGCGCAGATTGGCGATCTCGTCCACGAACTCGGAAAGCTCCTTCAGCTTCGGCAATGATTTTTCCGGCACGCAAATTTTTTTCAATTTGAAATGCAGCAGCGGGATGACGCTGATCAAATTGCAGTTGCCCGTGCGTTCGCCGTAGCCGTTGACCGTGCCTTGCACCTGCGTCGCGCCGGCGGCTATGCCGGCGAGCGCGTTCGCCACGCCCAAACCGGCGTCGTCGTGCGTGTGGATTCCGATGGCGCAATTCAGTTTTCCCTTCGCGTGCGCCGTGATGCGCGCGATTTCTTCCGGCAAACAACCGCCATTGGTGTCGCACAAAATCACGCCGTCCGCGCCGGCTTTTTCCGCCGCCTGCCAGGTGGCCAGCGCGTAATCCGGCTCGTCTTTGAAACCGTCGAAGGAATGTTCAGCGTCGTAAAAAACAATTTTGCCGTGGTCCTTCAGAAATTTCACCGTGTCGCCGATCATCGCCAGATTTTCGTCCGGCGTGACGCGTAAAACTTCCTTCACATGCAACAGCCAGGTTTTGCCGACGATGGTGACGACGGGCGTTTCCGCTTCCAGAATCTGCCGCATCAAATCGTCGCTTTCCACGGCGACGCCCTTGCGGCGGGTCATGCTGAACGAGGCGATTTTGGCGCTGCGCCATTTGCGCCGGGCGGCCTGCTTGAAAAATTCCAGGTCCTTGGGATTGCTGCCCGGCCAGCCGCCTTCAATGTAGTGAACCCCAAACGAATCGAGCTTCTCGGCGATGCGGATTTTATCCGCGACCGAGAAATTGATGCCTTCGCCCTGCGCGCCGTCGCGCAGGGTCGTGTCATAGATTTCAACCTGGGGTTTCATAAAGGCCCGTAAATACGGATGGACATTATTCCCGATTTCAACAGGAGTGGCAAATCGGAAAAAGCCGACGCCGATGTTGCGCTTTGGCCGAGCCGGGTTAAATTCCCCGCGTGGAAGAATTCACCGACATCCAATGTCCATTCTGCGGCCAGACTTTTGAAGTGGTCATTGATACGAGCCTCGCCCGGCAGCGGTTCACGACGGATTGCGAAATCTGCTGCCGGCCGTTCGAGATCGCCGCCGAATGCGCCGCCGGTGAAATCCTGAGCCTCGAAACCACCGCCGGTTGAGCAACCGGGCCGACCGCCGACCGGCAATGGCAGTGTTTGCTTCTCGCCAGTAAATTCGCCAGTTAAACAAAGTTATATTGAATACTCCGCCCTAGCCGGGTATTGTTTGAAGGACAGGCTTGATGATCAAGCTTGAAGGAAAGGCTTGAGTGAAAAACAAAGTGAGTATGAAAATCGTCCCCAAAGTAATTGTTTTGTTGACGGCCTGGAACTGCCTGACCCAAACCCGGCCCGCTTGGGCGCAGACGCCCGCCACCCTGAAACTCCAACTGACCAATGGGCTGGCTCTCTTGATCATCAGCGACCAGGCCAGCAATGCCTGCACCGTCCAGTTCGCCACCAACCTCACCCAGTTAAATCCGTGGCGTTTTTTGAAGAGTTTTCAGCCAACCAATTCTCCGGCGGTTTTTGGCGACACCAATCCGCCCCTTGCCGGCGACCGCTTTTACCGGGTGTTCACCCAGCAGTTGCCGACCAATGTCGTGCCCGTTACCAACATGGTCTGGATTTCGCCCGGCACCTTCACCATGGGCAGTCCCGTCAGCGAAGCGTTACGCGGTGCCGACGAAACGCAGCATGTCGTCACTTTGAGCCGGGGCTTCTATCTGGGCAAATTTCCGGTCACCCAAGGCGGTTACCTATCAATTATTTCGACTAATCCAAGTTTTTATTCCACCAATCACGGCTATGGCCAGAACTTGAGTCTGCCGGTCGAGCAAGTCAGTTGGCTCGACGCAACGAATTACTGCGCGTTGCTGACGCAACAGGAACAAGTGGCCGGAAGACTGCCCGCCGGCTGGAGCTACCGCCTGCCGACGGAATCGGAATGGGAATATGCCTGCCGCGCCGGAACGGTTACGGCATTCTATTTCGGCACCGCTTTGCGCTCTAGCATGGCAAATTTTGACGGTCAAAAGGAATACGATGCCAGCCTGGGTTCGATAAATAATCCTTCCGGAATTTTTCTGGATAAAACCACAGTGGTTGGCAGCTACGAGCCCAATGCTTGGGGTTTGTTCGATATGTGCGGGAATGTTTTTGAATGGTGCCAAGACTGGTATGACACTTATCCGGTCGGCCCGGTCACTGATCCGCAGGGAGCCGCCACCGGCTCGTCGCGCACGATTCGCAATGGCAACTATTTTCTGTATGCGCAATACTGTCGTTCCGCCCAACGGGACGAATCTGCCGCAACCAATTTCTACGGCAATTTGGGTTTTCGAATTGCCTTGGCACCCAGTCCGTAAGCTTCAAGTTCCAAACCTAGGTTGACGTGCATAGCACGGCGCTTTTTCGGAGTTAAAAACGGGATGCGCTGTTGCCCTCATCCGCGCGAAAACTTCAGCTTTCAGGTTGCTTCAGACATTGGAATTCGTCGAATAAAACAAGTTTGGGCCAAAAACGTCGGCGGAATTTACACTTTTTAAGATTAATAGTCATACTTTGTTAATTATAAGACACTTGCGATTGTTTTTAGGATTCAATTTCCGTTGATTCGCCATTTAAGCGGTCGGATTGCTTTACGGTTTGTGGTTTTTGTGATTCCATAGATGAAATTATTTGTTTTTTATTTGTTGTTTAACATGCTTAATTGTAATATATTACAACAATAACAAACGATTGTATTTTTGTTGGCATTGTCCCTGCTTTCAACCATGAAAGTTGGCACAAACAGGCCGAAACACTAAACAAACATTCAAAGAAAACAAAAAATGAAAACAAAATGGATTAAAATGGCGGGTGCGGTCGCAGCGGTTGTCGCTGTTACGATGAGCGTGCAGGCGGTTCCGATCAATGGCAGCATTGGCTTCACCGGCACCTACACCCAGAATGGCGGCACATACGGCAATTTGACCACGGCAACGTCGTTCAGCGTGAACACGGTTAGCGTGGCGACCACCACGGGTGTTTTTGTTGGCGCGGGTTCGCCCACCTTCGCCTCGCCGATTGCAGTCAATCCGGCTAACAACTTGCTCCCCAATGTTCAATTGTGGTCGGTGTTGGTCGGTTCCACCACATATCGCCTGTTCGTGAGCACGGAATCTGAATCGCTTGATTCAGCGACCCAAGTCAACCTCATTGGCACGGGAACGATTACCGATGGCAATTCTGCTGACGACACCTTTGGTGTGTGGCAGTTGGGTTTCGGTGTGGCTGGCAGCGCCTTTACTTGGCAGAGCACCAGCGCCTCGGTTCCGGATGGTGGCGCGACGGTCATGTTGCTCGGCATTGCCCTCTCCGGCGTGGCTCTGTTGAAAAAGAAACTGACGGCCTAATCGCTAGCTAAAATAATTCAAACAAGGGCAGGGAGCAATCCCTGCCCTTGTTTTTTGCTGTTCAAGCGCCGTTTACCGCGCAAAAGCGTCGGTAAACTTTACATTTTAAGCAAATTCAAGCTCAACCGATTGGTCATGATGCGCTTGCAAAAGAAGGCAGAGGTCAAATTGAGCAAATACCGGGCTAAAAAGTCGGATCGCTTTACGCTTCTTCATTATTCCGGTAACCGGGTTATTTTTTGCAACATTTTGATTTTGAAATCCTTGGCTCCATTATTTGCCGACTGAAATTTGTTGCCATTTCATTGGCATTTCCCATGCTGAAAATAGGGGAACGTAGCGCAAAGTTGGTCCAAACCAAGTGAAAGGATTCAAATGAGAAATAAAAAAACAAAATGGATAAAACTGGCGGGGCCGGTTGCAGCCGTTCTGGCTTTGACAATGTGCGCGCAGGCGGTTCCCATCAACGGCAGCATTGGGTTCACCGGCACCTACACCCAAAATGGCGGCACATTCGGCAATTTGACGACGGCAACGTCGTTCACCATTAACACGGTTAGTGTGGCCACCACATTAGGAGCGTTTGTGGGTGCAGGGTCGCCTACGTTTGCCTCACCAATTGCGGTCAATCCGGCCAACAATCTGTTGCCTAATGTTCAGTTGTGGTCGGTGCTGGTGGGTTCCACTACTTACCGCCTGCTGGTGACGACGGAAACGGAATCTTTGGATACGCCGGCACAACTCAACCTCATTGGAGCCGGGATGATTACCGATGGTAATTCAGCCGATAACACCTATGGCGCTTGGCAATTGGGTTTTGGTGTGTCTGGAAGTTCGTTCACCTGGCAAAGCACCAGTGCAGCGGTTCCGGATGGTGGCGCGACGCTCATGCTGCTTGGCCTCGCCCTCTCGGGCGTGGCCCTGTTGAAGAAAAAAATCACGGCCTGAATCGCAGTCAAATCAATAAAAAATCCAAACAAGAGCAGGGCGCAATCCCTGCTCTTGTTTTTTGCAGGCGCGACACAGTTGCCTGGGGCGTGCCGCTTCAACCGGGATTTGTAGCGCCCGATTTCTTTGCTGCGTTCTGGCTTGAATTGTGAGAGCGTAACGCCAGTTGCAATCGTCCTGGGTCAAGCGATGAACAATACGACCATGCTCGCCTATGCCAGCGCCATCTTCTGTGGTGCCGTGGCGTTTATGGTGGTTTGGAACGAACGTCGTTCACTCGTGCATCTGACGTTTGTGGCGGGCATGGCACTGCTGGCTTTGGAAAGCATTTTCAACGGCCGGTCTTTGGCGGCAGCAACCGTCCCGGAAATGGTTCGCTGGCAGCATTGGAAGCTCTGGACCACTGCGCTGCTGCCAGGCGTCTGGCTGCTGTTTGCGCTGAGTTATGGACGAGGCAATTACCGCGAATTTTTGCAGCGCTGGAAATTTTTATTGCTGGCAGCCTTCGTCGTTCCGTTGGCGCTGGTTATCACCGGCGATCAAGAATTAACCTCAAATGATCTGCGGCGGCCGTTGGATCTGGGCATCAGTGGATATTATTTGTTCTTGGCCTTGCTGGCGGGCCTGGTGCTGATCGGCATCAATCTGGAAAAAACCTATCGCGCGACGGTTGGCGTCATGCGCTGGCGGATCAAGTTCATGATCCTCGGCTTGGGCGTTTTGTTCGCCGTTCGATTTTGCACCAGCAGCCAGATCCTGTTGAGCCACGTCATTGATGCCCGGCTCCAACTGATTGATGCCGGCGCGCTGTTTGTGGGCTGCCTGCTGATTCTCCGGTCGCTGTTCCGCGCGGGACATTTCGATTTGGACGTATATCCGTCCCACGCCGTCCTGCAAAGTTCGCTGACCGTTTTGCTGGCGGGAATTTACCTGCTCGCCATCGGCGTCTTTGCCAAAGTCATTTCGCTTTTCAGCGACGTGGATGCCGTCGTCGTCAAGTGGTTTGTCGTCATGGTGGCGGCGGTGCTGTTGACGATCCTGCTCTTGTCGGACCGTGTGCGCCTGCGCCTCAGCCGGTTTGTGAGCCGGCATTTTCAACGGCCGCTCTATGATTATCGCACGGTCTGGCGGCGCTTCACGGAAGCCACGGCCTCGTGCGTCAACCAAGCGGATCTGTGCCAGGTGGCGGTGAAATCCGTGACGGATATTTTTCAGGCACTGTCCGTGACGATCTGGCTGGTGGAAGAACAGCAGTCGCAACTCGTTTTTGCCGCGTCCACTTTTCTCACGGAAACCAAGGCGGACACGTTGCGGCCTAGCAAGGAAGAACTCGCGGAAGTCCTGCAAATGTTGCACGCCCAGCACGAGCCGGTGGACATTGACGCCGCGAAGGAAAACTGGGCCGCCGTTTTGCGCCGCTGTCATCCGGACGAATTTCGCAAAGGCGGCAGCCGCGTCTGCGTGCCGATGATTGTCGGCGAAGAGATCGTCGGCTTGATGATTTTGGGCGACCGCGTCAGCGCCGCGAAATTCACCTGGCAGGATTTTGATCTGCTGAAGTGCATCGGCGACCACATTGCCGCCGGCCTGCTGAACACTCGCCTGTCGCAAAAACTTTTGCAGACAAAAGAACTCGAAGCCTTTCAAACCATGTCCGCGTTTTTTGTTCACGACCTGAAAAACACCGCGAACACGCTCAATTTGATGCTCCAGAATCTGCCGGTGCATTTCGACGATCCGGCGTTCCGCGCCGACGCGCTGCGCGGCGTTGGCAAAACTGTCGCGCACATCAACCGGCTCATCGGCCGGCTGGGCTCCATCCGCCATGAACTGCAGATTAAGCCCGTCGAATCCGACCTCAACGAACTCGTCGCCAAATCACTCGCCGGCTGGGAAGAAGTCGCCGGCATCAATCTGAAAAAAGATTTACCACCGCTGCCGAAAGTGTTTTTTGATCCGGATCAGATGTTGAAAGTCGCGACGAATTTAATTTTCAATGCGCGCGAAGCCGTGGCCTCGTCCTCAGGCCAGGTGCAAATTCAGACGAGCCAGCGCAACGGCTGGGCGATCCTGGCGATTGCCGACAACGGCTGCGGCATGAGTCCGGAATTTATGAACCGCTCGCTGTTCCGCCCGTTTCAAACGACGAAAAAAAACGGGCTGGGCATCGGGATGTTTCAGAGCAAAATGATCGTCGAGGCCCACCGAGGCAAGATCGAGGTCGAAAGCGAAACCGGCAAAGGCACGACCTTCCGGGTTTTTTTGCCGCTGAAAAAATCCTAAGAAATGTCCGCGCCGGGAACCGGGCGGGCAGCCAATTACTCGGCCCAAGGATTGGCGGTTACCTCGACGAAGATCTGAATTTGATCGGCGCGAAACGCCAGCCGTTCCAAGCCGCTGCCGGGTTCGATGGGCGTGAAATAATCATCTGTCAGGCCCACTTTCGGCGGCTGGAGTTTGCAGTCCAGTCCGGCATCGCAGAGGTTGGATTTAAAATTGCCGGTCATGATGTTCAGCAGTTCGCCGGCGGCATCGCGGATTTCATCGGGCCCCAGTTCGCCGGGTTCCAAGCCGAGAATGCCGGCGGCAATGGCCTTGGCCGACGCCGAACTCATGCGTAAATACACGTGGCCGGTGACCTTGCCGGCAAAACCGATCGAACCGAGCATGTGCTGGCCGGACAGGCTGTCCAACTGGTGCAAATCCACCGACTCCAGCTTGAGCGAGAGCATCGTCTGAAAAGTTTTAATGAGCGCGAGCGAGAGCGGCGTGCCCATGGCGAGCAGCAGCGCGCTGCCAATGCCGTTGCGCATGATCGCCTCGTCCACGGTGCCGACAGTGTATTCGGATTCGTCCGCCGCGTGCGGGTTGGCCACGCGCAGCAGCCGGGAACTCAGGCCGGGATCTTTTTCAATGACGCGGACGATTTCATCCACGCAGCAATCTTGCCGGGCCACGATCTGGGTGAGCCGGGAAACGCTCTCCGGTGTGGCGGCGATGCCATAGCGGCGGGCGAGTTCCTTGTATTGATTGATGTCGGGTTGGGCTGACATCAGGCGGGAGTCGCAACCGGACGTTTTGCCAAAGTGACGCAGCGTCCGGCTTTTTCCACAAGCTGGTCTTCCTTGAACGGTTTCACCAAGTAATCGCGCACCCCGAGGCGGGCGATCTGCAACACGTTTTCACGGCCGGATTCGGCGGTGAGCATGATGACGGGAATTGCTTTCAGCGCCGGATCTTCCTTCAGCTTGGTGAGCATTGTGACGCCGTCCATGACCGGCATGGTGACGTCGAGGACGATGAGGTCCGGCTTTTCGCGCGCGGCGACGACCAGCCCCTCCTCACCGTTGCTGGCTTCGAGAACAATGCAGTCGTAAGGCTTGAAAGCTTTGCCCACGATGAGCCGGATGGTGCGGCTGTCGTCAACGCTCAATATTTTTGTAGCCATAAATTTTTCCAGTTTGAGGTTAGCCAAATTTGACGTGGATTTCAACCACAATGCGGTTGGCGTTGCAATTAAAAATCAGCCATTCACGTTCGACCTGCGGCACGGGTTCAATCGCAAACGCGGAACCGCGGATGATCGCGGGCGTGCTCACGGCGCACTCGGCCCCGGAATCGCACAGCCAGGATTTGAGGCCGCCGGTAAGCATGTTGGTGGCTTCGCCCACCACGTCGTTCACCTCGGCTTCGCCCAAATCGGCGGGTGCCAGCCCGATCATGGCGGCCGCCACTTCGGTGGCGAATGGCGCGGCCAGATGCAGATAAACCGCGCCGTTAATGTGCTCGCCGGCGAACGCGACGCAGCCGGTGACGCGCTCCTCAAACTGCGGCACGCCGGCGCAAGGCGCGCCGACGACCTTCATGGAGAGCATCGTTTCAAACACGTCCACCAGGTGGCGGTTCATGAATTCACAGATGTTGGGGAGTTGAACGGTCTGGCTCATAATTTATTTGGGTTGCAGCACACCGGCGGTGGATTTCGGGGCGCGCTCGCGCAGGGCGTGAAGAATGGCGTGGGGCATGTGATCCAACGGCAGCACGCGGTCCACCACGCCCAGTTCCACGGCGGCGCGCGGCATCCCATAGACCACGCACGTCGCCTCATTCTGTGCCAGATTGATGGCTCCGGCGGATTTTAATTGCTGCATGCCTTGCGCGCCGTCGCGGCCCATGCCGGTGAGCAGCACGCCCACCGCGTTGCGCCCGGCGCTGTGCGCGGCGGAATTAAACAGCATGTCCACGGCCGGCCGGGTGAAATGGATCGGCGGATCCTGCCGCAGCCGGACGCGGTAAACATTTGTGTCCCATTCCACCACCATGTGAAAATCGCCGGGCGCAATCAGCACGGTGCCGGGCCACACCTCGTCGCCATGCGCGGCTTCGCGGACTTCGAGCGCGCAACATTCATTGAGCCGCTCGGCAAACGTCTTGGAAAAAATCGGCGGAATGTGCTGCACGATGCAGATGCCCGGCAGCTCGGCCGGCAGGCGGGTCAAAACATCTTTGACCGCCTCGGTGCCGCCGGTCGAGGCCCCGATCACAATCAATTGCCGCGGCGAAAATTGTATGCCCGCGCTGCTTTCCGTCGGGCTGCTGGCCTGGCTGGCCGGCTTGAGCAGCGAGAGCCGCGCCCGCGCCGCGCCCTTGATCCGGTGCGCCAATTGTTCGTGCAGGCTGCCAATGTTCCAGGCCGAGCTTTGCTTCGCGACGACATCCACCGCGCCCAGTTCCATCGCCTTCATGGCGATCTTGGAACCAGCCTGCGTCAGCGAACTGACGATCACGACGGGCATCGGGCGGTGCTCCTGCAAAATTTTCAGAAACGTCAATCCGTCCATGCGCGGCATTTCGATGTCCAGCGTCAGCACGTCCGGCTCCAGTTCCAAAATCATGTCGCGCGCGACGTAAGGATCGCAGGCGGTGCCGACCACTTCGATTTCTGGATCGCGCGACAACGCGTCGGAAATCATGCGGCGGACGACGGCAGAATCGTCCACGACCAGCACGCGGATTTTTTTCAGAATACTCATGCCATGGTCATAAATTGATCCACCCGTTCAAAAGACTCGCGGACGTTGGCCACCATGCCTTCGAGCCGGGCCTCGTCAATGTTCAACACCGCGATGGCCTGCGGATCCACCCGCACGGCGAAACCATCCCAGCCTGGAGCCGAGCCGGCGAGATGCGCGAGACAGTTGGCGACGTGCGTGATGACGGAAAGTTTCGGTCGCGGCTCGCAAATGGGTTTGTGATGATTGGCCACGGCTTCGAGAATTTCCTCCGGCAAATTCCAGCTTTGGAGCAGGCACGCGCCGATTTCGCCGTGGTCGGTGCCGAGAATAATTTTTTCCGCCTCGGAACGGGAACAGCTTTGCTTTTCGATGAGCGCCCGGATTTCACTTTGAATTTCCGGCGTGATCGCCTGGCCCATGACCAGCTTGCCGATGTCGTGCAGCAAGCCGACGGTGAAGGCGACCGGTGTCTCCACATTCATGTCAAACGCTTCCGCAGCGACAATCTCCGCCGCCGTGGCGGTGATCAACGAATGTCGCCACAGCTCGTTCGCCTCGACGGCGTAGCCGGGCAGCGGCACCACCATCGCGCTGCCAAACGCCAGCGTGAGAACGATGTGCAAAATCTGCTGATGGCCGAGCATCAGCACCGCCTGATCCACGGAAGAAACCGGTTCGTCGAGGCCGAAGTAAGGCGAGTTGCACGCGCGCAGCAATTTCGCCGTGAGCACATTGTCGCATTTGATGACCTGCACGATTTCGTCGTTGGAAATGGACGCCTGTTCCAACAGATTGACCAGTTTCAGCGCCGCCTGCGAAATGGGCGGCAGGTTTTTCACCTTGTTGATGATTTCTTGGGCGGTCATAGCGGGTAGGGGTTGGCACCGGGGGTTTTGACAGTGACGAGGCCGTTCGTCAAATCCATTCGCACCGTGCGGGAAGACAAGCCGCCCACGTCGGTGGCGTGGGCTTTGAGTCCGTTTTGCGCGAGCAGTTTTCCCAGCGCATCGAAGTTGCGGGAGCCGATGTTGAAAATGCCCTGCTGGTCGAGCAATTGCGCGCCGCCGGCCACTTTGACGATGAGCCGGCTGCGATCCGCGCCCAGATGGTAAGCCGCGTGAAATAATCGCGGCACGCCGGTGTCCACAAACATGTAGGGCGCGCTGACGGCCTTGGCGGCATCAATTTTTGAGTCAGGCAGCATGAGATGGAGCAGTCCGCCGATTTTTTTGACCGGATCGTAAATGGTGATGCCTAGGCAGGAGCCCAGCGAGTAGGTCACAATTTCCGCGCTGCTGTCGTTGCTGACCACCATGTCCGCCACGCCCACAACGAGCGTTTTGCGCGGCGGTGCGATCACCCATTTGCTGTTCGGTAGCATAGGTCAACCTACGCCGGCAACCCGGCGAATCGCCGGCCCGCCAACCCGTGCTGTGAATGTCGCCCGCCATCATGGGATCTCGGTAAAAAATTCATTCGGTAAAATCTCTGGCGCCGACGTGTCGGCAGGTTCAGCCCGTCCGCATCTGACCCGTCATGCTATCGGCGGGGCCGTGGGCGACTTGAGGAAATTTTTGCCGGGAATGCTTTTTTGTGCGGCGCCATGGCGGCGGTTTTCGGAATGCAAAAATGTTCCTGGCGGCGCAACCCCGGGCGCAACCATTCCATTCAACGTTAAAAAAGCAAACGGCGGCTGCCCTCGTGACAGCCGCCGTCGGTTTGATTCGTCGTTTTTTTAGCCAAAATTCACGGCGTCTTGCCCGTGGACGTCGCCGGCGCTGGTGCCGGCTTCGATTTGTTCGACGACGCGGTGTAGGTGGTGGGGATGCTGCTGCGGATCATGTCGCCCTCCGCCGTGCCGGGCAGGAACATTTTCGTAGCGTCCGCATACCAGGCCATGATCACATCGTTGAGATCATTGCACATCTGCTCCAGCTTGCCCGTCTCCTCACTGGCGGCCGAGCTGGCGTCCTTGAAGGCAATCTGCAAATCCTCCGCGCACTGTTTGCGCAGCGCCTTGTAGGCGGCGTAGCTGTTGGCCGTGCTGGGGTTCCAGGTCGGAGCCGCCTTGCCCCAAGCTGATTCCCAGGCCAGCGCCTGCGCGAGAATTTCTTCCGGCGTGGAGCCGTCGGCGTGCAGGCCGGAGACCACCGCGAGATTCGCCGGATCGTTGCGGAACTTGGTTTTGGCCATGTTCAATCCCTGCACGGTCCATTGATGCAGCGCGTTGAGCTGCGTCTTCCAAGTGCCCTCGGCCAAAGCCAGCGCGCGCCCGGCCTGGCTGGCGAGTTCCTCCTGGCCGACGACCGGCGGGGTGGCCAGGTTGTTGCCGGTGATCGCTTCCAGTTGGGTTTCCATCTGGTCAACGGATTCCTCCTGCCAGATCCATTTTTCGGCGAGCGCCTTGGCGGCGCTGATGGTCGCGCGGGCGCGACCTTTGACGAACTCAATGAATTTATTTTTCATAGTTTTACTTGGTTAAACGGCCGGCTTTTCCGACCTGAAACGATTTAAGCGCCGGCTGGGGAAAATATTCAAGCAAAAATTTTAATTATTTGAATGACTTAAAAGCATTGTTTCTAATTCTAATCTAAATAATTTCTACTGCACCCGCGCGACGTTTGCCGTGGTCACCATTCAATCGGTCAAAAAGCCCGAACTTTTGCCATTTCAATACGAAGAGACCTGGCACGGATACGAACAATGTTGGCATGAATACGACCAGCAGCGACGCGAATACGAACAAAGTTGGCATCAACACGTCCAACCCGTGCTGGAACACAAACAGGCCCGGCACAAACACGATCACGGAGCACGCGGATACGACCACGGAGCATTTTAATACGAACCAAGCGCCCGCAAATACGAACACGGGCCAGGCGAATACGAACAGACGGCTGAAGCATACGAACAGGCAGACCATGGACTGAATTTTAACCTGTGGCACTCTACCGGGACGTCGTTACGGGGTCTTGGAGTCGCCTTGCAGCTTCTTCACCTGCGTGGCCAAGTCGTTGTATTTGGCGACGACGTCGTTCCGGTCTTTCACCTCGTCGTTGTATTTTTGCACGAGGTCGTTGCGCTGGGAGATCAGGTTGGTGATGGTTTCGTTCTGCTGGTCAATGCCGGCGTAGGCGTCCTTCAATTTCGCCTCCAACGTGTCCACGGCAATTTTGTATTGGGTGATTGTGTTGGTGAGGTTGAGGTTGGCAAATTGCAATTGCGCGAGGTCGGCCTTTTGCGAAATGACAAGCTGCTCATTGGTCGCGACAACAGCCTTGATTTCGGTAAGGCGCGCGTCCATCTGGTTCACCTGATGATTCAACGTGGCGACGGAATTGGTCGCGTTCTGAATGGCGGCGTTTTTTTCATAGATCATGCCGTTCATGGTGATGATTTCATCGCGCTGGATAGTTTGTTCATACCATTGCCAGACGCACAGACCGCAGAGGCCGAGCGCGAGGACGATGAGCAGGTTTTGTTGGAAGTTTTTCATGTCAGGGTTGGTCGGGGGCGGCTTTGACAGCGATGGCGACGCGCTGGATGCCGGCGCGTTTCACAAAATCCAAAACGAACATCACCGAACCGTGCGTGGCGCTGTGCGCGCCGGTGATATAAACCGGCAAGTTCGTGTTCAAGCTGTAACGGTTCGTCAGCAGCGTGAGCAGTTCGGGAAAGGCCATGGCCTTGTCGTCCACGGAAACCTGGCCGTCGCGGTTGACGGTGAGATTTACGATGTCGGGTTTCTTCGTGGGCGTGGCGAGTGTGGCCGTGGGCAGGTTTGCTTTGACCGTGCGGACGATTTGCATCTGCAGGCTGATCATCATGAAGGACGCCAGCAGGAAAAACATGATGTCAATCAGCGGAATGATTTCCAGCCGCGATTTTTTTTCCGGAATGGGCGTGCGGATTTTCATGAAATCATTTTGGCCACAGATGAAACACAGATGAAACACAGATTAAGTATCCGTGGATTTCGCAGATGACGCGGATGAAAATGTAAGTTCAACAAATCTGCGCAAATCCGCGCAATCTGCGGACAACCAATCTGTGTTTTATTTGTGTTCATTGGTAGCTCACTTTACGGCTTCCGTCATAAACGCGACCTTTTGAATGCCCACCGCGCAGGCAGTTTCATAAACTTTCACCATGTCACCGTGCAGCGTGTCGCGGTCGCCGCTGACATAGACCGGCAGTTCGGGGTTGGCGGCGAAACGGTTGCTCAACGCGAGGCCAAGTGCTGCGAGCGAGACCTCCTTTTTCTCCAGCCACACCGCGCCGGACTTGTCCACGGCGATGTTGACCATGTCCGGCCGGAAATCCTGCCGCGACTGCGAGGCGGACGGCAGATGCACCTTGACGTTTTCCGTCTTGCTCATCTGGATGCTCACCATCATGAACGCCGCCAGCAAAAAAAACATGATGTCAATCAGCGGAATGATGACAATCCGCGTGCGGCGTTTCGGAACGGGCGAGATAATCCTCATATTATTTTAGCCACGGATGAAACAGAGATGGACACAGATTCTTGGTCGCGCGAAGAACGCGAAGGCTGCGAAGAGAAATTTCACAACGCCTTCCATCGCGCGCGCCCAATTCTTTTCACTTGGATTCAATCTGTGTTTCATCTGTGTTAATCTGTGGCTTTAATGACTTGTGGCCTGACTTGGCGTGGCCGGCTTTTGCAAATGGACGGTTTCGCCCGCTTTGCCGCCGCCGACCATCACTTCGACGTTCGTCGCCACTGTTTCCAAGTCGAACTGCAACTGCGTCACCTTGGCGGAAAAGTAATTGAACGGAATCAGCGCAAAAATGGCGATGCCCAGCCCGCAGGCGGTGGCAATCAATGCCTCGCCGATGCCGCCGGTGACGGCGGTGACGGACAACTCGGCGCTGCCGATGTTGAGAAATGCGCGCATCAATCCCGTCACCGTGCCGAGCAGGCCGAGCAGCGGCGCGAGCGTGACCAATGTGTCCATCACGGTGAGAAATCGTCCGGCGCGTTTTAGTTCGACGCCCGCCGCCAGTTGCAGCGCGCCAATCAACGAGCCGTGCGCACGGCCCAGATGGTTCAAGCCGTGGCGAAGGACGCGAATCACCGGATCGTCCGAGCCGGCGGCGATTTGCTTGGCGGCGGGCAGGTCGGAATTTTCCAGCGCGGCCAGCAGTTGCTCCAGCTTTTGCGGGTCGCGCTTGCCGCTTTCGCGCCACCACCAGAACGCGCGTTCGCCGACGACGGCGACGGCGACGAGGGCGCTGACGAGAATCGGCCACATGACCGGGCCGCCTTTGAGGAAAAATTCGAGAACGATGTTTGCGAACATTGGATTCATAGATTTATTTTGGATGTCTGCGTCGCGGGGTTAGTTCAGTAGCAATTTGTAGGTGACGCTGGTTTCAAAAAGGCGCGTGCTGCTGTCCGTCGGCAGCCGCCAATGACGCTTGATAAAGTCCACCGTGGCGCGGTCGAGAACGGCTGAACCGGAAGAAGTTTTCACTTCTGCCGAAACGACATTGCCCGCATTGTCGCCGGTGAGCGACAAAACAACCGTGCCTTGCTGGCCCAACTCCAGGGCGATTTTGGGATAAGGCGGTTCGGGCCGTTCGCCGCCCGCGCCGGTGTTGTTGAGCGAACCGATGTGCAGCGGGATCGCCTGCGGCTGCGGCGCGGTCACAAGCGCGACATCCGCAACAAGCGTGCCGACCGTCGGCACGCCGAAGTTGATGTTCGGCGCGGTCGGCAGCACGACGAGAACCTGCGGCTGGTTTTTCGGTTCCGCCGGCTCCGGTTTTGGCGCGACGGCCTGCGGCGGCAAAACCGTCGGCAGCACGACAACGGGAACTTCGACGCGCATGGGCGGGACCGGTTTGATGGCAATCACGCCGCGTCGCGCGCCGGCAATGCCAATCAGAAGAACCAGGATACAAACCGAATTCACCCACGCGAGCTTCAGGTTAGCATCGCTGCTGGCCGACGGCAGGCACAGCCGCGCGAGTTCGTCTTTCAACTCGTAACTGGATGTTGTTTGCCTGGGGTCCAATGGCTTTGATTTCTAAAATCGCGCGGTCAGCCCGACGCGAAATTGGATAGGTTCGACGGGATGATAGACATTTTGAAACGTCGCCGGGGCGGATGGCGTCACGCGCGATTCGTAGGCGTAGGTGATGTCCTGATCGCGGCGGTCGAGCAGGTTCAGAACTTCGGCGGACACGCGCCAGGTTTTGTTGATCTGGTAGCCAACTTCCGCGTTGAGCAAAATGGTTTCGCTGGATTTATACAAACCGTCCGAAGTCAAATCGCGCGGGCCGAAATAACGCAGCCGGAGGCTCGCGGAAAAGCCATGAAAATCATGCAGCGTGATCCCCGATGAAACCACCACGCCGACGGCTTCCGGCACGCGCTCGCCGCCGGGACTGCCGGGCGCGGCGTCACCGGCATCCACCGAGGTGAAGCGGGCGACGGAATCCGCCGCGTCGAGGTCGAGCGAAACGTGCTTGGTCAGCGAATAGAAATTCGCCCATTCGACGCCGTAGCGGTCGCTTGGCTGCTGCGACGCGGTGGTGCCGCCGGTGTCGCCGTCCTGCATCAATTCGGAATCGCTGTGCAGATACCAGAGCGAAACGGTGCTTTGAAGTTTGGGAATGATCAGCGTGCGCACGCCGATTTCCGCGCCGCGCGTTTTGATCAAGGCGGGAATTTGCGCGGTGGCACCGCCGGTCGGATTGTCCGCCGAGACCGGCTCCTGCGTCTGCGTCGCGCCGCGCCCGTCGTTGCTGTGAAAGCTGAATCCGCCTTGCACATAAAATTCCGTCTTGTCCCACGGGCCGAAAATCAAACTCAACTTCGGACTGGGGAGAATCGTGTCGGCGGTGCCGGAGTTGGCCGGGTTGCTCAAGCTATGCACGTCAAAATAATCCAAGTCGCCGCGAATGGCCGCCACGGAACGGAATTTTTCCGCCCATTGGATTTTGTTTTCAAAATAAAGACCGGCTTCCGTGTCCGTAAAATGATCGCCTTGGGTCATGGCGGGCAAAATGTCGCCGGTGTCCGAATCCAGTTTGTCCACGCGCACACGATTTTCCGTTTGATAAAGCCCGTTGTTGATCCAGTCGTTGCGGACTTGCGCGCCGATGGTGTTTTCCACATCGCGCTTGAACCACTGGCTGAAAATCGTGTGATGCGCGTCGAGGCCGGCCACCCAGCGTTTGTCCTGCTGCTCGAACTGGTCGCCATGAACCGGGTCGGTGAGGAAGTAAGTGAAGTCGGAAAACAAATCGAGGTCGTAATAAAACGCGTAGGCCGTGATTTTGGTTTCGGAATTCAAGCCGTGGCGGTGCCATTCGCCTTGCAGACTGTAACGCTGCGAATCGCCGCCGTCGGTCGGATTGAGCGTGCCGAAAAAATTCGTCTGGCCGAAGCTCTGGGGAATCTGGTCGCTGGAATCCCATTTGCCGTGATAGCCGCGCGCGGTAAGGCTGAAGCCGTTCAGCTCATCGCCCTGGCTGTAAGTCAATAAGCCGTTGAACTTCCAATAATCATCCGGATGCGTCCACGGACCGTCGTCGTGCGCCGCCTCGCCGCCGTAAAGGATGGTGCCGGCGCCGGTTTTTTGCGAGACGCCAAACACGCCGCGCTCGTAGCCATACATGCCGCCTTCGAGCGTGACAAAATCCGATGGCAGGATTTTGTAAAATTCCAGATGCGCGGAGCCGGCGGAACCGAAATTGCCGACAGCGGCGTCATACGGGCCTTTCTCGTAATTCACGCGCTGCACAAATTCGGGGATGACCGTGTTCATGTCCGAATAGCCTTCGCCGTGCGCGTGCGATGGCAGGTTGAGCGGCAGGTCGTCGAGGAACACCGCGAAGTCCGTGCCGTGATCCAGGTTGAAGCCGCGCAGAAAATACTGGTTCGCCTTCCCACCGCCCGCGTGCTGCGTGATGATGACGCCGGGAATGGTTTCGAGAATTTCGCCACTGCGCAGAATGGGCCGCTCGGCCAGTTGCGCCGCGCCGGTGGTGCCCTGGCTGGCCGAGTCCGCGATGCCGAGCAGGCTGTCCTGCCGGCCGACCACCGTCATGCCGGGCAAATGGACGACGTTATTTCCATTAGTGCTGCCAACGGAAGAAACGGCGGCGGGTGAATTCGTGTTTTCCGTCGCCATGGCCAGGTTAGCAATCATGGCGGCAATCCAAACCGGTTGTTTCCAGCGTCGGGCAACCCGCGAAAGCAGTGTCATGTCCATGCGGGAAGATGTTAAATCCAGCATTGGCGTAACGAAAGAGGCAATTCGTCCGCCTGAATGAAACCCAACGCCGGACCCCTGCGAAACCGGCCGTGGCAAGTTGAATCTTATTAGAACACATAGCTGATCGAGCCGAAGAACCCGAGTCGCGCGCCGTATTGCGCGGCGTTGACGCCAACGCCGGTGCCAGAGCGGAGTTCATAGCTGTTGTCGGTGACGTTCACAATGTCAATGCGGGCTTTCAAAAGCTCACGGTTGTTCAGCTTGAAGCTTTGTTCCGCGCCGACGTTGACCGAATAATAAGACGGGACCGTCCCGCCGTTGGGAATGTTCGAGCCATCCGGCGCGGTGGCGTCCGTGCGCAGGCCG